>NZ_JABDWM010000029.1:0-42332 GCF_019685295.1 Rhizobium sp. NLR22b
CCTTCAGCCGCAGCGCCTCTTCCACCGAGATCTCGTCGAACGGGTTCATCGACATCTTCACATTGGCAAGCTCGACACCCGTGCCATCCGGCTTCACCCGGATCTTCACGTTGTAGTCGACAACCCGTTTGACGGGCACGAGAATCTTCATGGGGTCCTTCCTTCAGGGAAAACTGGCTTCAGAGACTTTTCTAGAAAATGCGCGCTCAGGCGCTGCTCCGATTGTCGAATGGCGACATGGATACGCGTTTTTCCTCCAATTTCAACGCTCGCATGACGCAGGCAGGCGATTTGACGGGCAATATATGGACGTTTACGTTCACGTCAATATCGCTATGAGCGCCGACCCCAGGGGAAGCGCTGCCCTATCCCGCCCCCCGTTCCGGCGGCGATGCTCGGAACGGCGCCGGGACTGTTTCTAACGGCCCGAGGTGTGACGATCTCCCGGTCGAAGAGCGGCACGCCGGACCGGCGCAAGACGAGGATTAAAATACCTCCGGCAATGATGCCGCCGACATGCGCGCCCCAGGAAACATCGCTTTCGGGTGTGATCGCCAGCATGACGAACTGCTGCCCGATCCACAAAAGCAGCGGCACGAAAGCCGGCAGGGGCAACGGCACACGGAAGAAGACCAGCACCCAAACCCTGACGCGCGGATGCAGCATGACATAGGCGGCAACCACGCCGGAGATCGCTCCCGATGCGCCGACCAGCGGCGCTTGCGACGTCATGCTGAACAGGCCGTGGCAGAGCGCGCCGGCGGCTGCGCAGGCGAGGTAGAACATCAGGAAGCGCAGATGCCCCATCGCATCCTCGACATTGTCGCCGAAGACCCAGAGGAAGATCATGTTACCGGCGAGATGCCAGAAGCCGGCGTGGACGAAGGCATAGGTGAGATAAGTCAGCGGTTCCGGCACGATTTCGAGCCCCGGCGCCAGCACCGCATCGCCGAAGACGATGGCCGGGATGTAACCGAGCCCGACTGTTGTCGCCTGGGCTGCCTGCTCGCTCTCTAGGCTGGTGAATAGCCAGATTGCGACATTCAGCGCGATCAGCGAGAGGGTCACCCACTGGACCTTGATATATTTCAGCGTATTGGCGTCGTGAAGTGGTATGAACATAAAGGCCCCCCGGCGATCGTCGTCGCGGCGAACCTATCTGTTTTTTCCGGGAACCCAAAGCACATCTGCTTGGCCCCGGTCATTTGCATGGCGCGCAGCGACGAAGAGGAAATCCGAGAGCCGGTTGACGTATTTCCTCGCCGACTCGCTGACGATTTCGCCGTCGGTGTGGGCAAGCGCTACCATCAGACGTTCGGCGCGCCGGGCAATCGTACGGGCAAGGTGCAGATATGCGGCAGCGGGGCTGCCGCCCGGCAGGATGAAGGATTTCAGCGGCTCGAGACCGGCGTTCAACTGATCGATATCGCTCTCGACGCGGGCGACCTGAGTCTCGATGATCCGCAGTGGTTCGTAGGCCGGCGTCTCACCGATATCCGGTGTGGCGAGATCCGCGCCGAGATCGAAGAGATCGTTCTGGATCGACATCAGCATGGCGTCGAGTTCGGGCAAGCCTGATGTGTGCAGCCGCGCCAGGCCGATCGCGGAATTGGCCTCGTCGATCGTGCCATAGGCTTCGACCCGCAGATCGTCCTTTGTCCGACGCGGGCCGGACACCAACCCGGTCGTGCCGTCATCGCCGGTTTTGGTGTAGATCTTGTTGAGTTTTACCATGTCGCACCGCCTAGCGGGAGGATTGTCGTTCCACCCCGACCTCCGTCATGCTCGGGCTTGACCCGAGCATCCAGATCGCATCGATCAGAGGCCGTGGCATAGATCCTCGGCTCAATGCCGAGGATGACGGAGAATGGAGTTGGCCCTTTCGCCAAACTTGATGCTGCGTGAAGAGACACCCCATCCGGGATCACGTCTCCTTGGTCATTCCCACTCCTCATCACACCAACCACTCCATAGTTTCCGTCAGCTCGGACGGCCGCCGCCGGTCAGCCAGAGCGTGATCATAATCAGGACGGCGGCGATTGCCTGCAGCAGGACGCGAAGCTGCATCAGCTTGTTGGAAAGGTTGGCATCACCGCCCTTCATCATGTTGAAGAGGCCGCGGATCAGCACGAGGGCGACGATGCCCATGACGATGATCGCAAGGATATAGGTGGCCGTGGACATGGTATTCAGCTTTCTCGGTCAATCGGTCCAGCGCATCAGATTGTAGAAGAGGTCTGCCGGAAGCAGTCGCTTCAGGAGCATGCCCTGTTTAGCCGGAGTCGTTACAGGATAATGTGGCTTTGGTCTTTTCGAGTTCAATGCTTGTTTCAATACGGAGTAGACCGCGTCGGGGCCAAGTTTGTGGCGGTTGACCGGCCCCGATCCGTCGAGCCTCGCCAACTGTCTGGCATAATCTGCTGCGTGCGGCGAATTCTCGAGATCGATGTTTTCCCTGATCTTTGCGAGCGCGTTGGCGGTGAAACGCGTGGCGATCGGCCCAGGCTCGATCAGGCTCACATGGATGCCGCTGCCGTAAAGCTCCATACGCAGGGTGATGCTGAGCCCCTCGAGCGCAAATTTCGAGGCGGTATAGGCACCGCGATAGCGATAGGGGACCAGGCCGAGAATGGAGGAGCATTGCACGATCCGTCCGTGACCATGTTTGCGCATCGAGGGGATGAGCTGCCGCGTCAATTCGTGCCAGCCGAAGAAGTTCGCTTCGAACTGTGCGCGCAGCGCCGCCGTCGACAGATCCTCGACGGCGCCAGGCTGGCCGTAGGCACCATTGTTGAAGAGCGCGTCGATGCGGCCGCCGCTGCGGCCGAGGGCCGCGCCGACGAAGTCGGAAATCGTCTCGGCCCTGGCATAATCCATCACGAAGGCCTCGATGCCGTCGGCTTCCAGTGCCGGCAGATCATCCGCCTTGCGCACCGTCGCAAAGACACGCCAGCCATCGGCCTTCAGCGCCTGGGCGCAGTAAGCGCCGATGCCGGAGGAACAGCCGGTGACGACGATTGTGCGCTGTTCCGCCATGGAATGATTCCTGTACAAAATGAGACTCGTTTCCCATATTCGGCCAGAGGATACAATCTGGAAGCCGGGGACGGAATGCGGAAGGTGCTGCGCACGATCTACGACGTGGTCTACGACGCGATCTGTCACATGGTCGAGGATGACGGATTTGCAATGGCGAGCCACGTGGCGCTGTCGAGCCTGCTTGCGGTTTTTCCCTTCCTGATCTTCGGCACGGCGCTTGCAAGCTTCCTCGGCGCCGATCAGTTTTCCTCCACCGCCATCCATCTGATCTTCGACACCTGGCCGGAAGCGATCGCCAAGCCGCTCGCCGACCAGGTGCTGCAGGTCCTGACCATTCAGCGCGGCGGGCTGCTGACGGTCTCGGTGCTGGCGGCTGCCTATTTCGCCTCGAACGGCGTCGAAGCGCTGCGCATCTCGCTCAACCGTGCCTATCGGGTGCAGGAAACGCGGCCGTGGTATTTCACCCGCCTCGCCAGCCTCGGCTATGTGCTGATTGCCGTCATCATCTTCGCGGCGATCAGCATTCTGCTGGTGGCCGTGCCATTGGCTCTCGACTATGCCAGGAAATGGCTTCCGCTGTTTGCCGATACGCTCGACATCGTCTTCAGCTGGCGCATCTACGGCACGCTTGTCGTGCTCACCGTCGGGCTGCTCGTCATGCATCTGTGGCTGCCGGCCGGTAAGCGGCGGGTGTTCGACGTCATTCCCGGCGTGCTGCTGACGCTGCTTCTGTGGCTCGCCGGCGCGCTGGTCTTTGCCTATTATCTTGCGACCTTCGCCAATTATACGGCGACCTATGCCGGTCTCGCCTCGGTGATGATCGTGCTGATCTTCCTCTACATGGTCGGCGTCATCTTCATCATCGGCGCAGAGATCAACGCGGCGCTGATCAAGTTCCGCGTCTTCCGGATGTTCTCGCACACGCTTTCGATCGTCGGCAGAGAGCGTGCCGAACGGCGGTCAGAGCCCGACAAGGCGGCGAATATCGGCCCCTGACATGCCCTGGGCACGCAATTCGGCAAGGCCGCTGTCACCTTCGCTTTTCGAAAGCTTGCGGCCATCGGCGTCGAGGATGAGACGATGATGGTGATAGAGAGGCTGGGGCAGGCCGAGCAGCACCTGCAGCAGCCGGTGGACCGACGTGGCGTGGAAGAGGTCGAGCCCACGCACGACATGGGTGACGCCCTGCAGCGCATCGTCGACGACCACCGAAAGATGATAGCTCGAGGGTGCATCCGAGCGAGACAGGATGACGTCTCCCCAGACCTCGGGTTCGGCGGCGATCTCGCCCGTCCTGCCGTCGCCGGTTTCGGTCCAGAACAGCAGTTCGCCGATCAGGTCGAGCGCCTTGCGCATATCGAGCCGCCAGGCATGTTTTTTCCCGGAGGCAAGAATATCCCGCCATTCGGCCTCGAGCCGCTCGCGATCAATCGGCGGGTAATGTGGCGTGCCATCGGGGTCGCGCGGCCAGGATTGGCCCGTTGCCTCGTAGGCGGAGACACGTGCCTTCACCTCGCCGCGCGTCAGGAAGGCGGGGTAGACCAGGCCGCGCTCGATCAATGCGTGGAGCGCCGCCTGATATTCCGGGAAATGTTCCGACTGCCGCCGCACCGGGCTTTCCCAATCGATAGCAAGCCAGTCGAGGTCCCTCAGGATGCCGGCCTCAAATTCGGGGGTGCAGCGCGCCTGGTCGATATCCTCGATGCGCAGCAGCAGGCGGCCATTTTCGGCTTCGGCCATGTCGCGGTTCAAAAAGGCCGACAGCGCATGGCCGAGATGCAGCGGTCCGTTCGGACTCGGCGCAAAACGAAAGACAGGCTTTTGACGCTCGCTCGTGGTCATGCTTTCTTCTGCCACGGATTTTGGTTTCGAACCACTGGGAGGACGCGTGCAGATCATCCGTAACGACGATGACGTCAGGCTGGGGCTCGAAGCATTGCTGCGCCTCGACCCTCGCCTTGCACCAATCGCGGCGGATGCAGGGCCTGTCCCATTGCGGTTGCGTGAACCCGGCTTTGCCGGCCTTGCCCATATCATCGTCTCGCAAATGGTCTCGCGCGCCAGCGCCGAGGCGATCTGGCGGCGGATGCTGCCGGCGGACGGGCCGTTGACGGCCGAAGGCTACGTGCTGCTTGCGCCGGAAGCATGGCGGGAATTCGGCCTGTCGCGCGCCAAGGCCGACACGCTGTCGCGGATTGCTGAAGCGGTTGTCTCCGACCGCCTCGATCTTTCCGGCCTCTGCCTGAAACCGCCGGACGAAGCGCTTGGTGAACTCACCGCCTTAAAGGGCGTCGGTCCGTGGACGGCGGAGGTCTATCTGATGTTCTGCGGCGGCCATGCCGATGTCTTTCCAGCCGGCGATGTGGCGCTGCAGAATGCCGTCGGTACCGCGCTTGGACTTGCGGCGCGGCCGCAAGCCAAGGCGCTTGCCAGGCTCTCGCAAGTCTGGTCGCCATGGCGCTCAGTGGCGGCGCGGCTTTTCTGGGCCTATTACGCCACGAAAATGCGGCGCGACATGCTGCCGATCGGCTGATCGGCAACACTCTTCAAATTGCCTTTATCCTCTGAATTTATTGGACTTCACAATCCTGTAACAACCGGCCTAATATACAGATGCAGATGCCGAATCGATCAGGAGAGTCCCTTGACGATTGCAGTCTCCCCGCAGGCCCTGCCGGCGCTCGTCCTGAACGCTGACTACCGGCCGCTGAGTTATTATCCCTTGTCGCTCTGGTCCTGGCAGGACGCGATCAAGGCGGTCTTTCTCGACCGTGTGAACATCATCGCGGAATATGAACATTCGGTTTCCTCACCGAGCTTTTCGATGCGGCTTCCGAGTGTCGTGTGCCTGAAGACTTACGTTCAGCCATCGCGCAATCCGGCTTTCACCCGGTTCAACGTCTTCCTGCGCGACCGGTTCGAGTGCCAGTATTGCGGCTCTCATGACGATCTGACGTTCGACCACGTCATCCCGCGTGCCCATGGCGGCGAGACGACCTGGGAGAATGTCGTGGCAGCCTGCTCGCCCTGCAATCTGCGCAAGGGCAGCAAGCTTCCGAAGCAGGCGGGCATGTTCCCGGCGCAAAAGCCCTACCAGCCGACGGTGCAGGATCTGCACAATAACGGCCGGCTGTTTCCGCCCAACTATCTGCATGAAAGCTGGCTCGACTATCTCTACTGGGATACCGAACTGCAGCCCTGATAGGCTCGCCTCACGCAGATTTGCGGACGCCGACGAAGGCGAAAGCTGCCAGCAGAATACCGGCGATCACGTTCCAACCTGCAAAAGACAGGCCAAGCACCCGCAGCGCTGCATCGGTGCAGGATGGACCTTTGATCGTATTGAGCTCGGTCAGCAGATCGCCGGCATTGCTCGTCATGCTGTTTGCGGTCGTCGAGCAGGTCGCCGGCCCCGGCCAGAAATGCCATTCCACGCCGGCGTGATAGACGCCCATGCCGGCCGTCACCAGCATCAGGATGCCGGCCGCAAGCAGCATTGCCCGTGAAATCCAGTTCGGCAGACCGGCAAGCTCGCATATGGCGGCGAGAATGGCGATCGGGATGGCATAATAATAGGGCTGGCGCTGCAAGAGGCAGAGTGCGCAGGGAATATAGCCGCCGATATATTGGAAGCCGAGCGCGGCGCCGACCACCGCCGCCATGCCGATAGCGAGCAATATCGAATAGGTAAAGCCGGGGCGGACGAGCGGCGAAGAGATGGCAGTCATGGCGGAACTCCGCAAGATGGGCCTAGTGAGCGAAAGAGCGGTAGCCGACATATAGCACGATCACGGCCCCGGCACCGATGCCGACGATCTGGCCGAGGCGCTTTTCGATGAAATGCCGGATCGGCTCGCCGTAGCGGCGCAGCAGCCAGGCGAGGAACAGGAAACGCGCGCCGCGCGCAACGATCGCCGAAACGATGAAAAGACCGAGATTGACGTGGATGACGCCGGACAGGATGGTCACGATCTTGATCGGCGGCAGATGTGCGAGACCTGATGTGACGAGCAGCAACAGGATCCACTCGTAGGTGACATAGGCCTTCATCTGCTCAAAGGCATCGAGCTTGCCGTAGAATGCGAGAACCGGCCGCGCCACCGTCTCGTAGGCGTAAAAGCCGAGCGCCCAACCGGCGATGCCGCCGAGCACGGAGGCGACGGTCGCGATCAGCGCATAGCGATAGGAGCGTTCCGGCTTGGCAAGCGCCATCGGCAGAAACAGCACATCGGCGGGGACGAGAAAGACGGAGCTTTCGACGAAGGCGATGACGGCGAGCCAGACTTCGGCCGATTTGCGCGAGGCCAGAGACATGGTCCAGTCGTAAAGTCTGCGAAGCATTCCATTCCTTTCCTATTGCGGTGCAAAAAGCTTTAGGGGTCGTATGCGGCGCTGTAAATGCTCGCCCGTGTCCTTCGTGCCACCGTCGTCTAAAAATTTTGTGATGCGGAGGCGTCGCCGCCTCTCCCAAGATTTCATGGGATTGCGAATCGGCCATTCTAGGGCAAGGTTTACGTGGTCGACGTGCAGGGTGGCATGAGAATGTTCAAAGTGATTGAAGGCGGCCTTGGGCGGGCCGTGCAGATGAATGACCGGGCCGAAGCGGGTTCGGGACCGAGCCGGGAAGATGTGCGCCGGGAAGCGAACCGGCGGCTCAAGGAAAGTGGTTATCACCCGTCCCGCATTCGGGAATTTGCCACCGGCGTGCCGATGCTGGCCTCCCTGAGATACCTGTCGATGCAGATCGATTTCGCGGCCGAGACCTTGTCGCGGCTCGACCCGATCCCGGACGATTTCCGCTCTGACGGCTATTGGCCGGCGGGCTGAGACGATCGCCGCGTCAGGATAGATCCATCGACTTTTCCCATTGCTGACGCAGGACGTTCATTTCGGTGCGTTTTTGCGCCATTTCGCTGACGACGGCGCGCAAGTTGGGATGATGCGACATGAACATATTGAAATCGCGCCGCTCGAGCACCTCGAACTGACAGAAGTCGACGGCGATGACGTCTGCCGTGCGCCTTCCGCCGCTCAGCAACGCCATTTCCCCGAAGAAGGCGCCCGGTTCCAGGCGGATCGCACCGCTGGCGAGACGTACTTCGACCGCGCCTGAGGAGATGAAATACATGCTGTCGCCGCGATCGCCGCGACGGATGACGCGTTCGCCTGGTGGAGCCGACTTCGCCTTGAAGAGCAGCAGCAGCTCTTCCTGTGCATCTTCCCCGACCTGAGAGAACAGCGGAAAGGTTTCGATCAGCTGCTGCATCTTCAACTGATGCTGGCGTTCTCGTTCCTCGCCGAGCGCCCTGATTTTTTCCAGTTCTTTGCCGAGCGTCTTCTGCCTCTTTCTGCCGAAATTTTCGAAGAACGAGGGCCATTGCGCATGGATATGTTTCTTCAGGCCCTCGGTTGCGATGATCACGATCGGGTTGAGTGTGATCGACAGGATCGCTGCGGCAAGGATCAGATCCTGGCCTTCATGCGGCAGAAGCCCGAGCGAGACGCCGAGGCCGGCAAGGATGAAGGAAAATTCGCCGATCTGGGCAAGGCCGCCGGCCAAGGTCAGCCCCATGCCGATCGGATATCGCAGCATCATGACGATGGCGAAGGTGATGACGGCCTTGCCGAGAATGACGAGCGCCAGGGCGCCGATCACGGCCAACGGTTGGCGAACCAGGATCGAGGGGTCGAAGAGCATGCCGACCGAGACGAAGAACAGCACGGAGAAGGCGTTCTGCAAGGGCAGTGAATCGGCCGCTGCTCTGTGGCTGAGCTGGGATTCGCTCATGACGACGCCGGCGAAAAAGGCGCCGAGTGCAAAGGAGACACCGAAAATCGCCGCCGAGCCGAAAGCGATGCCGAGCGCGATTGCCAGCACCGTCAGCGTGAAGAGTTCGCGCGAGCCGGTGCGGGCGATCATCGTCAGCAGCCAGGGCACGATACGGGGGCCGAGGAAGATTGCCATCGCGGCGAAGGCCAGCACCTTGAACAAGGTCAGTCCGATCGTCAACACCAGCGGCAGCTCACCGAGGCCGTGATTCGTATCAACGGCGTGGCCGCCGAGAAGCTCTGCCAGCGCCGGCAGCAGCACCAGCGCCAGCACCATCACCAGATCCTCGACAATCAGCCAGCCGACGGCCACGCGCCCGCTCGGCGCATTGACGAGATTGCGCTCCTCCAGCGCCTTCAGGAGTACGACCGTACTCGCTACCGAGAGGCTGAGCCCGAACACGACGCCGGCGCCGAGGCTCCAGCCCCAGAGCGTACAGAGGCCGATACCCAGCAGAGTGGCCAGAATAATTCGGCCGATCGCGCCCGGCACGGCGATCCCGCGTACGGCAAGCAGGTCGGAAGCGGAAAAATGCAGGCCGACGCCGAACATCAGCAGGATGACACCCATTTCGGCAAGCTGGCCGGCAAGGGCGGTATCGGCGACGAAACCTGGTGTGAGTGGCCCGATCAGGATGCCGGCCATCAGATAGCCAACGAGCGGCGGCAGTCGCAGCCGGTCGGCGCCATAACCGAGGACCGCCGCGAAAACAAAACTGACGGCGACCGTCGCGATGAGTCCCACTTCCTGATGCACGTCTGCCCTCGCCTGATGGTAACGGCGCCACCTTGGACGAAGCGCAAGCAAAATTAAATAGTTGATTTGCGTTTTGCGGCTGCTCTCGGAAGCGTCGGCTTGGTCACGAACAATAAATTCCGCGTCCACTCCAGAATGACAGGTTTGCCGCCTATGTCGGAACCACTTCCCTTTTGCTTCGTTGGCCCTTTAGACAAGGAGAAACGACATGCGAAAGATCATTCTGAACTGTGCCGTGACGGCCCTTGCCGCCTGCTCGTTTGCAGCGCCTGTTCTCGCCGACAGCGTCTATGTCAGGGAGCGTTCGTATGACGATGACTATCGTTACGAGCGGGAGCGGCCCGGCATCACCATCAGTGAGCGCGGCGTCACTCTCGGCGCTGTGCGCGAACGTGAGCACCGCCGCTACCGACATGATGGCTGCGAAACCAGGAGCGTCACCCGTCAGACCGATGAAGGCGAAGTAACCCGGACGGTTAGGCGCTGCTATTGACGAAGATTCGCGACAAAGACGAAGCCCGGCTCCCGCAAGCCGGGTTTTCGCGTTTCGAATGGCACGCACGCGCAATACGGTGGTGGAAGTGATCAGGCGGTGTTATGGGCACCCTTTCGTTCGAAGCGCATTTTCGGCGCACAGAACCCCGCACAGGAATTTTTCAGTATGATTGAGCTTACCCCATCCCAGATCGTCGCACTTAAACTCGCCAAGGCCGGAGATCTCTATCCTCAGCCGGCAAATAAATGGACGCATCAGAACGCGACGGTGACCTACGCAAAGACCGACCGCTGGAAAGAGCGGCCGCAGAAGGTGAAATCGGTCGCGGCTAAGACGCTGGGCGAGTTGAGAGAGCCGGGCTTCCTCGAGCGGCGGCATCTCGACGATGACGCATCAAAAGATGTCTACGGCATCACGATGGCCGGCAAGATGTGGCTGCTGAAGAACAAGTAGTTTCGGGCAGATGTGAATTCGTTCCGTGCTTCCGCGTCAGCTTGATGATGCGGAGGCGTGACACGATTGTATTCGGGATAATGGTGCCGCTAAGCGGAGCATAATCGAACCAGTCCGCCTTCGTTCCTGACGGAACTGCGGCGCGGCTGCATCCGCCTCAATGCTCTCTTCGGCTCGCCGACCGAAGCTCACAGAGCGGAGGCTGGTGCCCCATGCCGGGGTCGAACCAGCACTTCTTTCGAAACTCGATTTTGAGTCGAGCGCGTCTACCAATTCCGCCAATGGGGCAACGGATACGGACGGGCGGCTGTCTAACATGCGAGCGCCCGCGCGCGCAAGACGGGCCGGCGAAGTTATCGCAATGAAGCGTTGGAAGATCCGGCCTGGTCTCGAGGCCGGATCCTGTTTCATATCAGTGGGCGGCGGCAGGGGCCGGGTTGGTCAGGCCGGACTTCTTCAGTGTGATCGCCAGGATCGAAGCCAAGAGGCAGAAGGCGCCGGCGACGAAGAAGGCGGGCAGGTAGCTCGACAGCTCCGTGCGCGACAGGCCGGCGCCATAGGCGGCGGTGGCGGCGCCCAGCTGATGGCCGGCAAAGACCCAGCCGAAGACGAGGCCGGCCTTTTCGCGGCCGAAGCGGTCGGCGGCAATCTTGACGGTCGGCGGCACGGTGGCGATCCAGTCGAGACCGTAGAAGATCGCGAAGATCGAGAGGCCATAGAAGCTGAAATCGCTGAAGGGCAGGTAGAGCAGCGAGAGACCGCGTAGGCCGTAATACCAGAACAGCAGCCAACGATTATCGAAGCGGTCGGAGAGCCAGCCGGAGCCGATGGTGCCGAAGAAATCGAAGATGCCCATGACGGCAAGCACGCTGGCGGCTGCCACCGGCACGATGCCGAAATCGCCGCAGAGGGTGACGAAATGGGTCTGGATCAGGCCGTTGGTGCTGAGGCCGCAGATGAAGAAGGTGGCAAACAGGATCCAGAAGGTCGAGGTCGTCGATATTTCGCGGAGCGTGGTGATCGGCGTCATCAGCGCAGCGCCGAGCGTCGTGCGGGCCGGCGCTGGCGCGACATGGGCTTCTCCCAGCGATGGCAGGTTCACGTCCGACGGGCGGTCACGCATGAAGAGAAGGACGAGAAGCGCGGCAACCATGATCATGGCGCAGACGAAGAACACGGTGGCACGCCAGCCGTAACGTTCGGTGAGTTCCGCCATCAGCGGCAGGAAGACGAGCTGGCCGGTTGCCGAACTCGCCGAGAGCATGCCGACGACAAGGCCGCGGTGCTTGACAAACCAGCGCGTCGAAACCGTTGCCGCCAGCACCATGGCCGTCAGGCCGGTGCCGAAGCCGACGACGATGCCCCACAGCGCCAGCAGATGCCAAAGCCTGGTCATGAACAGCGAACCGATGAAGCCTGCGCCAATCAGCGCCAGTGCAAAGACGATGACCTTTCGCACGCCGAAATAATTCATGAAGGCGGCGGCGAACGGACCCATGAAACCGAAAAGGATCAAGCGGATCGCCAGAGCGGAGGAAATCTGCGACGTTTCCCAGCCGAACTCATCCTGGAGCGGCTTGATGAGGACGCCGGGGGCGCCCATGGCGCCTGCCGTCACCAGCATGGTCAGGAAGGTCGCGGCAACGACGACCCAACCGTAGTGAATGTTGCGCCGCGCAAGGGAGGAGGCAAGAACTGCTGAAACCATGAGGGGATTCCATTCGAATTCAGGTGGAGAAGATACAGAGCCGATTTACATGATGATCATCATATTTCTTGCTTATTGATGATGGACATCATATATTTTGTCAAGCGACGATTTCTGGAGATGAAGATGCGGGTCAGCCGCGAAAAATTTGCCGAGAACCGCGAGAAGATACTCAGTGTTGCCGGCGTGCTCTTTCGCGAGAACGGTTTCGACGGCGTCGGTGTCGTCGATATCATGAAGGCGGCGGGGCTGACGCATGGCGGCTTCTACGGCCACTTCAGTTCGAAGGACGAGTTGGCGCTTGAGGTCAGCCGCAAGCTGATCGACAAGGTCGAGAGGCGCTGGAAGGAACATATTGCCGAGTCTCCCGACCGGCCGCTGCAGGCACTTCTCGACCATTATATTCACTGGCGCACGGTTGACGATCCGGGCGGCAGCTGTGTTTTCGCGACTTTGATTCAGGAGGTGAGCCGCAGCCACGGCGCGATGCGCGCCGTCTTCAGCGACGGGCTGTCCGTATTGGTCGACACACTTGCCGATATCGTTCCCGGAAAGACCGAGGACGAGCGCCGCGCCAATGCAGCGACGACGCTCTCATCGATGATGGGGGCCGTTATTCTCGCCCGCGCCGTCGAGGACAGGGCGCTTGCCGAGCAGTTTCTGGTGACGATGCGTCGGCAGCTCGATCCCGCCGGCGGTTACTTGAAGCCGGCGACGGCGTGCGGGACATAGGGGGCTTCCAGGGCCGCGATTTCCTCGGCGGTGAGTTTGACCGAGAGCGAGGCAACGGCATCGGTCAGGTGGTTCGGTTTGGATGCGCCGATGATCGGCGCGGTCACCACGCTCTTCTGCAGGATCCAGGCGGTGGCGACCTGGGCGCGGGAGATGCTGCGGGCTCTGGCGATTTCGGCGACGGCATCGACGATCTTGCGGTCGGCATCGATGGACTGCGTGTAGAGCGTCTTGCCGAATTCGTCGGTTTCGCTACGCGCCGTCGTCTCGTCCCAGTCGCGGGTCAGACGGCCGCGGGCCAGCGGGCTCCAGGGAATGACGGCGATCTTCTGGTCTGCGCAGAGGGGCAGCATTTCGCGCTCTTCCTCGCGGTAGAGCAGGTTCAGGTGGTCCTGCATGCTGACGAACTCGGTCCAGCCGTTCAGCCGGGAGACGTAGAGCGCCTTGGTGAATTGCCAGGCATACATGGATGAGGCGCCGATATAACGTGCCTTGCCCGATTTGACGACGTCATGCAGCGCTTCCAGCGTTTCCTCGATCGGCGTCGTATAGTCGAAACGATGAATCTGGTAGAGATCGACATAGTCGGTGCCGAGGCGCCGCAGGCTATTGTCGATCTCGTCGAAGATCGCTTTGCGCGACAGACCGGCACCGTTCGGGCCCGGCCGCATGCGGTTGAACACCTTGGTCGCAAGCACGATGTCTTCGCGCTTGGCGAAGTCTTTGATGGCACGGCCGACGATCTCCTCCGAAGAGCCGTTGGAATAGGTGTTGGCGGTGTCGAGGAAATTGATTCCGAGGTCGATCGCCTGCTTGATTATCGTCCGGCTTTCCTCTTCCCGCAGGCTCCAGGCATGATTGCCGCGGCCGGGATCACCGAAGGTCATACAGCCGAGGCAGACTTTCGAGACTTCGAGCCCGGTCTTTCCGAATTTGACGTATTCCATGAAACGCTCCAAGACTTGAGATAACCCCGCGCGGCGTTTCATGATCTAGTGCGCAACTGCGAAAGTCGCAGGGGCTGAATGAACAATCTGCGGACTACGCATACAATGGTGTGTGATCGGCTCGTTTTTCTCTGCAGCTTGCGTATCCGCGCCGCACGGTGTTAGCTGCCGCAGCATTTCACCGGAACTCGACTATGCGACTGCCGTCCCTTGATCGTTATGACGATCTCTGCCGTGATTTTTCCTGGCGGATTCCGGAGGATTTCAATATCGGCCGCGCCGTCAGCGACGAATGGGCGGTGCGAGATCCGGAACGCGTCTGTCTGGAGCATTTCAGCCCGGACGGCGACGATCTTTCGCTGACCTATGGTGAACTTTCCGCGGCCTCTTCGATGTTCGCCAATGCGCTGGCATCCCTCGGCATCAAGCGTGGCGATCGCGTCGCTCTGCTGGTGCCCCAGTCCTTCGAGACCGTGATTGCGCACGTCGCAATCTATAAGATGGGCGCGATCGCCCTGCCGCTGGCGCTGCTGTTCGGCGTCGAGGCGCTTGAATATCGGCTCAGAATCTCAGGCGCGGCGGCAATTATCACCAATGATTTCGGCCTTGATCGGGTCCGGCAAATCCGCGATCGCCTGCCGGAACTGCGACATGTGATCAGTGTCAGCGGCGCTCGCGACGCCCTCTCCTTTGCCGATCTGACCGCCTCGCATGCGCCGGTCTTCGAGGGAGAGAAGACAACGCCCGACGATCCGGCGCTGATGATCTTCACCTCGGGCACGACAGGGCCGCCCAAGGGCGCATTGCATGGCCACCGTGTTCTGCCCGGGCATATTCCCGGCATGCAGTTCGCCCATGAAGGGTTTCCCAAGGCGGGCGACAAGGTCTGGACCCCGTCCGACTGGGCCTGGGCCGGCGGTCTTCTCAACGCGTTGCTGCCGAGCCTTCTGCTCGGCGTTCCCGTCGTCTCGTCGCCGGCGCAGAAATTCGATGCCAACACGGCCTATCGGATCATGGCGGAGATGAAGGTGCGCAATGCCTTCATCCCGCCGACGGCGCTGCGGCTGATGCGGTCGGTTTCCGATCCGCGGTCGAAATATGATCTGGTGTTGCGCACCATCGGCTCGGCGGGAGAAGCGCTCGGCCGCGAGACCTATGACTGGGCGCGGCGCACGCTCGACATCACCGTCAACGAATTCTACGGCCAGACGGAATGCAATTTCGTGCTGTCGTCGAGTGCTGCCTTTGGCGTCACCAAGGCGGGCGCCATCGGACGCGCGGTGCCCGGCCATCGCGTCGCGATCGTCAGCGAGGCCGGTGACGAACTGCCGGCGGGCGAATCCGGTCAGATCGCCATCGCGAGTCCCGATCCCGTGATGTTCCTCGGCTATTGGAACGATGCGGCGGCGACCGCGCGAAAATTTCTTCACGGCTGGCTGCTTACCGGTGACATCGGCCGGCAGGACGAAGACGGCTACGTCACCTTTGAAGGCCGTGACGACGACGTCATCACCTCGTCCGGGTATCGCATCGGCCCGGCCGAGATCGAGGATTGCCTGATCGGCCATCCCGCCGTGCAGCTTGCCGCGGCCGTCGGCAAACCCGATGCGGTGCGCACCGAGATCGTCAAGGCCTACATCGTGCTATCACCCGGTCATTCGCCGAGCGAGTCGCTGGCCGCCGAAATCAGGGAATGGGTGAAGATGCGGCTTTCGATGCACGAATATCCGCGCGAGGTGGAATTCGTCGAGTCATTGCCGCTGACGACAACCGGCAAGGTCATCCGCCGGCTGCTGCGAGAGAAAGCTGCGGCTGAGGGCTGAGCGCCGCCCGGAGATGCTTTAGCCTCGGCCGGTGAGCGACATGATCTTCTCGCGCAGCATCTTCGCCATGTTGCGCGTGCTGCGGTACATGTGGAGCTGGGCGGCGGCCTGGCGCATGTCGCGGTCGCCGTTCTGGGTCAGGCCGATGACCAAAGTTCCCATCTCCTCGCGCTCCTGCCACAAGCGACTCATGATCGGATGGTCGGAGACGGCACAGGAATCGGAGCGCACGATATTGGCGTCATCGAGATGCCATTCCGTGAGTTCGCTCATCAAGAGCTTGCCCGGCGAATAGCGGGCATAGTTCTCATCATAGGCGGTCTTCCAGGTATAGGCCTCGCCGCCCATCATCAACACCACGATGGCAGCGATCGCTTTGCCGTTGAGATCGATCGTGTGGATACGCACGGCGTCGACGGCGGCAAGGTTCGACACGGCCTCGCGCGCGAATGCGGTATGGTAGCGATCGGTGACGAGAGCGCTTCGCCGTTTGCCCTTCCAGCCGCCAGCCTCCATCGCCAAGAATTCCTCGAAACGGACGTGGACGTCGCGCGGCTGGCGGGCGACGGCATAGACCGCCGTTCCCTGTTCCTCCAGCAGGCGCCACTGGCGGCGCATCTCACGCATGTGCGACGAGGAGATGGTTTTGCCGAGATAGGCGGGCGCCTCTTCCTCACTCTGCAGCATCGGGCGCTGATAGGGATTGGTCACGGTGAGCGGAAGGTTGCGGCCGAGCGCCACGGCCTTGAGCATGCGCACGAAAATGCCGTTCAATCTCAGGTCCGGCAAGACCAGTGTGCTCGGCAGGTTGAGATCGGGAGCGATCAGCCCTTCGAAGAAATTGTCGAGGGTTTCGGCCGCATCTTCGCTGTCGACGAGCGGTGTGCCGAGCGGACCGAAGCTGTTCGACCAGCCGCGGATGATCGAGGGGCCGACGGCAAAGCCCGGTCTGTCGACCGAAAACGGCAGGAGGAAGCGCATGCGGCTGCGGCCGGCGCTGTAATCGCGGATCAGGGCGAAATTTACTTGCCGGTCTTCGATCCGCGGCATGGCGGGCGCAAGGAAGCGGCCGGAGAAAAAGACGTTCGGTTCCATCGCTCGGTTGGAAAGGAAGTCGAGCTCGTCCTGAAGTTCGTAGCCGAGCTTGCCGGGATAGAGGCAGAGCTCGCGCCCCGGCCGGCCGATCTCGGCGCGGGCCTCGGCCTGCGGCGCTTCAAAATGCAGCGCCGCGAGCTCATGGATCATGCGGTTGCTGATGCTGTCGGTGCTTTCGGTGACGGGTGGTAGGCGCACCATCTATCGAACTCTCATTTCTGGCGTTGCGGCGGAGGGGCTGGCGAAGGCGAAGAGGACGATGCCGAGCGTGCGGCGCACGGCGACATGCAGGAGGATAGCCTCGACTGCCATGGCCGAGGCGGTGGCGACGGCGGTGCCTTCGATGCCGTAGTGCGGGATCAAAGCAAGGTTGAGGCTGACATTGGCGGCCAATGCGCCGGCATAGAGAGCCACACAGAGGTTCTGCTTGCCCGCCATCATCAGCAGCGTTTCGGCCGGGCCGACCAGTGACTTGGCAAGGATGCCGGCGAGCAGGATCGCCATGACAAGATAACCTGACGTGAAGGCGCCGCCGAACAGCGACAGCAGCAGGTGGCCGGCCGCGAGCACGACGAGGCCGACTCCGAACGCCGGCCAGAAGGTCCAGCGGGCGGCGTCGGCGGCGGCCGCCGCCAGTTGAGCGTGGTCGCCTTCGGCAATAATCGAGGAAAAGCGCGGGCCGGAAGCGGCCTTGACGGAGAAATTGATGAAATGCACCAGCGCCATGGTCTTGGCGGCGGCGAAATAGATAGCGACGTCGTGCGGTTCAAGGAAAATGCCGACGACGACGACATCTGAATTGGTGAGCAGGAAACTCACGCCTTCGATCAGGAAGATCGGGAAGGCTACACTGAGCCAGGCGAGGAAATCGATCTTGCGCGGACCTTCGTCATAGTGCCGGCGAAGACGATAGAGTGTCGCGCCATATTGGCCAAGCGCGGTGACGAAGGTGGCGGCAAGCGCCGCCTGCATGGCCGTGACGGCCGTATGCTCTGCGCCCATCGCAATCGCGATCAGCATGAAGGCGATGATGAGGACCGGCCGGACGATATAGACCGGGCTCAGCGCCATCACCGGCCAATGGTTCGCCCGCGACGTGCCTTCCAGAATATCGCCAAGCGCGATCATCGGCATGGCAAGCAGGCCGAGGAAGATCGGGATGACGTAATAGGCTTCGATCCTATCGCCGAAGAAATGCAGCCCGATCATGCCGGCGGCGAGCATCACTGTGCCGGAAAGCATCGCAAAGATGCGTGCCGTGCCGGTCAGGCCGCGGATTTCGTCGAAGGCGCCCGCCGCCTTGTACTGCGGCAGAAAGCGGACGATCGCGGTGTGGAAGCCAAGGCAGGAGAGATCGCCGAAGACGACGATCAGCACCCAGACGAAAACGAAGATGCCATATTCATATTCGCCCATCAGCCGTGCGAGCACGATCTGGGAGATAAAGGCGAGCGCGGCGCTGAGGATACGGATCGAGAAGGCCGTCAGCGCCATCCGCCGGGCGGCCGCTTTTTCGCCGCCTTCGGTGAGCATGGCGGCAAACATGCGCAGCGTGCGGCCGCCGATCGGGCGCAGGCCCGCGGGCAGCAGTTTCTCCGCTGTTTCTATGACCGCCATGATGAACACGCAAAACTCTAAAGGTCAGGCAAATCGCCCCCGAAGTCTTGACAGAACAGGGTTAAGAAACGGTTCCGGATCGGGCTGCCATCAAGCTATGAAGATCGGGTTCTCGGCGCTGCCGCAGAAAAGAAAAATGCCGCCCGAAGGCGGCATTCCAGCTTTTCGCGATTTGCCTCAGACCTGCTCGAAGGCACCGTGGCAATGCTTGTATTTCTTGCCGGAACCGCAAGGGCAGGCCTCGTTGCGCCCGACCTTGCCCCAGGTGGCGGGGTCGTCCGGATTGCGGTTCTCGGGTGAGACGATGACTTCAGAGGCCTGGTAGATCGGGGCGAAATCGTCCTCTCCGGTCGTCGGATCGAGATGATGGGCCTGCATCAGCGGCGGTTCCGGCTCAGCGGGCGCCTGCTGCACCAGCTCGACGCGCATCAGCTGGGCGGTGACCGCCTCGCGCAGATTATTGAGGAGGCCGGTGAAGAGTTCGAAGGCTTCGGACTTGTATTCCTGCAGCGGATCGCGCTGGGCATAGCCGCGGAAACCGATGACGGAGCGTAGATGGTCGAGGTTGACGATGTGCTCGCGCCAGAGATGATCGAGCGTCTGCATGACGATCGAGCGTTCGACATAATGCATGATGTCGTCGCCGAAGCGCTCGGCCTTTTCGGTAAAGGCGGCATTGGCGGCTTGCGTCAGGCGCTCGCGAATGTCGTCCTCGCCGATGCCTTCTTCCTTGAACCACTCCTCGATCGGCAGATCGAGGTTCAGGATATTGGCAACGCCGGCCTTCAGGCCGACGGCATCCCACTGTTCGGCATAGCCGCGCTCGGGGATATGCTTCTCAACCAGATCCTCTATCACTTCGCGGCGCATGTCGGAGACGGTCTCGGAAATATTGGTCGATTCCATCAGTTCGAGGCGCTGCTCGAAGATCACCTTGCGCTGATCGTTGAGAACGTCGTCATACTTCAGCAAATTCTTGCGGATATCGAAGTTGCGGGCTTCGACCTTCTTCTGCGCGCGCTCGAGCGCCTTGTTGATCCACGGGTGGACGATCGCCTCGCCTTCCTTGAGGCCGAGCTTGGTCAGCATGCTGTCCATGCGATCGGAGCCGAAGATGCGCATCAGATCGTCCTGGAGCGAAAGGTAGAATTTCGAGCGGCCGGGGTCGCCCTGACGGCCAGAGCGGCCGCGCAGCTGGTTGTCGATGCGACGGCTCTCGTGGCGTTCGGTGGCGATGACGTAGAGACCGCCGGCGGCGAGCGCCTTCTGCTTGAGCTCCTTGATCTCCTCGACGATCGCCTGGATCCTGGCGTCGCGCTCCGGACCGGCTTCGAGTTCGCCGAGCTCGCGCTCGATGCGCATATCCAGGTTGCCGCCGAGCTGAATGTCGGTGCCGCGGCCGGCCATGTTGGTGGCGATCGTAACGGCGCCCGGCACGCCGGCCTGGGCGACGATATAGGCTTCCTGCTCGTGATAGCGGGCGTTCAGCACCTGGAAATTGTCGAAGCCCTGCTTGCGCATGCGCTCGGCGAGCAGCTCCGACTTCTCGATCGAGGTCGTACCGACGAGCACCGGCTGGCCGCGCTTGTGGGCATCGAGGATTTCGTCGATGATCGCCTTGAACTTCTCGTCGAAGGTCCGATAGACCTCGTCGTCCTCATCGATACGCTTGATCGGCAGGTTGGTCGGGACTTCGATAACGTCAAGATTGTAGATATTGCCGAATTCCTCCGCTTCCGTCTGCGCCGTGCCGGTCATGCCGGCGAGCTTGTCGTACATGCGGAAGTAGTTCTGGAAAGTGATCGATGCCAACGTCTGGTTTTCCGGCTGGATCTGCACCTTTTCCTTGGCTTCGAGTGCCTGGTGCTGGCCTTCCGAATAACGCCGGCCCGGCATCATGCGGCCGGTGAATTCATCGATGATGACGACTTCGTCGTTGCGGACGATATAGTCCTTGTCGCGCTGGAAGAGCTTGTGGGCCTTCAGCGCATTGTTGATGTGGTGGACGATTGCGACGTTCTCGATGTCGTAGAGCGCGTTACCCTTCAAGAGGCCGGCCTGACGCAGCAGGTTTTCCAGCTTCTCGGTGCCCTCTTCGGAGAAGTTGGCGGAACGCTGCTTCTCGTCGATCTCGTAATCGCTGGGCGCGAGCAGCGGAATGAAGGCGTCGATCGTATTGTAGAGTTCCGAGCGGTCGTCGAGCGGACCGGAGATGATCAGCGGCGTGCGCGCTTCGTCGACGAGGATTGAGTCGACTTCGTCGACGATCGCGAAATTGTGGCCGCGCTGGACCATCTGGTTCTTCTCGTACTTCATGTTATCGCGCAGATAATCGAAGCCGAGCTCGTTGTTGGTGGCATAGGTGATGTCGCAGGCATAAGCCGCGCGGCGCTCCTCGTCGGAAAGGCCATGAACGATGACGCCTGTGGTCATGCCGAGGAAGCCGTAGACACGGCCCATGGTCGCGGCATCGCGCTGGGCGAGATAATCGTTGACGGTGACAACGTGCACGCCCTTGCCGGAAAGCGCGTTCAGATAGACCGGCAGGGTGGCGACGAGGGTCTTGCCTTCGCCGGTCTTCATCTCGGCGATCGCATTCGAATGCAGGATCATGCCGCCGATCAGCTGTACGTCAAAAGGTCGCAGGCCGAGAACGCGGCGTGACGCCTCGCGCACGACGGCAAAGGCGGGAATCAGAATGTCGTCGAGCGTCTTGCCCTCGGCGAGAAGAGCGCGGAATTCGACGGTCTTTGCCGCGAGCTGCTCGTCCGTCAGCGCCTTCGTCTTCTCTTCGATGGAGTTGATCGCGGCGACGTTCGGCTGGTAGGACCGCACGCGGCGATCATTGGACGACCCAAATAACTTGCGGGCTATACCGCCAAAGCTGACCATGTGACTGGTCCTTTCTCAATATTCATCCGCGACGTTTCTTGTCCGCGGCCCAGCCGAAAATCAGGCGCACGCCTTGAAACGCCCGGAAACTGTTCTGGACGCGAGGTTGCGTGACAGATAAGAGGGGGGTCGAATGATGTCAACGGATTTGGCGGATACAGAAAGGCCACAATCCGGTGTTGATGGCTATTTTGAGCTGGAACAGGCGATGCTGAAGCCGGCGATGTAACTGTGAAGGGTTATTTGATGTTGAGCACCAATAAATTCGCCGTGCTGGCGTTTGCAACTTTTGTTGCATTCCAGGCTCCGGCCCATGCAGAGGACGCTGTTGTCGCCAAGGTCGGCAATCTGGAGATCCACCAGTCTGAGCTCGATCTCGCCGTCGCCAACCTCGATCCGCAGCTGGCGCAGCTTCCGGACGACCAGAAGAAGGTCGCAGCCCTGTCCGCCGCCATCGATGTGAAGCTGCTTGCGGCCGGCGCGACGACGGAGAAGCTCGACCAGACCGACGAATTCAAGAAGCGCATGCAGTACCTCGCTGATCGCGAGCTTCACAATGCCTATTTCAAGAAGCACGTCGTCGACACCGTAACCCCTGACGAAATCAAGGCTCGTTACGACAAGGAAGTCGCAGCCCTGCCGAAGCAGGAGGAAGTCCACGCCCGCCACATCCTGGTCAAGACCGAGGACGAAGCCAAGGACATCATCAAGCAGCTCGACGCCGGCAAGGATTTCGCCGAACTCGCCAAGGAAAAATCCACTGATCCGAACAAGTCGGAAGGCGGCGATCTCGGCTATTTCTCGCGCGGCCGTATGGTGAAGGAATTCGAGGACGCGGCCTTCGCGCTCGAGAAGGGCGCCTATTCGAAAACGCCCGTCAAGACCGATTTCGGCTATCATGTCATCAAGGTCGAGGACAAACGTGACGCTCCGCCGCCGCCTTTCGACCAGGTGCAGGACCAGGTTCGTCAGCTCGTCATGCGCGACAAGTATCTTGCCCTCCTCAATGAGGCCAAGTCGTCTGCCAAGATCGAAATTTCGGACGAGACGCTGCGCAAGGGTTACGACGAGGCCAACAAGCAGCCGGAGCCGGGCAGCGAGCCCGCCCAGCCGGCGCCGAAGCAGTAATATTCGCATCAGGGCCCGGTTCTTCCGGGCCCTTCCTTATCGTTGTTGTCGCATTTCCGGACGGCGAGCCGGTTCGTTCAGTCGCCGGGGAATGCCCATTGGCAGGTTTCATCATGTCCGGTTCCGTTTCGCCGCTCGCCCCGAAATCCTTCGTTCCGATGCCTTCGCTGCGCGGCGTGCGCATGGCGACGGCGTCGGCCGGCATCAAGTACAAGAACCGCACCGACGTGCTGATGATGGTCTTCGATAAACCGGCATCGGTCGCGGGCGTCTTCACCCGTTCCAAATGCCCCTCCGCGCCAGTCGATTTCTGCCGCGCGAACCTGCCGCACGGCACTGCGCGCGCCGTCGTCGTCAATTCAGGCAACGCCAATGCCTTTACCGGCATGAAAGGCCGCCAGGCGACCGCGCTGACGGCGAAGTCGGCTGCGGCGGCCGTCGGCTGCCGCGAAAACGAGATCTATCTGGCATCGACCGGCGTCATCGGCGAGCCGCTCGATGCCACCAAATTCGCCGGCGTCCTTGACAGGATGCAGGCCGAGGCGACCGGCGATTTCTGGTTCGAAGCCGCCAAGGCGATCATGACGACCGATACCTATCCCAAGGTTTCGACCCGCAGCGCCGAGATCGGCGGCGTGGCCGTGACGATCAACGGCATTGCCAAAGGCGCCGGCATGATTGCGCCCGACATGGCGACCATGCTCTCCTTCGTCGTCACTGATGCCGATATCGCGTCCGAAGCGCTGCAGGCGCTTCTGTCCGACGGCGTCGGACCGACCTTCAATTCCATTACCGTCGACAGCGACACGTCCACCTCCGATACGCTGATGCTGTTTGCGACGGGGGCTGCGGCTGCGGACGGCCAGCCCCGCATCGAACGCGCCGACGATCCGCGCCTTGCCGCTTTCCGGGCCGCCCTCAACGAAGTGCTGAAGGACTTGTCGCTGCAGGTGGTGCGCGACGGCGAAGGCGCCACCAAGATGCTCGAAATCACCGTAACGGGCGCCGAGAGCGATGCCGCCGCCAAGCGCATCGCACTGTCGATCGCCAATTCGCCGCTGGTCAAGACGGCGGCCGCCGGCGAAGACGCCAATTGGGGCCGTATCGTCATGGCTGTCGGCAAATCCGGGGAGATGGCGGATCGCGACCGGCTCGCCATCTGGTTCGGGGATATCAGGGTCGCCGTCAACGGCGAGCGGGACCCGGATTATTCCGAGGCAGCCGCCTCAAACGTGATGAAAGCGCAGGATATCCCCGTTAAAGTCGATATCGGCCTCGGCACGGGGTCGGCAACCGTCTGGACCTGCGACCTCACCAAAGAATATGTTGCAATCAATGGCGACTATCGGAGCTGATCGTCCATTGGTCCAGGCATCCATATCTTCAAAGAATCTGCCGTTGGTCCGCAGGCTGGAGGCCGTCGGCTTTCGCGCCTGGCCGGCGGCGTCCGTGCAATATGACGGCAGCTGGCAGGTGCGGCTGACGGCGGGCCACCCGTCTAACCGGCTGAATTCCATCGTGCCGCTCGACCCCTCGGACCATCGCGATGTCGAGATCCGTCTGGAAAAGGCGAGCCGGAAGTTCGAGGCCTATGGTCGCGCCGCCGTGGTCCGCCAGACGCCGCTCGCCTCGCCGGTGCTGATCGAGCTTCTCAGCGCCCAGAAGTGGACACGGTTCGACGAGACCGTGGTGATGACCTGCGATCTCGCCGGGGCCGAGTTGCCGGATACGCTCGATCATCTGCCGACCCATGATGTCGGCCGTTTCGTCGATGCCAACCTGGCGGTCGACAGGGCGCCGCTGAGCCTGAAGCCGGCGCTTGCCGAAATCATTTCGGCGATCAAGCCGCCGTCGGGTCTGTTCATGATCGAGAACGCCGTGGAGGGACCGCTCGCGACCGTGCTCTGCGTCCAGGACAACGATCTTGCCGGCATCATGTCGCTTTCAGTTTGCGAAACCAGGCGGCGCGAGGGACTCGGCACTGAAATCTTGACCTCGGCATTGCGCTGGGCGCGGATGCGCAGCGCCCGCTCGGCCTGGCTGCAGGTCAGGCTTTCCAATCGCCCGGCCATCGCGCTCTACGAGCGCCTCGGTTTTCGCGACGCCTATCATTATTGCTATTGGCAGCGAGAGTCGCGATGAGCGAGGCAGGCCGAAAAATATTACTGGTCGCCGCCTGTGCGCTGATCGATGCCGACGGGCGTATCCTATTGGCACAGCGTCCGGAGGGAAAGTCATTGGCGGGGCTCTGGGAGTTTCCCGGAGGGAAAGTCGAGCCCGGCGAGACTCCGGAGGAGACGCTGGTGCGCGAGCTCGAGGAAGAGCTTGGAATCAAGACTAAGATCGCCTGCCTGGCGCCGCTCACCTTTGCCAGCCATTCCTACGAGACGTTCCACCTGTTGATGCCGCTCTATATCTGCCGGCGCTATGAGGGGATTGCTGAGGGCCGTGAGGGGCAGGCTTTGAAATGGGTGCGTGCGCAGGCGCTGCGCGACTACCCCATGCCGCCCGCCGACGAGCCGCTTATCCCGATGCTGCAGGATTTTCTTTAAAGCGAGTCCCGTTGAATTTGATCGGTGCGATGCGCTTTGGATTTTATCCATTGCATATCGTCATCCTGGAACCGCTGCACGCTTCCAAGCAACATGCATTAGCATTAGCTGATTATTATTGCGCCGCGGCGTTTTCGGCTGTGGATATTAATGGATCGTTTAACACCTTCTGCCAAAGATCGGCCTCAATCAAGCATCTGGCGTGCGTGTATTAAAAGGCTTGACGTCATGGACGATGATTTCTGGAAAGCTGTCCGGGAAAAGGAACGGGCTTCGTCTGCCTCGCGCAGGACGGGGGCGCTCAATATCGCCCTTCTGTTCGGCACGGCTGTGGTCGCGCTGACGCTGATTCTGACACCCATGCTTGCGGATTCCTCGAAGAAAAGCGTCTTTGCCAGCGCACCGGTCGATTTCGACACAATCACGACCGGATCGATTCCGAAGAACGAAAGCGGCAAGCACTATACGATTCGTCGTAGCGTCCTTCAGGATACGCCCGGCTCGGTCTGCGTCGTCCAAGGCTACGGCGTCGGCGCCGGTTGCTGAAGCCGGTTGCTTGGAATGGCGGTCATCGCCCGGTGGTCGTGGAGTTGATGGTTGCAGGCGGTTCACGCAGAAGGTTGGGTAATGCGTCTTTGGAAAGCATTTCTTGCAGATGACACAGGCGCGACGGCGGTCGAATACGGCCTGATCGCCGCCATCATTTGCACAGCACTTGTCTCGGGTCTCGGCATCTTCACCGGCAGCCTGCAGAACGTCTTCAACGTGGTCACCAACAATATCACCGTCAATTGACGAAGCTGTCGACGATCACTGCCTGAGCTTGTGTTCGTCCACTTTCAGAGCGTCGGCAAGACGTGCTTTGGCCGAGCCCGGCTGGAGCGGTTTCTGCTGGCTCTCGTGCGGAGCCCATCCGGAGACATAGATGATCGAGAATGTCGCGCGAATGCGTCCGTCGGGATCGGAATAGCGCTCGGCGTAGATCTCGGCGGCGCGCAGGAAGAAGGCGCGCGTCAGCGGCATGCGACTGCGGGCTGCAAGCGGATTGTTCATGCCCATCGCCCTGAGATCGCGCATCAGCGGGAAGAGCGAGTCATATCGGACCGTATAGTTCTCAGCGTCGATCACCGGAAGGGTGAAGCCGGCGCGCTGCATCAGACTGCCGATATCGCGCACATCGGCGAAAGGGATGACGCGCGGGCTTGCGCCGCCCGTCATCTCGACCTCCGCTGCCAAGAATACGTCGCGCAGTTCCTGCAGCGTGCCGGCGCCGGGAATGGCCGCCAGGAACAGGCCGTCCGGCTTCAGGGCACGACGAATCTGGACGAAAACGCCGGGCGTATCGTTGGTCAGATGAAGGTTGAGCGGCGCGAGGATGAGATTGACCGATTGCGGCGCAAGCGGCACCTCCTCGAGCGTCGCCTCGACAAAAGTTTCGCCCGGGCCCGCATAGGCCTTCTCGCTCTCGACGCGGATCATCGTGCCGATCTTGCCCGTCGCCATTGCCGCGCGGGCGGGTGCACCGGTCGTGCCATGCAATTCAACGGCGGTTTCGAAGCGCCGCTCGACGACATCAAGTCTCTCCGCCATTTCCTCCGCCGCGATGTCGAGCAGGAAAGCGGCTTTCAGGTCGTTGTTAACAAGCGCGCGATGGCGATGTGCGGCGATCAGGGCTCTGTCGAAGATCGTTTCCATGGGGATGTCCATAGTCCCGGCTCGCTGCAGCGGCAAGGCGATTTTCCTTTCGAAGAGAACAGGCTAGTCTCGACCCTATGAAACGGATCCATTCCGAATGGACGACAGATTTGCTCCGGGCGCATCTCCTGCGACCGTTTTCGGCGCTTGCCGATTTTCTCTATCCGCCCGCATGTTCCGTCTGCGGCATTTCGACCGGCGGCCATCGCGGACTGTGTGCGAAATGTTGGTCCGGCATCCGCTTTATCGAGCGGCCCTATTGCGAAGTGCTCGGCATTCCCTTCTCGCATGATCTCGGCGCCGGCATCCTCAGCGCCGAGGCGATCGCCAATCCGCCGCCTTTCGACCGGTTGCGGTCAGCGGCGACACATGACCACGCCGTCCGAGATCTCGTTCACGGATTGAAATATCGCGATCGCACCGATCTGGCGCCGATGATGGCCGGCTGGATGCTGCGTGCCTCCGACGGCGCGGTAGAGAGCTGCGATGCGCTGATCCCGGTGCCGTTGCACCGCACCCGTATGCTATCCCGTAAATTCAACCAGGCTGCCGAACTTGCCCGCCATGTGGCGAGCCTATCGGGCAAACCGCTGCTTGCCGCAACGCTCATCCGCGTCAAGCGCACCAGTCAGCAGGTCGGCCTCGGCGCCAAGGCGCGCGAGGACAATGTCAGAGGTGCTTTCGCGATTGCCAAAGGCTGCGAGAACGACGTCTTCGGCAAGCGTATTGTGCTTGTCGATGATGTCTACACGACAGGCGCGACAGTCGCCGCCGCCTGCCGGACGCTGCGGAAGGCGGGTGCGGCCGAGATAACGGTTTTGACCTTTGCAAGGGCTCTCTCCGAGCCTATATGACAGAAAATACCCGGCATCCGTCTGGAGATATCATGGTACCCGTCACGATCTATACACGGCAGTTCTGCGGCTATTGCAGCCGCGCCAAGTCCCTTCTCGAACATAAGGGTGTCGACTATGTCGAGCACGACGCGACCTATTCGCCGGATCTTCGCCAGGAGATGATCGGCAAGGCGAACGGGCGCACGACGTTCCCGCAGATCTTCATCGGCGCCGAACATGTCGGTGGCTGCGACGACCTCTTCGCACTTGACCGGGCCGGCAAGCTCGATCCGATGCTGGCGGCTTGAGGAAGAACCGATGAGCTTCAAGGCCGCCGCCGTTCAGATGTGCTCCGGGGTCGATCCGGTGAGGAACGCTGCAGCGATGGCGCGGCTGGTGCGCGAGGCTGCGGCCCGAGGCGCCACCTATGTGCAGACGCCGGAAATGACCGGCATGCTGCAGCGTGACCGCGCGGCGGCACGCGCCGTGCTTGCCGACGAGACGCGCGATATTATCGTCAAAACGGGCTCCGAGCTTGCCAGCGAACTCGGCATCTACATGCATGTCGGCTCCACCGCAATCGCGCTTACCGATGGCAAGATCGCCAATCGCGGCTTCCTCTTCGGTCCTGACGGGCGGATTCTCAATCGCTACGACAAGATCCATATGTTCGACGTCGATCTCGACAATGGTGAGAGCTGGCGCGAAAGCGCGTTCTATACCGCCGGCTCGGAAGCCCGCGTTCTGTCGCTGCCCTTTGCGGAAATGGGTTTTGCTATCTGCTACGACGTCCGCTTCCCCGCACTTTTCCGCGCTCAGGCCGTTGCCGGCGCCGAGGTAATGACGGTTCCTGCCGTGTTCACCAAGCAGACCGGCGAGGCGCATTGGGAAATCCTGCTGAGAGCGCGGGCGATCGAGAATGGCGTTTTCGTCGTTGCCGCGGCGCAGGCCGGCCGGCACGAGGATGGGCGGCACGAGGACGGCCGGGAGACCTTCGGCCACTCGATGATCATTGATCCCTGGGGGACGGTGCTGGCCTCGGGCGGCGCAACCGGCGAGGCGGTCATCGTCGCCGAGATCGATCCAGGCGCGGTCAAGGCCGCCCACGACAAGATCCCGAACTTGAGGAATGGCCGGGAATTCTCTGTCGAGAAGATCGCGGGGGCAGTCGCAGGAGGCGTCGCCGCTTGATCCGTTATTCCCTTACCTGTGACAATGCCCATGAATTCGAAGGCTGGTTTTCAGAAAGCGCCGATTTCGACCGTCAGGTCGCGAGCGGGTTCCTGACCTGCCCAGTCTGCCATTCTGCCGCCATTTCCAAGCTCCTGATGGCGCCTTCGGTGTCGACCGCGCGCAAGAAGGATGAGAGGCAGACGCTGGCGATGGACGCCATGCGCCGGGAGGCCCTGGAAAAGCTGAAAGAGGCGGTCGCGGCTGTCAAGGCCAATTCCGAAGATGTCGGCGCGAAGTTCCCCGAGGAAGCCCGCAAGATCCACTATGGCGAGGCGGATGCTCGCGGCATCATCGGCCAGGCGACGGTCGACGAGGCACAGGCTCTTGTGGAGGAGGGCATCGAGATCGCCGCCATTCCGGTGCTGCCTGAGGACGTAAATTGAAACAAAGTCAGGACACCTGGTCTTCTTGAATGTTGGCGGGAGCGGCCGCTGACATGTAAACGGCGTATTGCCTGCGGGAACTATGCGGGCCGCTTCGCCAGCAACATATAGTTCACATCCATATCTTTGGACAGGTTCCACTGGTTGGACAGCGGATTGAAGAAGACGCCGGTGCGGTCGGTAATCTCAAGGCCGCTTGCCGTGAGCGGCTTTTCCAGCTCTTCCGGGCGCACCAGCTTCTCATATTGATGGGTGCCACGCGGCAGCCAGCGCAGGATGTTTTCGGCGGCGAAGATGGCAAGTGCTGCTGCCTTCATCGTGCGGTTGATGGTGGCGACGAAGATCAGGCCGCCGGGGCGGACCATCTTTGCGCAGGTCGTCATGAAGAGTTCGACGTCGGCGACGTGTTCGACCACTTCCATGTTCAAGACGATATCGAAAGTCTCGCCGGCGTCGGCAAGTTCCTCGGCGGTGATGGCGCGATAGTCGACCGAAACCCCGGAAGCCTTCGCGTGGGTCGAGGCGATGCCGATATTCTTCTCGGAAGGATCGGCGCCGACGACGGAGGCACCCATGCGGGCGACCGGTTCGGACAGTAGACCGCCGCCGCAGCCGATATCGAGCGCACGCAGGCCTTCGAGCGGGCGGGCGCTTTTCGGATCACGGCCGAAATTCTCGCAGGCCTTGTCTCTTATGTAGGCGAGGCGGACGGGGTTGAATTTGTGCAGCGGCTTGAACTTGCCGGTCGGGCTCCACCATTCCGTCGCCATCGCCGAGAAGCGGTCCACTTCGCCCTGGTCGATCGTGCTCCTGGCGCCTTCCGTCATCGTCCTCTCCTTCGTTCGTGAAATGTGAAGTCGGACGATCGGGGGCATAAGTCAAGGGGCGGAGATCAGGAGGCAGACAGGCGCGGGACCGCACGGCAATTGCTTTTATCGCGCGCGCTTGCCTCACCCCGCCAAACTCGCTAAGAGACGCCGCAACTTGAGGCCTCTGGGGGCCTGGCTTTTGGAGCGGTTCCAGAATCTGGGATCTGGCTCTCTCGCTAACCGGTCACCCCTGGGTCTCGTTATGCCGGGTCCGATTTTCCGCTTCCCGGCGCCAGACGTGGTAGAGGCATATGGCACGCATCGTAATGAAATTCGGCGGCACGTCCGTCGCTGACCTGGATCGCATCAAGAACGTTGCCCGCCACGTGAAACGCGAAGTCGATGCCGGCCACGAGGTCGCAGTGGTGGTCTCGGCCATGTCCGGCAAGACCAATGAGCTGGTCGGCTGGGTGCAGGGCATGCCGAAGGTGATCGGCGCCAATTCTCCCTTTTACGATGCGCGCGAATACGACGCGGTGGTCGCTTCCGGCGAGCAGGTAACGTCTGGGCTGCTTGCGATCGCATTGCAAACGATGGATATCAATGCGCGCTCCTGGCAGGGGTGGCAGATCCCGATCCGAACCGATAATGCGCATGGCGCGGCCCGGATTCTGGAAATCGACGGCTCCGACATCATCAAGCGGATGGGCGAGGGACAGGTCGCCGTCATCGCCGGCTTCCAGGGATTGGGGCCTGACAACCGCCTCGCCACTCTCGGGCGCGGCGGGTCGGACACGTCAGCCGTCGCCATTGCCGCGGCTGTCAAAGCGGATCGCTGCGATATCTATACCGATGTCGACGGGGTCTACACGACCGATCCGCGTATCGTGCCGCAGGCGCGCAGGCTAAAGAAGATCGCCTTCGAGGAAATGCTTGAGATGGCCTCGCTCGGCGCCAAGGTGCTGCAGGTGCGTTCGGTCGAGCTTGCCATGGTGCACAAGGTGCGTACCTTCGTGCGCTCGTCTTTCGAAGATCCCGATGCTCCGGGCATGGGCGATCTGTTGAACCCGCCCGGAACGCTGATTTGTGACGAGGATGAAATCGTGGAACAGGAAGTAGTCACCGGCATCGCCTATGCCAAGGATGAGGCTCAGATCTCGCTTCGCCGTCTTGCCGACCGGCCGGGCGTCTCCGCCGCGATCTTCGGGCCGCTTGCCGAATCTCATATCAATGTCGACATGATCGTCCAGAATATTTCCGAGGACGGATCGAAGACCGACATGACCTTCACCGTGCCGTCAGGTGACGTCGAGAAGGCGATCAAGGTGCTCGGCGACCACAAGGAGAAGATCGGCTACGATGTCGTGCAGAACGAATCGGGGCTGGTGAAAGTCTCGGTCATCGGCATCGGCATGCGCAGCCATGCGGGCGTCGCTGCCACCGCGTTTCGCGCTCTTGCCGAAAAAGGCATCAACATCAAGGCGATCACCACCTCCGAGATCAAGATTTCCATCCTGATAGACGGTCCCTATGCAGAACTCGCTGTCAGGACTTTGCATTCCTGCTACGGTCTGGATAAGAATTGATTCCCAGTGGGCGGCCTGCCCCTTCAGGTTGAGGAGACGAGGGCCAGCCTGCCGGGACTGAGTGCGTTGTTTCGGGAGCTTGAGACGCCATGAGAGACCTTTCCGGCGGTCCGCGCGTGCTGCTCAGGCGGCTGCGCGAGTTGATGGCAGAGCCGCTGGAGCCGCAGGATCGCCTCGACCGGATCGTCCGCCAGATTGCCAGCAACATGGTGGCGGAAGTCTGCTCCGTCTATGTGCTGCGCGCCGACGGCGTGCTCGAACTCTACGCGACCGAAGGCCTCAACCGCGAGGCGGTGCACCTGGCGCAGCTGAAGATGGGGCAGGGCCTCGTCGGCACGATCGCGGCCTCGGCGCAGCCGCTGAACCTTTCCGACGCGCAGTCGCATCCGGCTTTCCGCTACCTGCCGGAGACGGGCGAAGAAATCTACCATTCCTTCCTCGGTGTGCCGATCCTGAGAACCGGGCGCTCGCTCGGTGTTCTCGTCGTCCAGAACAAGGCGAGCCGCAACTATCGCGACGAGGAAGTGGAAGCACTCGAAACGACGGCGATGGTGCTTGCCGAGATGATCGCCACCGGCGAGCTCAAGAAGATCACCAAACCGGGCCTTGAACTCGACCTGACGCGTTCGGTGACGATTGACGGCGACACCTATAATGACGGCATCGGCCTCGGCTATGTCGTCTTGCACGAGCCGCGTATCGTCGTCACCAACCTGCTGAACGAGGATGCGGAGAAGGAAATCCGCCGGCTGGCGGAGGCCATGGGGTCGCTGCGGATCTCGATCGACGACATGCTGTCTCGCCGCGACGTGTCGATGGAAGGCGAGCATCGCGAGGTGCTCGAAACCTATCGCATGTTCGCGCACGACCAGGGCTGGGTGCGCAAGCTCGAGGAAGCGATCCGCAACGGCCTGACGGCGGAAGCGGCGGTCGAAAAGGTGCAGAGCGACACCAAGGCGCGAATGATGCGGCTGACCGACCCTTATCTGCGCGAACGCATGCATGATTTCGAAGATCTGGCGAACCGGCTGCTCAGGCAGTTGACGGGTTATACCGGGCGCACGACCGCCGAAGGTTTCCCCAATGATGCGGTCATCCTGGCGCGCGCCATGGGGGCGGCCGAGCTGCTCGATTACCCTCGCGCCAATGTCCGTGGACTGGTGCTGGAAGAAGGGGCGGTGACGAGCCATGTGGTGATCGTCGCCCGCGCCATGGGCATTCCCGTCATCGGCCAGGCAGCGGGTGTTGTCGCGCTCGCCGAGAATGGCGATGCCGTGATCATCGACGCCGACGAAGGGCATGTGCACCTCCGGCCGATGGCCGATCACCGGCGCTCCTACGAGGAAAAGGTGCGTTTTCGGGCGCGGCGGCAGGAGCAGTTCCGGGCGCTGCGCGCCATCGAGCCGGTCACCAAGGATGGCCAGCGGATTTCGCTGATGATGAATGCCGGCCTGTTGGTCGACTTGCCGCAGCTCTCGGAATCGGGTGCGGAGGGCATCGGTCTCTTCCGCACCGAGCTGCAGTTCATGATCGCCTCGACCATGCCGAAGGCGGAAGAGCAGGAGCAGTTCTACCGCAATGTGATCAAACAGGCGGCGGGCCGCGTCGTCACCTTCCGCACGCTCGATATCGGCGGCGACAAGGTGGTGCCTTATTTCCGAGGCCACGAGGAGGAAAATCCCGCACTCGGCTGGCGCGCCATCCGGCTGTCGCTCGACCGGCCGGGATTGTTGCGCACCCAGCTGCGCGCCATGCTGAAGGCATCGGCCGGCACCGAGCTGAAGCTGATGGTGCCGATGGTGACCGAGGTTTCCGAGCTGAAGATGGTGCGCGAACTCCTGCAGAAGGAAGTACAGCATCTGTCGCGCTTCGGGCACGGGTTGCCGCGCAAGCTGCAATTCGGAGCGATGCTGGAGGTGCCCGCGCTGCTCTGGCAGCTCGACGAGCTGATGGAGGCGGTCGATTTCGTGTCGGTCGGTTCCAACGACCTTTTCCAGTTTGCCATGGCGGTCGATCGTGGCAATGCGCGGGTGTCTGATCGCTTCGACCCACTCGGCAAGCCGTTTTTGCGGATCCTGCGCGATGTCGTGCGCGGGGCGGATCGGAACAAGACGCCGGTGACGCTTTGCGGCGAACTTGCCGGCAAGCCGCTTTCGGCAATGGCGCTTCTCGGCATCGGCTTTCGGTCGATCTCGATGTCGCCGGCCTCGATCGGCCCGGTGAAGGCGATGCTGCTCGGGCTTGATGTCGGGGCCCTGGCAAAGGTGATGGACGAAGTGCTGGACGATCATCGCAGCACGGTGCCGATGCGCGAGGTGCTTGCCCGCTTCGCCGAGAGCCACAATATTCCCCTTTAGAGAAATACAAGAAGAATCGGAGTGCAGGGTGGCGAAGCTTCCCGTTGAAAAAATGCGCGAGCTTGAACGCCGTTTCGGCGAGATCGAGGCGCGCATGTCGGCCGGGCCGGCCGCCGATGTCTATGTGAAGCTCGCATCCGAATATTCCGAGCTGCAGCCGGTCGTGACGAAGATCCGCGCCTATGAGAAGGCTGGCGCCGAGCTTGCCGATCTCGAAACGCTGCTCGAGGATAAATCGGTCGATCGCGAGATGCGCGATCTTGCCGAACTCGAATTGCCCGAAGTGAAAGCGCGGATCGAGGCGCTGGAGCAGGAAATGCAGATCCTGCTTCTGCCGAAGGACGCAGCCGACGAAAAAAGCGCGATCCTGGAGATCCGCGCTGGCACCGGCGGCTCGGAAGCTGCCCTTTTTGCCGGTGATCTTTTCCGGATGTACGAGCGTTTCGCGTCGGAAAAGGGCTGGAAGGTAGAGGTGCTCTCGGCCAGCGAGGGTGAAGCCGGCGGCTACAAGGAAATCATCGCGACGATCACAGGCCGAGGAGTCTTCGCCAAGTTGAAGTTCGAATCCGGCGTGCACCGGGTGCAGCGCGTACCGGAGACCGAAGCAGGCGGGCGCATCCATACTTCGGCCGCGACGGTGGCGGTGCTGCCGGAAGCCGAGGAGATCGACATCGACATCCGGCCGGAAGACATCCGCATCGATACGATGCGCTCGTCGGGCGCAGGCGGCCAACACGTCAATACGACGGATTCGGCGGTGCGCATCACCCATCTGCCGACCGGCATCGTCGTCACCAGCTCGGAAAAATCACAGCATCAGAACCGCGCCAAGGCGATGCAGGTCTTGCGCTCCAGGCTTTACGATGCCGAGCGGCAGCGGGCCGATAGCGAGCGCTCGGCCGATCGCAAGAGCCAGGTCGGCTCCGGCGATCGATCGGAACGCATCCGTACCTACAATTTCCCCCAGGGGCGCGTCACGGACCATCGCATCAATCTGACGCTTTACAAGCTCGACCGGATGATGGAAGGCGAGATCGAAGAGGTCGTCGACGCGCTGATGGCCGATTATCAGGCAAGCCAGCTGGCGCAGCTCGGCGAACAACTATGAGTGCTACGGTCGCCGATATGCTTGCCGAAGCGCGCCGTCGTTTCACAGAGGCGGGCATTGTCGATCCGGTGACCGATGCGCGGCTGCTTGTCGCTGGCCTTTTGAAACTGTCGTCGACGGAGCTTTTGACGCGGTCGGCTGAGAGGCTTTCTTCCGATCAGGCGGAGACAATTTCGAGGGCCCTGGAGCGCCGGCTCGGCCATGAGCCGGTGCATCGTATTCTAGGCGAGCGGGAATTTTATGGCCTGCCGCTTGGCTTGTCGGCGGAAACTTTGGAGCCGCGTCCGGATACGGAAATCCTGGTCGATACGGTGCTTCCTTATCTGAAGGATCTTGCAAAGCCGCAACGCCATCTCCATATTCTTGATATCGGAACCGGGAGTGGGGCGATATGCCTCGCGCTCTTGAGCGAATGTCCCGAGGCGTCAGGTATCGGCAGCGACATATCGGCTGATGCACTTAGGACGGCGAAGTCAAATGCAGAAAGAAACGGGTTGCAGGATCGTTTTCAGGCCGTGCAGTCGAAATGGTTCGAGAACATCCAGGGCTCATTTCACGCGATTGTCTCAAATCCGCCCTATATTGCCTCCAGTGTCATTCACGATCTCGCTCCCGAAGTGACGAAATTTGATCCGGTTGCAGCGTTGGATGGCGGCCCGGATGGGCTTGACGCTTACAAAGCCATAGCCAAGGATGCGGCAAGGTTCATGAGGCCCGACGGGGTTCTCGGACTGGAAATCGGCTACGATCAGCGAAACGATGTGACGGCGCTCTTCGAAGCGAAAGGTTTCAGGTGCCTCAAATCTGTGAAGGATTATGGTCAGAACGACAGGGCGCTCGTTTTCGCGCTCGCGTAAAAGGCGATAATTGCGGCATCGGGGCGGACATTATTGCTATTGCGAAGAAAAGGCTTGGATTTCCGAGGGAAGCAATATAGGTTGCGGGCACGTGTTGGGCAGATAGGAATGAACGAGATTCGTTCGGTACTTGGTTTGCCTCGGGGGTCCGCTCTTTTAAACGAGAGTTTCAACGGTTAAACACGACCCAACGCGTGAATCAGTCAAACTGACTTGAGAACCAAGCGGCAGGTCGGCGCAAAGGCGCAGTATGCTCGCGGCACAAAGGTCCTGACCCGGTCTTCCGGTCATGGCGGTTGGTGCCATGTATCCATCACAAACAGAGAATTCAGGTGAACGATCTATGAGGCCAGGACAGCAAAACAAGCGCGGTCGAGGGCGTGGTAACAACAATAACAATGGCGGCGGCGGCGGAAATAACAATAACAACAATTTCAACCGCAAGGGCGGCAACCCGCTGACCCGGACCTATGACAGCTCCGGCCCCGATGTGAAGATTCGCGGCACTGCACAGCATATCGCCGAGAAATATGCGCAGCTTGCCCGTGATGCCCAGAGCTCCGGCGACCGTGTGATAGCCGAGAATTATCTTCAGCACGCCGAACATTACAATCGGATCATCGCCAGCGCTCAGGCGCAGATGCAGGAGCGGTTCCAGCGCGACGATCGCAGCGACTACAATGACCGCGACGCGGCGGATCGCGACAGCGACGACATCGATACCAGCGACAATGATGGCGACGATGTCGTCGTCGTCCAGCCGCCGCAGAGCAGGCAGCATCAACCGCAGGCACAGCCAAAGCCAGCGCCGGCACCCGTTGCGGCGCCTGCCCCGGCACCCCAGCCCGAAATCATCGACGGAACCGGCCCGCAGCCGGAGATCGAAGGCATTCCCGCCGAGGTCGCCATGGACGAGGAAGGCTCTGCCGGCCAGTCACGCGAACGCCAGCCCCGTCGTCGCAGCCCCGGCAATCGTCCCCGTCGCCCGCGTCGGGGCGCAGACGGCGATGCAGCCTCCGAAGGCGAGGGGGCTTCCGCCGAGGCGCCGGTTCTGGCGGACGCCGCATCGGAATAAGGATCTGGCCGCTCCCTTCGGAGAGAGCCGGGTGCTCTGCCATCTGTTCGGATTTCCTTGGAAATCCCCGGCCTTCGTGCCGGGGATTTTCGTCTTACGGGGTCTTTAAACTCCCGGAACAGCGTACCATATTCTCCTCGACTGCTTCGCCCAAATCCCAGACGGGCCAAGCGCGGCCTGCCTTTTCAGGGGGTCGATCTCAATCATCGGTCTGCGCCTCGTAAGGGCAGGGCGATCAATGGAGGTAGAATATGAATATCGAGAAATATTCCGAGCGGGTGCGCGGTTTCATCCAGTCGGCCCAGACCTATGCGCTGGCGCAGGGTCATCAGCAATTTTCACCCGAACATGTGCTCAAAGTTCTGCTCGATGACGATCAGGGCATGGCGGCCTCGCTGATCGAGCGTGCCGGCGGCGATGCCAAGGCTGCTCGCCTTGCCAATGACGCGGTTCTTGCCAAGTTGCCGAAGATATCAGGCGGCAACGGCAACATCTATCTGGCGCAGCCGCTCGCCAAGGTGCTTTCGACCGCCGAGGAGGTGGCCAAGAAAGCCGGCGATAGTTTTGTCACGGTCGAACGTCTGCTGCAGGCGCTGGCGATCGAATCCTCGGCTTCGACCTATTCGACGCTGAAGAATGCGGGCGTGACAGCCCAAGGCCTAAACCAGGTCATCAACGATATCCGCAAGGGCCGGACGGCGGATTCCGCCAGTGCCGAGCAGGGCTTCGATTCACTGAAGAAATTCGCCCGCGACCTGACTGGCGAAGCCCGCGAGGGCAAGCTCGATCCGGTGATCGGCCGCGACGACGAGATCCGCCGCACCATCCAGGTCCTGTCGCGCCGCACCAAGAATAATCCGGTGCTGATCGGCGAGCCGGGCGTCGGCAAGACGGCGATCGTCGAAGGTCTGGCGCTGCGCATTGTCAACGGCGACGTGCCGGAATCGCTCAAGGACAAGAAGCTGATGGCGCTCGACATGGGCGCCCTGATTGCCGGCGCGAAATACCGCGGCGAATTCGAAGAGCGGCTGAAAGCGGTCCTCAATGAGGTCCAGGCGGAAAACGGCGAGATCATCCTGTTCATTGACGAGATGCACACGCTGGTCGGCGCCGGCAAGGCGGACGGAGCGATGGATGCCTCCAATCTTTTAAAGCCTGCCCTTGCCCGTGGCGAACTGCATTGCGTCGGCGCAACCACGCTCGACGAATATCGCAAACATGTCGAGAAGGATCCGGCGCTTGCCCGCCGCTTCCAGCCCGTTGTCGTCGACGAACCGACGGTCGAAGATACGATCTCGATCCTGCGCGGACTCAAGGAAAAATACGAGCAGCATCACAAGGTTCGCATCGCCGATGCGGCGCTGGTTGCGGCCGCGACGCTGTCCAACCGCTATATCACGGATCGCTTCCTGCCCGACAAGGCGATCGATCTGATGGATGAGGCCGCCGCGCGACTGCGCATGCAGGTGGATTCCAAGCCGGAAGAGCTCGATGAACTCGACCGCCGGATCATTCAGATGAAGATCGAGCGCGAGGCGCTGAAGAAGGAAACCGACGTTGCTTCCGCCGACCGGCTGAAGCGGCTGGAGACTGAACTCACCGCGCTTGAAGAGGAGGCCGACGCGCTGACGGCCCGCTGGCAGGCGGAAAAGCAGAAGCTCGGCCTTGCCGCCGATCTCAAGAAGCAGCTCGACGACGCCCGCAACGAACTGGCGATTGCCCAGCGCAAGGGTGAATTCCAGCGCGCCGGCGAGCTCACCTACGGCGTCATTCCCGATCTCGAAAAGCAGCTGGTCGAAGCCGAGAAGCAGGACGGCGAGCGCGGCGCGATGGTGCAGGAGGTGGTCAGCCCCGACAATATCGCCCATGTCGTTTCCCGCTGGACCGGCATTCCGGTCGACAAGATGCTGGAGGGGGAACGCGACAAGCTGCTTCGGATGGAAGACGAGCTGGCGAGATCGGTGATCGGCCAGGGCGATGCGGTTCAGGCCGTGTCGCGCGCCGTCCGCCGCGCCCGCGCCGGCCTGCAAGATCCGAACCGGCCGATCGGCTCGTTCATCTTCCTCGGCCCGACCGGCGTCGGCAAGACGGAGCTTACCAAGGCGCTCGCCCGCTTCCTCTTTGATGACGAAACGGCGATGGTGCGCATGGACATGTCGGAATATATGGAAAAACACTCCGTCGCCCGGCTGATCGGTGCACCTCCCGGCTATGTCGGCTATGACGAAGGCGGGGCGTTGACGGAAGCCGTGCGTCGTAGGCCCTATCAGGTCGTGCTGTTCGACGAGATCGAAAAGGCGCATCCCGACGTCTTCAACATCCTGCTGCAGGTGCTTGACGATGGGCGGCTGACGGACGGTCAGGGGCGGACGGTCGACTTCCGCAACACGATGATCATCATGACCTCGAACCTCGGGGCCGAATATCTGACCCAGCTCAGGGACGGCGACGATAGCGATACGGTTCGCGAGCAGGTGATGGACGTCGTGCGTGGGCATTTCCGGCCGGAATTCCTGAACCGCATCGATGAGATCATCCTCTTCCATCGTTTGAAGCGTGAAGAGATGGGTGCGATCGTCGACATTCAGTTGAAGCGGCTGGTGGCCTTGCTCTCCGAACGCAAGATCGTCATCGATCTCGACGAGGAAGCCCGGCACTGGCTGGCGAACAAGGGTTACGACCCGATTTACGGCGCAAGGCCGCTGAAGCGGGTGATCCAGAAGTTCGTGCAGGACCCGCTGGCCGAGCAGATCCTGTCGGGTCAGGTGCCGGACGGATCGACTGTCAAGGTGACGAACGGTTCGGACCGGTTGCAGTTCACAACGCGGCAGACGGTAAGCCAAGCGGCTTAAATTGGTTACAGGGAAATAAAATGGCGGCTTTGGCCGCCATTTTCGTCTTGAGATTACTTGCTCGCCACCTGATCCGGCGTCTGGTTGTTCAGCAGCGTATCGATACGCTTTCGCTCGTCTTCGAATTTCGCCAGCGGCTCGCCCTGCAGCGATTTGCCGCCCGGCAGGCGGATGCGCAGCGGATCTACCTTGGTGCCGTTGACGATCAGCTCGTAATGCAGGTGCGGGCCAGTGGATTCACCCGTCGTGCCGACCCAGCCGATCACCTGGCCCTGACGTATTTTCGCGCCGGGAACGACGCCTTTGGCGATGGCGCTCTGGTGATTGTAGGAGGATTCATAGCCGTTGGCATGGCGGATGATCGTCTGGTTGCCGTAGCCGCCGGAATCCCAGCCGGCTTTTTCGACCGTGCCGTTGCCGGCGGCGATGATCGCTGTGCCACGCGGTGCCGCCCAATCGACGCCGGTATGCATTCGGGCGAAACCGAGGATCGGGTGGCGGCGCATGCCAAAGCCCGATTTGAAAATGCCGTTCGGAACCGGATTGCGCAGCAGGAACTGGCGGATGCTCTTGCCGTTCTCGTCGAAATAATCGACCGTACCGTCGTCGGGATCCTGGAAACGATAGAAGCGCGTCTGCGTATCGCCGAAACGGGCGTTGACGTAGAGCAGTTCGGAATCCTCGGTCGCCTGGCCGGTGCTGTCGGCGACGGAGAAGAAGGCTTCCAGCTTATCGGTCGGTCTCAGCTGCGCCTGGAAATCGACATTGCTTGCGAGCAGCTTGATGATCAGCGCGGTCATGTCCTTGGTCATGCCATAGGAAAGGGCGGCACGATAGATGCCGTCATAGACGCGCGGCAGGTTCTGTCCGGGCGGCGGAGCCAAGGTATTGTCATCGAAGGCCGTGGCGATCGCATCCAGCATCGGCGGCTCGCTACCGGGCACATACTTGCCCTTGTCGTCGAGAGCCACGGTGACGAGATGGCGCGTGCCGCGGTAGACGCTAGCCCGGATGATCTTTGCCTGTTCGCCCTTCTGGATGATGCCGATGCGCAGCACGTCACCCTTTTCGAGATCGCTGGCGCCGAGTTGCTGCGAGATATAGTTGGCAATGCCATCGGCATATTGCTGTGGGTAGCCTGAATCCGTCAGCGCCTTGGCGATCGGTGTATCCGCGCGCACCGGAAGGACGTCGTCGGCGAATTCTTCGGTCTGCGGCGTGATTGATTCCGGCGCAGAGACCGTCATGTTCTGCTCGAGCACGCGGGCGGACAGGCCCGCGGTCAGATCGACATCGGTTTCCTCGTTGGAGAAACGACGTGGATCGACGTAGTAGAGGGCCGCGAGCTGCGTATTGCCGTCGGTCAGCACGGAGCCGTTGGAGCGGACGTTTTCCTCTACCTCCTCGAGCGACAGGCCAGAGGCCATTTTCATACCGGTCTTGGCGGTCGGGAAGGGAACGGTCTTCAGGCTGACTTCGGATTCAACGTCGGAGCCATAGAGTGCGCCGGTGCGGCTCTGCGGAGCGGGCTGCGGTTCGTCGGCGGAAAATATCGCCAGGGGATCGAAATCGGGGTAGTCCTCTGTCGTCACATGGTTGGCGGCCAGCGTCATCTTCACATGGGCGAAGGGCTGGCGGCGCACGACTTCCTTCTCGCCGTCATGGACGACGGTCGATACTTCCATGATCGCCCGATCCGAAGGTTTCGCGGCGATCGCAGGAGCGATCAGCCGGCCGCCGCGGACCACGGTCGTGTCTACATGGGCCTCTGCGGCAGCACTCGCATAGGCCTCTGCAGGGATCGCCAGCTGCTGACGGCCATCAAGTGCGGCAAATAGCGCGACGCCCATCAGAACAGACGACGTGATACCGGTGAGGAACGTGCCCGAGAGCCAGCGCAGGGAAACTTCGCGCTTGTCCGGCGCACGCCTGCCGTCGGCCAGAAGCGGAGGCTCGTTGCCCAACGAGCGGATCATCATTTTCTCCGTCATCATGGCAGTTGGGTCCGCGTCCTTACATTTGACGTCTCTGGGAGCATGTCTCGGCCATCCTGGCTGGGGCAAAAGATGTGCATATTTTGGGCACTGAAGTCAAATCGTGCACTGGAAAGGCAGCCTACCGGCGTTTGCCTGTGTGAATCATGTGTCCGTAAAGACCAGCAGATTGTGATCATGTCGGGGCGCGAGAGACGAAAGAGCGCTCTTTCCACGAAAAGTCGACGAATGTTTACTTCTCCGGCTCGGTGGAGGCGGCTCAGAATCCGGGAAATGATCGCACTGACAGGCTCCACAGAAACTTCGCCTGAAAAAACAATGACTTGAAAGAAAAATGATTTTTTTCGAAAAGGGCAGTTGACTTAGAAAAGGGGAAGGTTCTATAAGCCCACTCACTGAACGAGGGCGGCGGCGCTGCTGGCGACGAAGTCTTTCGTTCTAAAGAAACTCAAGCGGATTGGCGATTGCTGGTTTGTGTT
>NZ_JABDWM010000003.1:0-403091 GCF_019685295.1 Rhizobium sp. NLR22b
CCTTCGCCGTCACCAAGCTCGGCGGCAAGGAAGTGGTCGCCCGACTGCGCGCCGATGCCGGCATCGCACCCGGCCAGCACACACGCCTCGCCTTCAATCTCGACAAGGCTGTGTTCTTCGACCCGGAAACACAGGCGCGGATTCCGTAAGGCGGAGCGCCGCGTGTCCGATAAGACGTGGCAAGAGCGCTCCAACACCTTCAGTTCGGCTTATGCGTCAGGCGACGGCTGTTACGCTGAGGGTCACCGGCGCGAAACGTGAGGAGACAGCCTCGACGGTAATGTCTCCCACCAGCCCGGTCGCCTCCAGCCAGAAGCCTGATGTGCCGCCCTGCAGCGGCACATTGGTCGGGCCGACGATCTTTGCCGGGCCATGCACCTTCAGCGAAATGCAGTCGTTCATGAACGGCAGGCGCTGACCGCACTGGTCGAGGGCGCGGATGATGACGCGAGTGCTGTCGCGTTCGCGGGCTTTCAGCGTCTGGCTGTCGGCAACGATCTCAAGCGTCGTCGGTAAAGGATCCGCAGCCAGCGTCAGGCTCGCCACCGGCTGACCGCCGATATAACCGGTAAAGGTGCCGTCGATCCATTCGAGCCCCCAGGTGCCGAGCTCATCGGCAGTGAAGTGCCGGTGGTCGAGCACGACGGGCGGATGCGGCAGGTGCGGGTAGTTCTCGCGATCCGGACCGATGCGCTTGGAAAGCGCGCCATATTGCAGTTCCACCTCGTCGCAATTGGTCAGGATGATCAGCGGCAGCACGCCGCCGATATTGCGCTCGCCGCGCGCCCAGAAGGTCACCGGCTTCATGACGATTTCCTCGGAAGGGTCGCACTGGCTGATATAGGCATAGGCCGCGAACTTGGGCTCACGGAACATATCCATGACGCCGTGATAGCAGATGCGGTCGCCGGAGCCGAAATCCTTGTGGGTGTTGTAATCGAACATGCACCAGCCAATGGCGCCCGAGATATCCGGATCGCCATAGGCGGCGTTCAGCACCTCGAGATGACGGCGCACATGCTCGGCCTGGCGCTGTTCCTGATCATAAATCTTCGTCGGGTGCATGTGACCGTTGAACTCGGTGATGAGGTACGGCACCTTGCGGGATAACCCGGTATTTTCCTGCTGGCCGCGCAGCACGGTGCGCGGACGGTTGGCGCCCGGCAATTCCTCATTGCCGAGGATGAAGTCGTTCATCGTGTAGACGTCCTCGAGCAATTCGCTCTCGGTGATATAACGCACGCCGCCGGTCTGGCGGGTGCTGTCGAGTTCACGGGCCAAGCGGTTGGTCTCAACGTAGAAGTCGTGGCTATCCTGCGACTCGTTGATGCGCACGCCCCAGATGATGATCGAGGGATGGTTCCAGTCGCGCTCGATCATGCGGCGGACATTCTCGATCGATTCCTTCTGCCAGTCGGCATCGCCGATATGCTGCCAGCCGGGGATTTCCTCGAAGACCAGCAGGCCGATCGCATCACAACGATCGAGAAACCATTTCGACTGCGGATAATGCGAGGTGCGGACGATATTGCACTTCAGCACTCTCTTCATGATGTCGGCGTCGCGCTCCTGGGCGGACCGGCCGGCGGCATAACCGACATAAGGGAAGGCCTGGTGGCGGTTGAGGCCGCGCAGTTTCAACGGCTTGCCGTTCAACAGGAAACCTTCCGGGGTGAATTCGGCGGTGCGGAAGCCGAACCGGGTGGAGAGGCGGTCGGAGCCGTGCTCGGTCCTGACTTCGACCGTGACCTCATAGAGCGTCGGATTGGTGATGTCCCAGAGTGCTATGCCGGTGAGGCCGCCGAAGGAAAGCGTCGTGCGGTCGCCGATCGTTTCAGTCGCTGCAGTGGCGATCACCGTGCCGTCGGCCTGCTTCAGCGTAGCCGTGACGGTCGCCGAGAAGCTGCGGCGCTCGGGATTGGCGATGTCGACGCGGACCGTCGCCGATTTCTGAGGGGCAAGAACGTCTGATGTTTCGACCTTGAGGTTGCGGATCGAGACCGGGTCGGTGACCTTCAACCAGACATCGCGGTAGATGCCGGCATAGGTCAGGTAATCGATGCGACCGCCGAAAGGTGGGATGGCGGGATTTTCACTGCCGTCGATCTTGACGGTCACCAGGTTTTCGCCCTTCACCAGCTTGCCGGTGAGGCGGGCTTCGACGGGGGTGTAGCCGTCTTTGTGAGCGATAATCTGCTCGCCGTTGAGATAGACGACACTGTCCGCCATGGCGGCGTCAAAGATCAGCGAAACCTCGCGATCCTCGAATTCCGGTAGCCAACGGAGCACCTTCTGATAGGTGAAGGCGCGCTGATAGTCCTTCTCATCGAAATAGTTGAAGGGTAGATCGACGGCGGTGTGGGGCAGGCTGACCGGCTTGGCGGCATCGAAGTTTTCGAGCAGGCGCTGGCCGAAGCCCTCGTGGAAACTCCAGCCCTCGTTGAAGGAAACGACGGAACGCATCTCAGGCTCTCCCGGTCGTGGCACCAGGAGCCGTGCGGCTCCCCTTGGCGCGTGAAAATCGGATCATCGGGTAGTCCTCCTTGATGCATCGAGGCGCCAGCGCTCCAGCGCGTCGCAAATCTGATTCATGTGATGCGCTTTAGCGTTTTTCGTACAGGTCGTCATCCGGAACCGTTGCCGCCCCTTGCAGATGACGCGCCGGCGGCAACGCCGCCCCGCCGCCGGCGGCGATATCGTCAGGCATGCCTGTCGCACGCACGCCGTCGTGCTTCCATAAGTTACGGATATTGTGCCCCGTTCGTCTTGGTATAGATCGAATAGACCGAACGGGTCGCGGTGATGAAGAGCCGGTTCTTCTTAGGGCCGCCAAAGGTGAGATTGGACACCGTCTGCGGCACTTTGACCTTACCGAGCAGCGTTCCATCGGGTGAGAAGCAATGCACACCATCACCCGCGCTCGTCCAGAGATTGCCGCCGACATCGAAACGAAAGCCGTCGGGATGGCCGGCATCGAGGCTGCAGAAATAGCGGCTGTTGGCAAGCTTTCTGCCGTCGACGACATCGAAGACCCGGATATGGCATGGCACTTCATGTTTGCCCGAGCCTGAATCGGCAATGTAGAGTTTCGTTTCATCGGGCGAGAAGGCAAGGCCGTTCGGCTGGATGAAATCCTCCACGACCGCCTCTGTCGCGCCGCTCGCGGGGTCGATGCGGTAGACGTTGCGGGTCGGCTGCTCAGGTTCAGCCTTATGACCCTCATAGTCCGAGAGAATGCCGTAGGTCGGATCGGTGAACCAGATCCCGCCGTCTGAGTGGACGACGACGTCGTTCGGCGAGTTCAATCTCCTGCCTTTGTAGCTGTCGGCGAGGACGGTGATGCTCCCGTCCATTTCCGTGCGGGTGACTCGGCGGCCGCCATGTTCGCAGGAGATGAGCCGGCCCTGCCGGTCACGGGTATTGCCGTTGACGTAATTGGAAGGCGAGCGGAAGACGGAGACCGTGCCATCCGGCGTCCAGCGCATCATGCGTTCGTTCGGGATATCGCTCCAGAGCAGGCAGTTCAGGTCGGAGAACCAGACCGGGCCCTCCGTCCAGCGGCAGCCGGAATAAAGCTCCTCGAGCGCGGCGCTGCCGATGACCATGGCAGCGAAGCGCTCATCGCGAATGTCGTAAAGCGAATTGTCGGCCACGCCAGTTCCTCCCTGAATGCGGTCGTCCTTCTCGTAGCGATAAATCCTGCGAGGTGCCAGAGCCCGGCAATGGGAAATGTCAGGCTTGGGTCTTCTCAGAGGGCGGCGACCGGATGCGGCGAGTCGTCGTAGGCACCCCAGATCGATTGGTCGAAACAGATGACGGAGCCGGTCATCAGGCCGGATTCCGCCGATGACAGGTAGGCGCAGGCGCGCGCCACCTCGTGCGGATCGACGAGCCGGCCGAAGGGCTGGTTCGCCGCCGCCTTCTCCAGCCAGTCGGAAGGTGCATCGTGATATTCGCGCTGGATGCGGTCCTCGCCTTCGGAGGCCATCCAGCCGATGTTGAGGCCGTTGACGCGAATGCGGTTGCGCAGCAGCGCATAGGCGGTGTTCTTCGTCAGCGTTTCCAGCGCGCCCTTCGAGGCGCAATAGGCGGCGATAAAGGGCTGGCCGGCTTTAGCCGACATCGAGCCGATATTGACGATCGTGCCTTCTATCTTTTCGCGGCGCATGACCTTTACCGCCTCCTGCATCAAGAAAAACGGCGCCCGTACATTGACGGCGAACATGGCATCGAACAGTTCGGGGCTGGTGTCGAGAATGGTGCCGCGATCGGTGATGGCGGCGGCATTGACCAGGGCGTCGACACGACCAAAGGTCTGGTCGCAGACCTGCACCACATTTCGGACGTCCTCGACCTTGCCGAGATCAGCTTTGACGTAGACGGCTCTGGCGGCGGTCGCAGCCGAAATCTCCGCGGCCTTCGCCTTGCCCTTGGCTTCATTGCGGCCGCAGATGACGATGCCTGCCGCGCCGCGTTCGGCGAAGAGACGGGCGATGGTTGCGCCCAGGCCCTGCGTACCACCGGTGACGATGGCGATCTTGCCGTCGAAGCGGCCGTGATCCGTGCTCATGTGGTTCCTCCCTTTTCATGTGCGAATGGCCTCCCGCGCGTGCGGGAGGCTCGCATGTCGGTGCCGTGTGGCCCTCTCAGCAGCCTGCCGGCACCTTCTGCCCGGTGGGGAGAAGAGACAGGTGGCGGCGCCTCGATTCTCCCTTCTCCCCTCGGGAGAAGGTGCCCGTAGGGCGGATGAGGGGGGTCGATTTCCAAAGTCAACTCAATTTCCTTCGCGCATGTTCGGCAAGTGCTGTCGCAAAAACTTCGTCGCTCCAGCCTTCCCTGAGTGCCTCGTGCATCAGCTGTGCCTGCGTCTTCGGCGCCAGCCCGCCGAGCGGCGGGTCGCGATCGAGATTGGTGGGGAAGGAATAACCCTCGGCGCAGGCGGCGACGGCGTTGGCGATTTCTTTGGGCGAGAGCCGGTCTTGCAACGCCTTCAGGGCGGGAAAGAGTCTGGCGCTCATTCTCTCGCGGTTGACCGTTTCCATGGCACGGCCGAAGGCGGAGGAGACCTGCAGGAGGTTGGCGACACGCTTGATTTCGGCCGAGCGGTTGGTACCGGCGGCGTGGAAGAGGGCGGGGTTGAAGAAGACGACGTCGCCCTTTTCGAGCGGCAGTTGGACGTGGTTGGCCTCGAAATAATCCCGGAATTCCTGGCGCTTCAGCGCCAGATAACCCGGCACATAGGTCTGGCTGTGCGGCAGGAAGAGTGTCGGACCGCTTTCGAGCGGCATGTCGCAATGGGCAACCGCGCCTTGCAGCGTCAGAACCGGCGAGAGACGGTGAACATGCGCCGGAAATTGCTCGATGACCGCAGACGACTGGAAACCGAGATGGTAGTCGCGGTGGGCCGTCTGCGCCGCGCCGCCTGGATTGACGCGATTGACCTGTGCTGTCATCTGATAGCTCGGGCCGAGCCAGGCTTCGCTTGCGAGCGCGATGATGGCATTGCCGTAATATTCGGTGAAATTATCCGGATCGGTGAGGCAGTGTTTTTCCAGCGAATTCCAGATGCGGTCGTTGGCGCCGGGCTTGGCGAAGTGATCGCCGCCTCCAGTCGAGGTGCGGTGCTGTTCCTCGATGATTGCGTCGAAGAGCGCGCTGGCACGGTCGATGATGCCGGTGTCTTCGTAAGCGCGCTTGAACACGACCACACCCGGCCCTTCGCCGAAGGCGTCGCAGATTTCGGCCAGCACGGCGCGCCGGCCTTCCGGCGTATCGGCCGCTGCCGCCACCTTGCGGCTGTCATAGATCAGGATGTTTTTTTCGACCGCCGAAGCTGTTGGATATTCGGCAAGGACGGTCGGTTTTTCCGCAAGCCGTCGAAAGTCGTGGAGATTGCAGGCGTCTTCGCTGAGCCAGACGCGGTCGGCGCGCAGTTTCTGCAGGTCATCGGTTTTCAATAGCGGCTCCTCCCTGGTTCCGATGGAGGCACTATACGCCGGGCCGCAAGCTGATATAGATCAGCAATCCATCAAAAAACCATCAGACGGAGCCGATGGCGCATCTCTTTCTTATCAAAGACATCGCCTTTCAGGCGGGGCTCAGCACCGCGACAGTCGATCGGGTGCTGAACGGCAGGCCAGGTGTGCGCCGGCAGACGGAAATGCGGGTGAGGGCAGCGATCGCGGAGCTGGAGAAGCAGCAGACGGGAACGATGGTCAGCGGGCGAACGCTAGCGATCGATATCGTCATGGAGACGCCCCAGCGGTTTAGCGATGCAGTGCGTGCGGCCTTCGAGGCAGAGATGGCGGCCTTTCTGCCCGGTGTCTTCCGCTGCCGCTTCCATTTCGCTGAGGTGATGAGACCGGCCGAACTTGTGCAGCTTCTTGACCGCATCCGGCTGCGCGGCACGCACGGCATCGTGCTGAAGGCGCCTGACGTCGCCGAGGTGGTGGCTGCCGTCGCACGGGCGGATTCGGCCGGCATTCCCGTGGTCACGCTCGTGACGGATCTGCCGAATTCGGCGCGCATAGCCTATGCCGGCGCCGACAACCGGACGGCGGGGGAGACGGCGGCCTATCTCATCGGCGAGTTCCTCGGCTCTGACGGCGGTCAGGTACTTGTGACGCTGTCGAGCGGACGGTTCCGCGGCGAGGAAGAGCGCGAGATCGGTTTTCGCCGCATCATTCGCACCCGTTATCCCGGGATCGGCATCACAGAAATCAGCGAGGGACACGGCACCGATGCCGTGACGGGAACGCTTGTGGCGGCAGCGCTTGCGACCGATCCTGCCATCAATGCCGTTTATTCGATCGGCGGCGGCAATCGGGCGGTGCTGACGGCCTTCGATGCAGCCGAACGTCCCGTCCGCATTTTCGTCGCTCACGATCTGGATGCGGACAATCGCGCCCTGCTTGCCGCGCGCCGCGTCGGCTTCGTGCTGCATCACGATCTCCGAACCGATGCGCGTTCGGCCTTCAGGGCGATCATGAGCCGGACCGCGGCCTCCGTTCGGACGATTTCGACCTCGCATTCTTCCATCGAAATCGTTACGCCCTACAACTTGCCTGCAGGCGATTGAGCCAATCGGCTTTTCGTCCATTACGCATTTGGGCTAAAGCTTCAGAACAGGTAGAGGTGAGCGCCATGGATTACAGCGACGTCAGCAGTATCGCAGCCTGGGTTACGGAACAGGGGCTGAAGGGCGCTTCGGAAGCGGAGCTCATGACCGGCTTCTGCGCGGCCTGCCGCGATGCCGGCCTGCCGCTCGACCGCGGCATGGCGCTGATGGACACGCTGCACCCCGTGCATGAGGGCCGGGCCTTCCGCTGGGATAGTGTGGAAGAGATCGAAACCGAATTCGAGTATGGCCCGACGGGCTCGGGCGAAGCGGCTGCGACCTGGCAACGCTCTGCCTTCTATTATCTTTGGTCGGGAAACGAGCGGGAGGTCCGCCGACGCATCGGCTTCGGCGATCCGATCGATTTCACCATGCTCGACAAGATCGCCGAAGCAGGCAACACCGATTTCGTAGCAATGATGCACCGTTTCAGCGAAGCCGGCACGATTGGTGAGATGGATTGCTTCTTTTCGCATTTCGCAACCAAGCATCCCGAGGGTTTCTCGGATCACGATCTCGCCATTCTGCGCAAGCTCGTGCCGGTCCTCGGACTGGCGATCAAGTGCATTGCGCTGGGGCGCATCGCGCGGACCATCGCGGAAGTCTATCTCGGCGAGGATGCGGCGCGCCAGGTGATGGAAGGCAAGATCAGCCGCGGCAAATCGGAGCGGATCTCGGCGGCGCTGTGGTTTTCGGATCTGTTGAACTACACCAAGATTTCCGACCGTGTGCCGCCGGAGGAAATCATTCCGCTGCTCAACGATTACAGCGAGGTCGCCATCTCGGCGATCCATGAGGCCGGCGGCAATGTGCTGAAGCTGATCGGCGATGGTGTGCTGGCCATCTTCAAGGGCGAGGTGCCGGCCGAAACCTGCCGTTCGGCGCTTCGCGCCGAATCGCTGCTCCGGGAAAAGCTCGCCAAGCTGAATGCCGCGCGCGCTACCGACGGCCGCGCGACGACTGACGTCTATATCGGCCTTCATATTGGCGATGTCTTCTACGGCAATATCGGCAGCCAGGACCGGCTGGACTTCACCGTCATCGGCCCTGCCGTCAACGAGGTCAGCCGGATCGCCTCCATGTGCCGTTCGGTCGACCTCAACCTGCTGATCTCCTCCGATTTCGCCGCGGCCATACCGGCGGAAGAGCGCGCCGCGCTGGCATGCGTCGGACGTTATGCGTTGCGCGGGGTGCAGCGTGCCCAGGAACTCTATACACTCGACAGCGCCCGGCTGAACGGCTGACTTTTTCGCGAAACCTCCGAGGACTACCGCAACAGGCCCTGGCCGCCGTCGATCCAGATCGGTGTGCCGGTGATGTGCCGGGCCCGATCGGAGGCAAGGAAGAGGATCGTTTCGGCAACATCCTCGCTCTTGCCTGCCTTCCCGCCGGCAATCGGGATGTCGCCCTGTGGCCAGATCACCGGAACCTCCGTCTCCTCGCGATAACGGCTGTCGGTATTGGCGTTGATATTGGTCTCAATCTCGCCCGGGCAGACGGCATTGACGCGGATGCCGTGGCGGCCGAGTTCCAGGGCGAGCTGCTGGACCATGGCGACCTGGCCTGCCTTGGTTGCGGTATAGGCGGTGGCACCCGGCGTAGTGAAGGTGCGGGTGCCGTTGATCGATGCGACGACGACGATCGAACCGCCGCGGCGCTTCAGATGCGGAACCGTCAAGTGCAGGGTCAGATAGGTGCCGCGCAGATTAACGGCGATCGTCTTGTCCCATTCATCCGGACTCAGATCGTCGATCGGCGCCCAGACGCCATTGATCCCGGCATTGGCGACAACGATGTCGAGGCCGTTGAAGGTCTCTGTGAGTTTCTGCACCGCAGCTCGCATTTGGCCTTCGTCGCTGGTGTCGGCGGTCAGCGAGATCGACTGGCCGCCGGCGGCCTTGATCTCGGCGCAGGTCTTCTCGACCTCGTCTGCCGTCCGGCTCAGGACTGCGACCTTTGCACCTTCGGCGGCGAGTTTCAATGCGGCCGCTTTGCCGATGCCGGAACCGGCACCAGTGACCAGCGCGACCTTGTCCTTCAGCTCCATGGGCGACCCTCCGTGACGTTCTGCAGATAGGCCAATGTTTGGCGCGGCAGTTCGTTCCGGAGGGAAAAGCCTAACGGAGGAACGTTTGCCGCAAGGCCCATCTCTCCGGCCCGTGGACGGCGGCAAAGAGCAGGCCGGCGAGGAAGGTGAAGTGATCGACGAAGAAGCCGAACTCGGCCTGGTTCTGTTGCCAGTGGGCCGGTCCGTGGAAGGCGAAGGCAAGGAAGATCACGTAGATGCCTGCCAGTAGGCTCGCCTCGGTGAAGAAAGCGCCCGATATGAAGGCAAGGGCCAACGCGATCTCGAAAAGGGCCGCGACCCAGGTGAGGAAGGTCGCCATCGGGAAACCGGCGGCGGCAATGTAGCTCGCCGTGGCGCCGATATCGGCAAACTTGAAGCCGGCGGCCATGAAGAAGATGAGGCTGAAGATGAAGCGGGCGATGATGATTACGATTGCTCTGGCCATGGGAAACCTCCTTTTGAGCTGCCATTATGACGCAGGAGGTGGCCGATATCCTACACTGCGAATGAAAAAGGGCCGCTTGCGCGACCCTTCATTCTCTCACCACTCGGCAAAGCTGCCGTCGGCGTGCCGCCAGATTGGGTTGCGCCAGCGATGTCCCTCCTTGGCGCGCTCGCTGACATAGGCCTCGTCGACCTCGATGCCGAGGCCCGGCCCCTGCGGGATCGAAACGAAACCATCGGCATATTCGAACACCTCCTTGTTGGAGATGTAGTCGAGGATATCGTTGCCGGTGTTGTAATGGATGCCGAGGCTCTGTTCTTGGATGAAGGCATTATAGCTGACGGCATCGACCTGAAGGCAGGCAGCGAGCGCGATCGGGCCGAGCGGGCAATGCGGGGCCAGGGCGACGTCATAGGCTTCGGCCATCGCCGCGATCTTGCGGCATTCGGTGATGCCGCCGGCGTGGGAAAGATCCGGCTGGATAATGTCGACATAGCCGTCCGAAAGCACCTGCTTGAAATCCCAGCGCGAATAGAGCCGCTCACCAAGCGCGATCGGTGTCGAGGTATGGTTGACGATGTCGCGCAGCGCTTCCTTGTTTTCCGAAAGCACCGGTTCCTCGATGAACATCAGCTTGTAGGGTTCGAGCTCCTTGGCGAGAACCTTGGCCATCGGCTTGTGGACGCGGCCGTGGAAATCGACGCCGATACCGATATGCGGGCCGATCGCCTCGCGGATGGCGGCGATGGTCTCGACCGCCCTTTCCACCTTCTCGTTGGTGTCGACGATCTGCATTTCCTCGCAGCCGTTGAGCTTGATCGCCTTGAAGCCGCGGGCGACGACGTCTCTGGCATTGTTGGCGACATCGGCGGGGCGGTCGCCGCCGATCCAGGAATAGACTTTGATGCGGTCGCGCAGCTGGCCGCCGAGCAGGGAATGGATCGGCTGGCCGAGCGCCTTGCCCTTGATGTCCCAGAGCGCCTGGTCGATGCCCGAGATGGCGCTCATATGGGCCGCGCCGCCGCGATAGAAACCACCGCGATACATCACCGTCCAATGGTCCTCGATCAAGAAAGGATCCTTGCCGATCAGGTAGTCTTCCAGTTCGTGGACGGCGGCCTCGACGGTCAGCGCACGCCCCTCGACGACCGGTTCACCCCAGCCGACGATGCCTTCGTCGGTCTCGACCTTCAGAAACAGCCATCGCGGCGGAACGATATAGGTGGTGAGTTTGGTGATCTTCATCGTGGTTCTTAATCTCTTCTCGGATTTGCGATGGGGCAGCGCGTCCACGGCTTTTCGTGATTGATCATTTCGCCCTGCCGATTGCCTTCTCTGCGGCGGCAAGGTCGCGTACCGCAAGGTCGAGCATACGATTGGCGCATTCCCTCGCGCCTGTTTTGTCGCGCATGCGCAAGGCCTCGACGAGTTCGCCGTGAACGAGCACCGCATCCTCCCGGTTTTCGACGGCGATGTTGGAGGCATGCAGCGCATATTTCAGCGCAGCATGGATGGCGCTTGACAGGCGGCGGAACACCTGGTTGTGGCTGGCGGTCAGCAGCACCGTATGAAACATCACGTCGGCGTCGGTGAAGCGTTCCGGATCGCCTGCGCTGTCGCGCATCTGCCGCCAGGCCCTGTCGAGATCGGCGATCTCCTGGGCGCTGGCGCGTTCGGCGGCATATTCGGCGGCCGCCGGTTCGATGGTGCGGCGGGCTTCGAGAATGCATCCCAGCAGGTCGAAGTCCTTGATGTAAGGCCCCATCCAGTCGAGCACCTCGGCATCCAGGATGTTCCATTCATCCCGATCGCAAACGGTCGTTCCGACCCGCGGCTTGCCACGGACAAGCCCCTTGGATTCCAACACTTTCAGCGATTCGCGAATGACGGTGCGGCTAACGCCGTAGAGTTCGCAGAGGTCGTTCTCGCGCGGCAGCGGCGAGCCCGAGGGATAGCGGTCGGCGCAGATGTCCTGAGCGATGGCCGCCATCACGTTGCGGCGTACGCGCGGCCGGCGTTCGCTGCCGGAGCTTTCCGTTCGGCCTTGTTCCTCAGTCGATTCCAACTTCACCTCTCCGCGCTCTCTCCCGGGCAGCAACCGAACCTGATTAACCGAATTCGATCCAGTTTGCGACGGGTCCATCCGTTCTCGCCACTACCCTATTATTCTAATCATCATACATTAGCAATTGACTGGTATGATGATTTAACATAATTCATTGGGCGCTGCCTGGGAGGCAGCTGCTCGATTTCAGAGTTTAGGGAGAGAGACATGCGCTTGTTCAAAGCAGCTATTCTGGCTGGCACGTTCGCCATTCTGAGCACCGGCTCGGCATTTTCCGCAGACGTCAAGATCGGTTTCATCGTCAAGCAGCCGGAGGAGCCCTGGTTCCAGGACGAATGGAAATTCGCCGATCAGGCCGCCAAGGATAAAGGCTTCACGGTCGTCAAGATCGGCGCCGAAGACGGCGAGAAGGTTCAGTCGGCGATCGACAATCTCGGCGTGCAGGGTGCGCAAGGCTTCATCATCTGCACGCCCGACGTCAAACTCGGCCCCGGCATCGTCGCCAAGGCCGAAGCCAATCAGCTGAAGCTGATGACGGTCGACGACCGCCTCGTCAGTGCCGACGGCAAGCCGCTGGAAGACGTGCCGCATATGGGCATTTCCGCCACCAAGATCGGCGAGACCGTCGGACAGGCCATCGTCGACGAAATCAAGAAGCGCGGCTGGGACATGAAGAATGTCGGCGCGATCCGGGTTTCCTACGATCAGCTGCCGACCGCCGTCGACCGCGTCGAAGGTGCGATCTCGGTCCTGAAGTCCGCCGGGTTCCCGGCTGAGAACATCTATGATGCGCCGCAGGCGAAGACGGATACCGAGGCAGCACTCAACGCGGCGACCACCGTCCTCAACAAGCATGCCGACGTGAAATACTGGGTGGCCTTCGGCCTCAACGACGAAGCCGTTCTCGGCGCCGTCCGCGCTTCGGAATCGGTCGGTATTCCGGCGACCAACGTGATCGGTGTCGGCATCGGCGGCGCGGAATCGGCGATCAACGAGTTCAAGAAGCCGGCAGCGACGGGCTTCTTCGGCACGGTCATCATCTCGCCGAAGCGTCACGGCTACGAGACGGCGCTCAACATGTACGACTGGATCGCCAACGGCAAGGAGCCGGAAAAGCTGACCTTGACGGCAGGTTCGCTGGCGTTGCGCGGCGATTATGAGAAGGTCCGCAAGGAACTCGGCATCGAGTAATCATCGCCCGCGATAATGCATCTCCGGCGGCCGCTTGAGCGTGCCGCCGGAACCTCCGGTGGGGTGATGATGGCTTTTCTCGAATTCAAACATATCTCAAAGGGCTATCCCGGCGTACAGGCGCTGTCGGACGTTTCTTTCTCAGTCGAGAAGGGCGCCGTCCACGGCCTAATGGGTGAGAACGGCGCGGGCAAATCGACGCTGATTCGTGTGCTGTCGGGCGATCAGGCCGCCGATGCCGGCAGCATTCTCATCGATGGCGCAGAACAGAAATATGTCTCGGTGCGCGACGCCCTCCATGCCGGCGTCATCGTCATCCATCAGGAACTGCAGCTCGTTCCGGAGCTGACGGTGGCCGAAAATCTCTGGCTTGGCCGCTTTCCCGGCAAGGGCGGAGTGATTGATGCCAAAACCCTGAACGAGACGGTGCGGTCGAAACTCGAAGAGATCGGCATCGATGTCGATCCGTCGGCCAAGGTCGCTTCGCTTTCGATCGGCGCGCGGCAGATGGTCGAGATTGCCAAGGCGGTCATGTTCGAGGCGCGGGTCATCGCGCTCGACGAGCCCACCTCATCGCTTTCCTCGCGTGAAAGCGAAATCCTGTTTTCACTCATCGACAGGTTGAAGGCGAAGGGAACGGTCATTCTCTATGTTTCGCATCGCCTCGACGAGATTTTTCGGCTTTGCGACAGCCTGACCGTGCTGCGCGACGGCAGGCTTGCCGCCCATCATGCCCAGATCGCGAAGACGACGCGCGAGCAGATCATTGCCGAAATGGTCGGGCGCAAGATCAGCAATGTCTGGGGATGGCGTGAGCGCCCGCTCGGCGGCGTCAGGCTTGAGGTCAAGGGCCTGTCGGGACCGAGGCTGCGCAATCCAATCAGTTTTTCGGTCCGCCAGGGTGAGATTCTCGGCTTCTTCGGGCTGGTCGGCGCCGGCCGCAGCGAGATGGCGCGGCTGCTTTACGGCGCCGACCACAGGCATCGGGGCGAGGTAACGATCGACGGTATTGCCGTTTCGCCGAACGATCCGACGACGGCGATCCGGGCCGGCATGGTGCTCTGCCCGGAGGACCGCAAGTTCGACGGCATCGTCCAGGGCCGATCGATCGAAGAGAATATCGCGATCTCGTCGCGCCGGCATTTCTCGCCCTTCGGCATATTGAACCCGAAGAAGGAGGCGGCGCTGGCCGATCAGTTCATCGCCCGGCTGCGGGTGCGCACGCCGTCGCGCAAGCAGGACATCATCAACTTGTCCGGTGGCAACCAGCAGAAAGTCATCCTTGGCCGCTGGCTCTCCGAGCAGGGTATCAAGGTTCTCGTGATCGACGAACCGACGCGCGGCATCGATGTCGGGGCGAAGTCGGAAATCTATGAAATCCTTTATGAGCTGGCGGCCGGCGGCATGGCGATCGTCGTGATCTCAAGCGAGCTGCCCGAGGTCATGGGCATCTCCGATCGCATCATGGTGATGTGTCAGGGCAGGGTGGCGGCCAATGTTGCCCGCCCGGATTTCGACGAGCGCAGCATCCTGACGGCGGCACTCCCCGACAAGAACGCCGCAGGCATCATTTAAGACTGGGAACACGGACGATGACTTCGTTGAAAAAAATCCTTCTCGGCGAACAGGGACTGGTGGTGATCTTCGCCGCCGCCTTCGTGATCGTCTCGCTCTTCGTTCCGAATTTCCTGACCGAGCGAAATATGCTGGGGCTGCTGCAATCGGTCGTCACGATCGGCATCGTCGCCTGCACGATGATGTTCTGCCTAGCCTCCCGCGATTTCGATCTTTCGGTGGGATCGATCGTCGCTTTCTCCGGCATGGCCGCAGTAATGGTCTCGAACGCGACGGGCTCCATTCCCGTAGGGCTCTTGGCCGCCCTGCTCTGCGGCGCCGTCGTCGGTTTCGTCAACGGCATCGTCATCGCCCGGTTCCGCATCAATGCGCTGATCACGACGCTTGCGACCATGCAGATCGTGCGCGGGCTGGCGCTGATCGCCTCGGACGGCCGCGCCGTCGGCATCAACGATCCGGCTTTCTACCAGCTTGCGCTATCGCGATTCCTGACCGTGCCGATGCCGATCTGGATCATGCTGATCCTTTTCCTCCTCTTCGGCTTCGTGCTCAACCGCACCGTTTTCGGAAAGAACACGCTGGCGATCGGCGGCAATCCCGAGGCGTCGCGGCTTGCCGGCGTCAATGTCGTCACCATGCGCGTCTGGATCTTTGCACTGCAGGGTCTCGTCTGCGGAATTGCCGGCATTCTGCTTGCTTCGCGCATCACTTCCGGCCAGCCGAACGCGGCGACGGGGCTCGAGCTCTCGGTGATCTCGGCCTGCGTCCTCGGCGGCGTTTCGCTCGCCGGCGGCCGGGCGACAATGAGCGGTGTTATCGTCGGGGTGCTGATCATGGGCATTGCCGAAAACGTTATGAACCTCCTGAATATTCAGGCATTCTATCAGTATGTCGTGCGCGGGCTGATCCTGCTGATCGCCGTGCTGCTCGACAATCTCAGGTCTTCGGCAACGGGGCGGCGCGGATGAGCAAAGGGCATGGCGGGGACAGCATCGATCTGAGCCACGGCGATCTCTCCGTGAGGATCAGCCGCCAGGGCGCGGCCGTCACTGCCGCAACATTCCGGGGCAAGCCTTTCCTCGTTTCGACAGGTGGCCCGGATGGGACCTTTGCGAGTTTTCCTCTGGTCCCGTTCGGCAATCGCGTGGAAGGCAATGCCATGTCCTTCGGCGGATGCGACTATGCCTTCCAGCGAAATTGCCACGACCCGCTCTACCTGCATGGCGATGGCTGGATCAGCCCATGGCAGGTGGAAGAATCGAGTTCCAAGCACGCGCAGCTCTGCTTTTCGCGTGATGCCGACCGGGTCTCGCCCTATGCCTATCTTAGTCGGCAAGAGATCCGTCTCAGCGGCAATCGGCTGGCGCTGACGCTTTCGGTGGAGAACAGGGGAGAGGCGGTCCTGCCCTTCGGGCTGGGGCAGCATCCCTTCTTCACACGGACGCCGGAAACACGGTTGACCATCGCAGCCGACCGCTTCTGGAGCGAACGGTCGGACCATCTCCCTGATGCACCCGGCCCGGTACCCGCTGAATTCAATTTCACGTCCGGTGCGGTGTTGCCGCAGCAGTGGATGAACAACGCTTTCGAAGGATGGAATGGACGGGCAGCCATCACCTGGCCGGAACTTGGAATCCAGGCGGCGCTGGAAGCCGATGGTGCACTCAATCGCTTCATGCTGTACCTGCGGCTCGACCGGACAGATTTCTTCTGCCTGGAACCGATGAGTCACCTGCCGAATGGGCATCATCTGCCGGATTTCGGAGGGCTCAAGCCTCTTGAGCCAGGCGAGGTTCTTTCAGGCAGGGTCACGATCGATCTGTCGGCGCTGCCGGGTCAGCCGGAGGGAAGATAGATGGGCGATCGCCTGCAGGGCAAAAATATTCTGATCACCGGCGCTGCGCAGGGCATCGGCCTTGCGATCGCCAAGGCTTTCCTCAGGGAAAATGCTGCGGTTTATCTCGTCGATCGCGATGGAGCGCTGCTGGCGCAGGTAGCGGGAGTGCTTGCAAGCACAGGCGGCCAGGTTGGTTATCTGCCGGCCGATATTACCGATGCCGGAACGATCACGAGAGCGGTTGCTCAGGCGAACGACGAGATCGGCCCATTGAATGGGCTCGTCAACAATGCCGGCGTCAATGTCTTTGCCGAACCGCTCCACACGACCGACGAGGAGTGGAGCCGCTGCTTCGATATCAATCTGAAGGGAGCCTGGAATTGCTGCAAGGCGGTGCTGCCCGGGTTTATCGAGCGCGGCGGCGGCGTCATCCTCAACATCGCCTCCACGCACGCCTTCACGATCATTCCGCACACGTTTCCCTATCCGCTGGCGAAACATGCGCTGCTCGGCATGACGAAATCCCTGGGCCTGGAGTACGCGCCCCGCAATATCCGGGTCAACGCGCTGGCGCCGGGCTATGTCTCGACGCAGAAGGTGATCGACTACTGGAACAGCTTCCCCGATCCGGAGGCCGCCAAGGCCGAGACAATGGAGCTGCATCCGGCCGGGCGGATCGCAACTCCGGAAGAGATCGCTATGGCGGCAGTGTTCATGATCTCCGACGAATGCCCGTTCATGAACGCCACCTGCCTGACGATCGACGGCGGTCTCAGCGTGCAGCAGCATCCCGCCTGAAAGGCTTTCTATTCCGCCGATTTTTACGAGCCTGTCGTCTTCTCAGGATAGAGCGTTATATTGTCCGGCGGGAGCCTATCCATCTCCCTCAGGCATGGAGCGGCGCCCTGCCGCTTCCTCAAAACCATCGAAACAGGAGGACGGCATGCAGATCAATCGCACGGCTTCGGCTCATTGGAGCGGCGGCCTCAAGGACGGCAAGGGCCTGATCTCGACCCAGAGCGGCGCCCTGACGGACTATCCCTACGGCTTTGCCAGCCGCTTCGAAGGCATTCCCGGCACCAACCCGGAAGAGCTGATTGGTGCTGCCCATGCCGGCTGCTTCACCATGGCGCTGTCGCTCATCCTCGGCGAAGCCGGTTTCACCGCCGAGCATATGGAAACCTCGGCCAAGGTGACGCTCGAAAGCGTCGAGGGTGGCTTCGCCGTCACTGCCATCCATCTCTCACTTTCCGGCCGCATTCCCGGTGCCGACGAGGCGACCTTCACCGAACTCGCCAACAAGGCGAAAGCCGGCTGCCCGATTTCCAAGGCGCTCGCCGCCGTTCCGATCACGCTCGACGTCAAGCTCGCCTGATTATTTGCTGCCGCCGAGGAAGTGCCGCGCGTCTGACGTCGCGGCACTTTCCAATTGTGGCCGACGCTCATCGTCACATCGTTTCGAAATTCATCACGCTCAGCCGCTCGCGCCACGCAGGCGGCATTGACAAATGACGCATGATATTTTACGACTGACGAAATTCGAAAATCGTCAGTCGTAACTCGAGGTACCAAAACTCATGAACGACATCGCGGAAAATACGCTCGACGTCACGCGGCAGGAGAATGTCACGCGCATTCTCGACGCGGCCGAGCGGCTGTTCCGCCACTACGGCTACAGCAAGACGACGGTGGCCGACATCGCTCGCGATCTCGGCATGTCGCCGGCCAATATTTATCGTTTCTTCGCTTCGAAGGTGGAGATCCATCAGGCGCTCTGCGGACGCATGCTCGCCACCTGCTATCAGCTCGCCTACGACATCCGCCACCAGCCGCTCAGCGCCAGCGAACGCCTGCGCCTTTATGTCGAGACCCAGTATCAATGGACTATGGATACGATGCTCGACGAGATGAAGGTGCATGAGATGATCGTGGTCGCGATCGAGCGCGACTGGCATGTCATCGAGAAACATATCGATCGCGTCCATGATCTCATCGCCGAGATCATCGCCGAAGGCATCGCAGCCGGCGAGTTCGCCGAGCAGGACCCGGTCGTCGCCTCACGGTGTTTCGGCGCGGCGACGATCAATCTCTGTCATCCGCAGATGGTGGCGCAATGTCTTGCGAAAACCAACCGCGCAAGCGTCGACGAACTGATCGACTACGTCATCAGGGCGCTCAAGAAATAACCGACGGCAGCCGCCGTCGATCCCCCGAAACATTCCAGGAGTGCGGAAGATGTTTTCGCTCAAGATCCTCAGCAATCGCATGCCGTCCGTCGCGAGCCTCGCGCTCGTCGGCGCCGTCGGGATCGGCGTTTCCGCCTGCTCGGAAGAAAAAGCTGAGGTCAAGGAAGTCATCCGGCCGGTGAAGGTCGTGGAGATCGCCAAGGCCGACGATACCCGCAAGCTCGATTATTCGGGGTCGGTCAAGGCGCGGACGGAAATGAACCTCGGCTTCCGGGTGGCGGGCAAGATCACGGAGCGTCTCGTCGATATTGGTGACCGGGTGACGCCCGGCGACGTTCTCGCCCGCGTCGACGCCACGGACTACCAGCTCGCGGTCAAGACGGCAGAGGCCAATCTCGCCGCGGCCGAAAGGGGCGTCGAAACCGCCGATCTCGCCAACAAGCGCGCCGAGCAGCTGTTCGACAAGAGCGTCGCCCCGAAGTCGCAGCTCGAGCAGGCCGCGCTCAGCCATGATCAGGCGATCTCGCAGCGCGATGCAGCGCTCGCGGCGCTGGGCCAGGCGAAGAATCAGGTGAGCTATACCGATCTCAAGGCGGGGCAGAATGGCATCGTGACATCGATCAATGCCGATATCGGCCAGGTCGTCGGCTCCGGCAGCCCCGTCGTCACCGTTGCCGTCGAAGGCGAGAAGGAAGTGCAGATCGCGGTTCCGGAAAACGACATTGCCGAATTCAAGCCCGGCAAGACGGTCAAGGCCCGCTTCTGGGCGGATGACAAGCTGGTGCTCGACGGCAAGGTGCGGGAGGTTTCCGGCAGCGCCGACCAGCAGTCGCGCACCTTTGCCGTTCGCGTGAGCCTGCCGAACGATCCTCGCGTGTTGCTCGGCATGACCGCGACGATCGAAACCGACGTCAACAACGATAACAGCTATGTCTCGATCCCGCTTACCGCGCTGGCCGAGAAGCACGGCAAGCAAATGGTCTGGACGGTCGACCGCGACACGGCGACGGTACATGGCCGCGATATCAAGGTCGCCGATTTCACCGGCGATGGCGTGCATGTGACCGAGGGCCTCGATAGCGGCGATCTCGTCGTTGCCGCCGGCACCCAGTTCATGAGTGAGAACCTGAAGGTGAAGGTGCCGGAGCAGCAATCGGCCTCGGCCGATACCGACCAGACCGTGCGTTGATCGCGCAATTAAAGCAATTTGAGCATGATGTTCCCGAAAACCGCTGACACTTTTCGGCATCATGCTCCAAAGGAAACATGACCATGGACGCCAACACCGAAAAGCGGCCCTTCAATCTGTCGCGCTGGGCGATCGGGCATCCAAGCATCGCCCGCTTCCTCTTCGGGCTGATCATCATCACCGGCGTGCTCGGCCTGATGCGCATGGGCCAGCGCGAAGATCCGGAATTCACTTTCCGCGTCATGGTCGTGCAGGCAATCTGGCCGGGCGCTTCCATTCAGGAAATGGAAGATCAGGTCGTCAACAAGATCGAACGCAAGCTGCAGGAGACGCCGCATATCGACTGGGTCAAGTCCTATACGCGGGCGGGCAGTGCGATCATCACCCTGCAGGTCAAGGGCGACACCAATTCACAGGAGGTGGCGGATGCCTTCTACCAGGTGCGCAAGAAGGTCGGCGACATTTCCAGCGAACTGCCGCAGGGCCTGCTCGGTCCCTATTTCAACGACGAGTTCGGCGATACCTTCATCACGCTGCATTCGATCAGCGGCGAGGGTTATTCCTATCCGGAACTGAAGAAATTCGCGATCCAGGCGCGCGACATGCTGCTGACGACACCGGGCGTCGAGAAGGCCGTCATCATCGGCGACCAGCCTGAGAAGATCTATATCGACGTTTCGTCCAAGGCGCTTGCCGAGCGCGGCCTGACGGTCCTCGACCTGCAGAACGCCATCAAGGGCCAGAACAATGTCGATCCGGCAGGCTCGGTCGATACCGGTCTGCGCTCGGTGCGCATTTCAGTCGAAGGCGACATGAAGAAGGTGGCCGATATCCGCGAGCTGCGCCTTCGCGCAGGCGGCCAGGTGACCCGCCTCGGCGATATCGCCACCGTCAGTTCCGGGCTCGAGGATCCCTACCAGCGCAAATACCGGTTCAATGGCCATGACAGCGTTCAGGTCGGCGTCGTCATGGCCAAGGGCTTCAACGTCACCGATGTCGGCAAGGGCGTGGAGGCGACCTATCAGCGCTTCGAGGAAGCTCTGCCTTACGGCGTCGCGGTCGACCAGATCGCCAACCAGCCCGACGTCGTGACGGACGCGGTCAGCGAATTCATGCATGCGCTCGGCGAAGCGCTTGTCATCGTGCTCGTCGTCTCGTTCCTGTCGATCGGCTGGCGCTCCGGCCTCGTCATCGCCATCGCCATTCCGCTGGTGCTCGCCGCCACTTTCGCACTGATGTACGAACTCGGCATCGACCTGCAGCGCATCTCGCTCGGCGCGCTGATCATCGCGCTCGGCCTGCTCGTCGACGATGCGATGATTGTCGTCGAAATGATGGAGCGAAAGCTGGAGGAGGGGCTGGTCAAACTCGAGGCGGCAAGCTTTGCCTATTCCTCGACGGCCTTCCCGATGCTGACCGGTACGTTGATCACGACGGCCGGCTTCATTCCCGTCGGTTTCGCCGCATCGACGGCCGGCGAATATGTGCGTTCGCTGTTTTATGTCGTCGGCATCGCGCTTGTTACCTCGTGGTTCGTCGCGGTCTATTTCACGCCATGGCTCGGCTACATGATCCTCAAGCAGCGCCATCACGCCGGCGAGCACCGCGATGCTTTCGACACGAGCTTCTACCGCCGACTGCGCGGCACGGTCGGCTGGGCGGTTCGCCATCGGGTGATCGTGCTGCTGTTGACGCTCGGCACCTTCGTCACCAGCCTCTGGGCATTCCAGTTCATTCCGCAGAATTTCTTCCCGCAGTCGTCGCGGCCTGAGATTCTCGTCGATCTGTGGCTGCCCGAGGGCACCAGCATCAAAGAAGTCGAGGTGCAGGCAAAGGCGCTCGAAGCGAAGATGATGGATGATCCCGACAAGCGGTTCATCGCCACCTATATCGGCGAAGGCGCACCGCGCTTCTTCCTGCCGCTCGATCAGCAGTTGCGCAATCCGAATTTCGCCCAGCTGCTGGTCATGGCGAAGGACGAGCCGGCGCGCGAACGCTTGATCGTCAAGCTGCGCACCATTCTTGCCGAAGACTTCCCATCGATCCGCGGCAAGGTCGACCGCCTCTTCCTCGGCCCGCCCACCGGCTGGCCGGTGCAGATGCGCATCATGGGGCCTGATCGTCAGGAAGTGCGAGCGATCGCCGATCAGGTGAAGGCGCGCTTTACGGCCAATCCGATGCTCGGCGCCATTCACGACGACTGGCTGGAACCGGTGCCGGCGATGAAGCTGGTGATCGACCAGGATCGTGCCCGGGCGCTGGGCGTGACCTCGCAGCGCGTGCGCCAGATGCTGCAGACCGCCATGTCCGGGGCGCCGCTCGATGATTTCCGTGATGGCGAGGAGACGGTCTCGATCGTCGCCCGCGAGCCGGACGCCAGCCGCTCGCTGCTGTCGGCGGTGAATTCCGTCTATGTCCCGACCGATTTCGGTGGCTTCGTGCCAGTCTCGCAGGTCGCCAAGGTCGTGCCCGTCATGGAGCAGGGCATCGAATGGCGGCGCGACCGGCTGCCGACGATCACGGTGCGCGCGACGCTGCCGGATGGCGTGCAGCCGAACGACGTCGTCATGAAGATGTATGCCGACATGAAGGACCTGCGCGACAGCCTGCCGGCCGGTTACAACGTCGAGATCCAGGGCGGCGCCGAGGATGCGGCGGAAAGCCAGATGTCGATCGCCGCAAAGGCGCCGATCATGCTTGCCGTCATCATCGTGCTGCTGATGGTGCAGCTGCAGCATTTCGGCAAGGCGATGCTGGTGCTTGCCACCGGTCCGCTCGGCATCATCGGGGCTGCGGCCGCCCTGCTGATCAGCGGCGCGCCCTTCGGCTTCGTGGCGATCCTGGGCGTCATTGCGCTGCTCGGCATCATCATGCGCAACTCGATCATCCTGGTCGACCAGATCGACCAGGATATCAAGGCCGGCATGCACCGGCAGGAGGCGATCGTCGGGGCTGCCGTGCGTCGTTTCCGGCCGATCATGCTGACGGCGCTGACGGCTGTGCTGGCGCTGATCCCGATCTCGCGCGGCGTCTTCTGGGGTCCGCTCGCCTTCGCCATGATGGGCGGCATCCTGGTCGCGACAGTGCTCACCATTCTGGTTCTGCCGGCCGGTTACGCTCTTTTCTTCGGCCGCGAGCCGAAGGCAAAGGACGAGCCAGGCCGGGATGCCGACGCCATCCAGGAAGAGGCGGATGACAGACATCCGCCGGCGTTGGCAGCCGAGTGAGGACGGCGCGGCGAAAGCCGCGCCGTTTTCCTTGCAGGTCACACTCTCACGGTTCTCATCACTGCCCGCTTCGTCTCGACTCGCGCCGATTCCATTGCCGTCTCGAAAAAGCTAAGCTTTTGAAAGCATGCCGGGGCGCGAGCCGTAATCCCGGCCGTCCATTGACAGGGGAGGCGCGACCATGGCCGATTATCGTCTGGAAACAAGCTGGCACCCGGTCGAAGGCAGTTTCGGGCGCTTGATCTTCACTCTCTTCAATCTTTCAGCCGAGCCTCTCTCCGGCTTCTCGCTCGCCTATACGTCGGAGACGCGGGTTGCCGACAAATATGTCTGCGATGGCGGCAGCCTGGAGCGACAGCTCGCGCATTTCCATGAATTCAGCCCGCCCGAGGGACTGAGCGTGCCGCCGGGCGGCCACTGGCGGTTCACCGTCGAGGGGCTGACCCGAGAACCGAAACATGTGACATCAGGGGTCAAATCGGCCTATCTGACACTTGGCGACGGGCGCCATGTTCCTGTCGGTTTCGGCGATCTCCTTCTCGAAGGCCGGGATGGCGGCATTGCGCCGCCGCTTCTGCCGCCGGGCCGGGTGGAGGAACCGTATTCGCTGCTGCCCTGGCCGCTGGCGCTCGCGCTGAAGGCGGGGGAACTGCCGGTCGTCCTTTATCCGGCCGAGAGCACGCGACCCGACGCGGTCAAGGCGTTGTCCCTGGTTCTTTCGCTTTACCAGCGGCTCTATCCGGCCAAAAACGTGCCGTTCTCGCTCTGCGGCGTAAAGGGCGGGCGCGCTATTCGTTTCGTTACCGAATCATCGATCGCTGCGTTCGCCTATGAAATACGATTTACCACGCATGAGGTCGTGCTCTCCAGCGCGGATGCGACGGGTCGACACAGTGGCCTGATCAGTCTGGCGCAACTCATGCACGGCGCGCGTGCCGATCGGGAGAGCTTCAGATTTCCGAATTTCGGCACGATCGCCGACCAGCCGCGTTATGACTGGCGCGGCTGCCATCTCGACGTGGCCAGACAGTTCTATCCGGTGGCTGACGTCATGCGGCTAATCGATATCCTCGCCTGGAACAAGCTCAACGTCTTCCATTGGCACCTGACCGACGACGAAGCCTGGCGGCTGGAGATCAAGGCCTATCCCCAGCTTACGGAGATCGGCGCGCGGCATGGCCCGGACGAGGTGCTCGTGCCGCAGCTTGGTGACGGGGCGAAACCGCGCTACGGCCATTACTCGCAGGAGGATGTCAGGCGGATCGTCGCGCATGCCGCCTCTCTGCATGTCGAGGTGGTGCCGGAAATCGATGTTCCCGGCCATAGCACCGCGACGCTGTTGTCATTGCCCGGCCTCGTCGACGGGCAGGAGGCGCCGGACAGCTACCGCGCCGTGCAGGGTTATTCCAACAATGCCCTCAACCCGGCGATCGAATTCACCTATGAATTTCTCGGCAAGGTGTTCGACGAGATGGTCACGCTGTTTCCCGGCGAACATATTCATATCGGCGGCGACGAGGTCGCAAGCGGCGCCTGGCTTTCCTCGCCGCTTTGCAAGGCGCTGATGGAACGGGAGAAAATTGCCGGCACCGCGGAGCTGCAATCCTATTTCCTGAAACGGATTAAGGCCATGTTGTCGGAGCGCGGCAGGAAGCTCGCTGGCTGGAACGAAGTCTCACATGGCGGCGGCGTCGATCGCGACGGTACTTTGCTGATGGCCTGGGAAAAGCACGCTGTCGGCATCGAGCTGGCGCAGCAAGGCTACGATGTGGTGATGACGCCGGGCCAAGCCTATTATCTCGACATGGCGCAGGCGGAAGCCTGGTCCGAGCCCGGTGCGAGCTGGGCGGGCCATGCGCCACCGGAACATAGCTATGCTTACGAGGCCGAGGGCGAGTTGCCGGATACGCTACGCGAGAAGATGCGCGGCGTCCAAGCCTGCATCTGGACTGAAAACTTCCTCTCTGGCGCCTATTTCAACCGGCTGGTCTTCCCGCGCCTTTCGGCCGTCGCCGAAGCCGCCTGGACGCCCCTGGAACGCAAGGACTGGGACCGGTTCGCAGCGATCGTACGGATGTGGCCGGTGCTTTAGGATGCAGCGGCATCGGCTTTCAGTCCCAGCAGCGCTGCGCCGATCAGGCCTGGCTCGATGCGGCATTCGCTCGGCACCACCAGCGGACGGTCGAACTTGCGCAGGGTGCGGGTGCGCACCGCCCGGTCGAGCTTGGCCAGCAGCGGCTCGACATTGGAAAGCCCGCCGCCGACCGGCACGATGGTCGCGCCGGTGATGTTGATCGTCAGGGCGAGCGGCGAGGCGACGAGATCGACATAGACGTCGATGGTGCGGGTTGCCTTCTCCTCGCCGCGCCGCCACTGATCGATGATTTCTTCGCTCGCAAGGTCGAGATCATGCAGCGTCTTGTGCAGGCGCTCCAGGCCGCGCGCGCCGCCAACGGTGTCGACACAGCCCTTCTGGCCGCAGCCGCAGGCATAGGCGGGAATGGCGACGGGAGGATGGCCGGCCGCCGATGCGATGATCGGTCCATGACCCCATTCGCCGGCAAAACCTCCGGCCTCGTTGACGAGGCGCCCATCGGCGACCAGGCCGCCACCGACACCGGTGCCGAGAATGGCGCCGAAGACGATACGGTGGCCGCGGCCGGCTCCGAGACCGGCTTCAGCCATGGCGAAACAGTCGGCGTCATTGGCGATCAAAACAGGCAGGGCGAGTTCGGCTTCTAGGTCGGCTGCGAGCGTGCGGTCGTGGATGCAGGGAATGTTGGCGCAGGTCAGGCGCTGGGTATCGGGATCGACGACGCCAGCGATCGACAGGGCAATGCGGCTCGGCTGTTCGCCGGTCTCGGCGATAATGCTGCACAGGGTCTCGACGAAAGCGGCAAAATCCTCCTTCGGCGTCGGACGGCGGCCGAGGGGGACGACGTCTGTCTCGGAGCGGGCGATGCCGCCCTTGATGGCGGAGCCGCCGATGTCGAATGAAATAATCATTGCCTGCCTGCCGTTTCTCTGGCCTTCAGCGTCTGCTCGCACTGTTGGCCGGGAATTTCAAGCCTTCATGCATCTGCCTGCCATGCGCTTGCGGCGCAAAGGAGCGACGGTCGAACGTGAATCGCCGCCGACAGGTCTTTCATTGATTTCCTGTCCCTTAAGTCATTCAATTGGCATATTGCGCGGCCAAAATCGCAATCCGCACCTCCATCATCTACCGGTATCATGACCATCGAAAACGCCGATTCCAATAGACGCAGAAGACCCCGTCCGCCACGTCCCAAAGGCCGCCGCCTCTCAGCGGTCCTGCGGCAGCTGGCAGGCGACCGAAGCCGGCAGTGGATCTCGATCGGCGATCTGTTCGAGACGATGGGTGACAGGGCGATCAGTGCTCTGATGCTGATCTTCGCGCTGCCGAACGCCTTTCCCACCCCGCCCGGCACCTCGGCAGTGCTGGGCGCGCCGCTGGTTCTCCTGGCGGTGCAATTGACCTTCGGGCTGAAGCCCTGGCTGCCGAAGGCGATCGCAAACCGGTCGATGCGGCGGGAAGACTTCGAGACCATCGTCGGCCGCATCCACCGCTGGCTCGCCTGGGCGGAGCGCATGCTGAAGCCGCGGCTTGCGATCTTCGCCGAGCCGCCGGCGGAATATTTCGCCGGCCCTGCCTGTCTGCTGCTTTCGATCGTGCTGGTTCTGCCGGTTCCGCTCGGCAACATCCTGCCGGCGATCACCATCTCGGTCTTCGCTTTCGGCATCATGGGGCGTGACGGGCTCTTCGCGCTCATCGGCTTTATCATGACGACTGTGTCGCTCGTCATTGCCGGCAGCGTGATCTACGGTCTCGCAAAGGCGTCGATTTATTTCGTCATGCAATGGTTTGCCTGAGCGGTGGCGTCAACAGGCTCGACATTTTCGGGAATTTTGTTTTGATCTGGCGCATAGAGACTCACATCAAGCCGGCGGCGGCAAGCCGGCTCATTTTGCGCGGTAGGCAGTAGATGGCAAAAAGATCAGAGACCCCTGCACGGCTCGACGATGCAGCCCGTGCCGGCTGGCTTTATTACGTCGCCGGACGCACGCAGGATGAAATCGCCGCCGCGATGGGCATTTCACGGCAATCGGCGCAGCGGCTGGTCTCGCTTGCGGTCGCCGAGCGTCTGATCAAAGTGCGGCTCGACCATCCGATCGCCGCCTGCCTCGAGCTTGCCAACCAGCTGCGGCGAAAATTCGGGCTGAAACATGTGGAGGTGGTGCCGAGCGACGCGGGTTCCTCATCGACCACCGTCGGCATCGCCGAGGCGGGTGCGGCCGAGATCGAGCGCTGGCTGAAGCGGCCGGAACCGATCGTGCTGGCGGTCGGCACCGGCCGCACGCTGAAGGCGGCGGTCGACCAGCTTCCGGCGATCGAATGTCCCAATCACCGGATCGTCTCGTTGACCGGCAATATCGCGCCGGACGGTTCGGCCGCCTATTACAACGTCATCTTCAGCATGGCGGATGCGGTGAAGGCGCGGCACTATCCGATGCCGCTGCCGGTGCTCGTCACCTCGGCCGAAGAACGGGAGCTGCTGCATGGCCAGCAACTGGTGCGCTCGACGCTCGACATGAGCGCGCAGGCCGACGTCACCTTCGTCGGCATCGGCGAGCTCGGCATCGACGGGCCGCTCTGCGTCGACGGCTTTCTGGAAAAGGACGAGATGATGGAACTGATGCGCGGGGGCGCCGTCGGTGAAATCTGCGGCTGGATCTTCGATGTCGACGGCAAGCTGCTCGACAACCCGATCAACGAGCGCGTCGCCTCGGCGCCGATCCCATCCCGCGAGGCATCGATGGTCATCGGGCTCGCCAAAGGCAAGCGCAAATTCAAGGCGATCAGAGCGGCCGTTGTCGGCCATCAGATTAACGCTCTGATCACCGACGAAGAGACGGCCGAATTTTTGCTCAAAAGCTGAGCAAAAAATATCTCAATCAAATCAAAGGGAAGACCTTTGTCTTCGGCATCGCAGCAACGATTGCCGATTGACATTTTTCGTCGAGTGGTGAGTAATTGCTCATGAGCAAAGCGAATGCTCACATCTCGTCTTCTGGGAGGAAGATATGACATTGAGAACTTTCCTGCTGGGCGCCTGCTCAGCATTGGCGTTTGCCAGCATGGCTTCGGCCGAAACGCTGACAATCGCGACCGTGAACAACGGCGACATGATCCGGATGCAGAAGCTGACGGATGATTTCAAGGCGAAGAATCCCGGCATCGACCTTGAATGGGTCACCCTCGAAGAAAACGTGCTGCGCCAGAAGGTCACGACCGACATCGCGACCAAGGGCGGCCAGTACGACGTTCTGACGATCGGCACCTATGAAGTTCCGATCTGGGCGAAGCAGGGCTGGCTGCTGCCGCTCGACAACCTCGGCGACGCCTATGACGTCAACGACCTGCTGCCGGCCATCCGCAGCGGCATCAGCATGGACGGCAAGCTCTATGCAGCGCCGTTCTATGGCGAAAGCTCGATGGTCATGTACCGCAAGGATCTTTTCGACGCCGCCGGTCTGAAGATGCCCGATGCGCCGACCTGGGACTTCATCGCAGACGCTGCGAAGAAGATCACCAACAAGGACAAGGAAATCTACGGCATCTGCCTGCGCGGCAAAGCCGGTTGGGGCGAAAACATGGCCTTCCTGACGGCGATGTCGAACTCCTTCGGGGCGCGCTGGTTCGATGAGAAGTGGAAGCCGCAGTTCGATCAGCCCGAGTGGAAGGACACGCTGACCTTCTACGTCAACCTGATGAAGGAAGCCGGCCCTCCGGGCGCCTCCTCCAACGGTTTCAACGAGAACCTGGCGCTGTTCCAGACCGGCAAGTGCGGGATGTGGATCGATGCAACGGTCGCCGCGTCCTTCGTCTCCGATCCGAAGCAGTCGCAGGTCGCCGACAAGGTCAGCTTCGCGCTCGCTCCGGACAAGGGCCTCGGCAAGCGCGGCAACTGGCTCTGGGCCTGGAACCTCGCTATTCCGGCAGGCTCGCAGAAGGTCGAAGCCGCCGAGAAATTCGTCGCCTGGGCAACGAGCAAGGACTACACCAACCTTGTTGCCGAGAAGGAAGGCTGGCTGAATGCACCTCCCGGCACCCGCACCTCGCTTTATGCGAATGCGGAGTATCAGAAGGCTGCCCCCTTCGCCAAGATGACGCTCGATTCGATCAACTCGGCCGACCCGACCAAGCCGACCGTCAAGCCGGTCCCCTATGTCGGCGTCCAGTTCGTGGCGATCCCGGAATTCCAGGGCATCGGCACGGCGGTGGGCCAGCAGTTCTCGGCAGCCCTTGCCGGCCAGATTTCGGTCGATCAGGCGTTGAAGAGCGCACAGCAGCTGGCAACCCGCGAAATGACCAAAGCCGGCTACATTAAATAAAACCTCCTGAGAAGAGGCGGATCCTTGACAATCCGCCCCTCTGGGCCGCCGATTGCCCGAACCGCATCGGCGGCCTCTTTCCAGATTAAAGCTGCCTTGCGGCCGCTCCCTGCTTCAGATCAGATCGGTGATTGCCATGGCAACAACACATACTCGCTCCGCGGCGCGCCTGATGATTGCGCCCTCCGTGCTGTTCCTCTTTGCGTGGATGATCGTTCCGCTCGCGATGACGATCTACTTCTCGCTGCTGAACTACAATCTGCTCAGCCCCGGCATGGAGAGCTTTGTCGGCCTGCTGAACTACGAATATTTCCTGTCCGATCCGGCCTTCATCGCCGCGCTGATCAATACGCTGCTGCTTGTCGCCGGCGTTCTCGTCGTTACCGTCGTCGGCGGAATTGCCTTTGCGCTGTTGCTCGACCAGCCGATGTACGGCCAGGGCATCGTGCGCATCCTCGTCATCGCGCCGTTCTTCGTTATGCCGACAGTGGCGGCACTCGTCTGGAAGAACATGTTCATGAACCCGGTCAACGGTCTGTTTGCGCATCTGGCGAAGGCGCTCGGCCTGCAGCCGATCGACTGGCTGGCGAATGCGCCTCTGTTGTCCGTCATCCTCATCGTCGCCTGGCAGTGGCTGCCCTTTGCCACCCTCATTCTGTTGACGGCGCTGCAGTCGCTCGACGAAGAGCAGAAGGAGGCCGCCGAAATGGACGGCGCCGGAGCAATCTCGAAATTCATCTATATCATCCTGCCGCACATGGCGCGCGCCATCACCGTGGTGATCCTGATCCAGACGATCTTCCTGCTTTCGGTCTTCGCCGAAATCCTCGTCACCACCAATGGCGGGCCGGGCACCGACAGCACCAATCTCACCTATCTCGTCTATGCGCAGGCACTCCTGCAGTTCGATATCGGCGGCGCTTCGGCAGGCGGCATTGTCGCGGTCGTGCTTGCCAACATCGTCGCGATCTTCCTCGTCCGCCTCGTCGGCAAGAATCTGGAGGCTTGAGATGGCCAGAAAAGTCACAACTCAGCGCAAGGTCATCATGACCGCGATTGCCTGGACGCTCGGCATCCTGATCTTCTTTCCAATCCTCTGGACGTTCCTGACCAGCTTCAAATCGGAAGCCGATGCCATTGCCTCGCCGCCGCAGTTCCTGTTCTTCCACTGGACGACGGAAAACTATGCGGAAGTGCAGAGCCGGTCGAACTATCTCAGCCACTTCATGAACTCGGTGGTCATTTCCTTCGGCTCGACGCTGATCGGGCTGGTCATCGCCATTCCGGCCGCCTGGGCGATGGCTTTCGCGCCCACCAAGCGGACCAAGGACGTGCTGATGTGGATGCTCTCGACCAAGATGATGCCGCCCGTCGGCGCGCTCATCCCCATCTATCTGATGTTCCGCAATTCTGGTCTGCTCGACACGCGCACCGGGCTGGTGATCGTGCTGACGCTGATCAACCTGCCAATCATCGTCTGGATGCTCTACACCTACTTCAAGGAAATCCCCGGCGAGATCCTGGAAGCAGCCCGCATGGACGGAGCGTCGCTGATGAAGGAGATCGTCTACGTGCTGACGCCGATGGCGGTGCCCGGCATTGCCTCGACGCTGCTTCTGAACATCATCCTTGCCTGGAACGAGGCGTTCTGGACGCTCAACCTCACCGCCTCAAAGGCAGCGCCCTTGACGGCCTTCATCGCCTCCTATTCCAGCCCGGAAGGCCTGTTCTACGCCAAGCTTTCGGCGGCCTCGACTATGGCGATCGCGCCGATCCTGATCCTCGGCTGGTTCAGCCAGAAGCAACTCGTCCGCGGCCTGACCTTCGGCGCAGTGAAATAAGAAAAGGGAGACAAACATGGGCAGCATTACCCTTCAGAAGGTTTCCAAGGTCTTCGGCGAAGCCAAGGTCATCCCTTCGATCGATCTCGATATCAACGACGGCGAATTCGTCGTCTTCGTCGGTCCGTCCGGCTGCGGCAAGTCCACCCTGCTCAGGCTGATCGCCGGCCTCGAGGACGTCTCCGGAGGCAAGATCGTCATCGACGGCAAGGACGCCACCGAAAAAGCGCCGTCCGAGCGTGGCCTTGCCATGGTGTTCCAATCCTATGCGCTCTATCCGCATATGAGCGTGCGCAACAACATCGCCTTCCCGCTGAAGATGGCAGGCGTCGACAAGGCGGAGATCGACCGCAAGGTGACGGATGCCGCGCGGGTGCTCAATCTCACGGACTATCTGGAGCGAAAGCCGCGCCAGCTTTCCGGCGGTCAGCGCCAGCGCGTCGCGATCGGCCGCGCCATCGTGCGCCAGCCTTCGGCCTTCCTGTTCGACGAGCCGCTGTCGAACCTTGACGCCGCTCTGCGCGTCAACATGCGCCTCGAAATCAGCGAACTGCATCAGCAGCTGAAGACGACGATGATCTATGTCACCCATGACCAGGTCGAGGCCATGACCATGGCCGACAAAATCGTCGTGCTCAATAGGGGCAATATCGAGCAGGTCGGCTCGCCGCTCGAACTGTACAGCCGCCCGCGCAACCTTTTCGTCGCCGGCTTCATCGGTTCGCCGAAGATGAATTTCATCAAGGGTCAGAATGCTGCCGTGCTTGGCGCGCATACGATCGGCATCCGCCCCGAACACATGCTGCTGTCGATGGAGAGCGGCGACTGGAAGGGCAGGGTCGTGGTCGCCGAGCATCTCGGCTCCGATACGTTCCTGCATATCGATGTCGAGGGGATCGGCATGGTGACGGCGCGCGGCAGCGGCGATTTCGCCGCCAAGGCGGGCGATATGGTCTATCTGACGCCGGATCGTTCGCGCATTCATAAATTCAACGAGGGCGGCCTTGCCATCTGAGCAGGCGGCCGGGTGGGGGCAGGCATGCGAGCCGGGCGATGGCGCCCGGCCGTCTCGGCAAGACCTTCAAGAGGACTGAAACATGACGTGCAAACTATCGCTGGCAACGCTTTCGGACGCGGCGCGCACTGCCGCCATCCCTTCCTATGAGAGGGCGTCGCTGAATGCCGGCATCATGCACTTCGGCGTCGGCAATTTCCACCGCGCCCATCAGGCGATCTATCTCGACGATCTCTTCAACCACGGCGTCGATCACGACTGGGCAATTGTCGGTGCCGGCGTTCTGCCATCGGATGCCGCCATGCGCGAGAAGCTTGCGGCGCAGGATTTCCTGACGACGGTGGTGGAGCAGGACAACAACAAAACGGCGGCGCGAGTGACCGCCCCGATGATCGATATTCTGCCGGTGGGCGATCCCGCCGCCATCATCGCCAGGCTTGCCGATCCTGAGATCCGCATCGTCTCGCTGACGATCACCGAGGGCGGTTATTTCATCGATGCGTCAGGCACGTTCAATCCGGCCCATCCTGCTATCGCCGCCGACGGACAAAATCCCGGTGCTCCGAAGACGGTCTTCGGTCTGATCGTTGCCGGCCTGAAGGCGCGCAAGGACAAGGGCATCGGGCCCTTCACCGTGATGTCCTGCGACAACATTCCTCATAACGGCGTCGTCACCGCCAATGCCGTGATCGGCACAGCCGCCCTTTCGGATGCCGCCCTTGCCGACTGGATCAGGGCTAACGTCGCCTTCCCAAACGCGATGGTCGATCGCATTACGCCGGCGACCGGCCAGCGGGAGATCGATTTCCTCAGGGACAATTTCGGCATCGAGGATAACTGGCCGGTTTATTGCGAAGAATTCAAGCAGTGGGTGCTCGAAGACAAGTTCACGGCTGGCCGCCCGGCCCTGGAAAAGGTTGGCGTCACCTTCGTTCCCGATGTCACGCCTTACGAGCATATGAAGATCCGCATCCTGAATGGCGGACATGCCGCGATCGCCTATCCAGCGGCGCTGATGGACATTTATTTCGTGCATGATGCGATGGAAGATCCGCTGATCCGGGCTTTCCTGGCCAAGCTTGAGAAGGACGAGATCATTCCGATCGTACCGCCGGTGCCGAATACCTCGCTGACGGATTATTTTGCTCTCATCGAGCATCGGCTTCTCAATCCGAAGATCGCGGACACCATCCCGCGTCTGGCGCAGGACGGCTCGAACCGCCAGCCGAAGTTCATCCTGCCGTCGACGCTCGACAATCTGCGCCAGAGCAGGGACGTCATCGGCCTGGCGCTGGTCTCGGCGCTCTGGTGCCGTTATTTCGCCGGCAAGACCGACAGCGGCAAGGATATCGTCTTCAACGACGCCAGCGCCGAGCGCCTGCACGCGGCGGCCCTGAAGGCAAAGGACGATCCGTCGGCCTTCCTTGCCTTTGATGATATTTTCGGCGAGGTGGCGAAATCGGACCTTTTCCGAAGACGGTTCGCTCATGCTCTTAAAACCTTGTGGGAAAAGGGTACGCGGGAAACGCTGCAGCTCTATCTCGACGACAAGCTCGCAATGTAAGGGAATGCGGATGGCGGCATCGGCTGGCGCCATCCATCCCGCTTTGCGGGCGAAGCGGCACGATCACGCGTCTGAATTGAAGTCAGGTTGGGTCTTTCATGGCTGATGCTGAACCACGGCTGGTCATTTTCGATTGCGACGGGGTGCTCGTCGACAGCGAGCCGATCTCGATCAGCGTACTCGTCCGGGCGATGAGCGATCTCGGCGTTTCGATCACCGAAGACCAGGCCTATGAGCGTTTTCTCGGTCGCAGCCTGGCAACCCTCATCGATACGCTTGAAACCGAGTTCAATATTCACGCCGGCGAAGAATTCCTCGAGCGCATCCGCACCGATCTCTACGCGCGGTTCCGCACCGAGCTGAAGCCGATGGACGGCATCGCGGCGACGATCGACGGGCTCGGCATTCCCTGCTGTGTCGCTTCATCAAGCCAGATGGAGCGAATCCGGCTGTCGCTGTCCGTCACCGGACTTCTCGACAGGCTCCCCGACATTTTCAGCGCGACGATGGTCAAGCGCGGCAAACCGGCGCCCGATCTCTTCCTCCACGCGGCGCGACAGATGCATGTCGAGCCGGGATCCTGCCTTGTCATCGAGGACAGTCCGGCCGGAATTGCCGCCGCCAAGGCGGCGGGCATGACGGTCTTTGCCTTCACCGGCGGATCGCATGCGAATTTCGCCGGATACCGGGCCGAACTCGACCGGCTTTCGCCTGATGTGGTGTTTGACGCCATGCCGGATTTGATACACCTTGTCCGCAACCATAAGCTGGACGGGACCGAGATTTGATGCGTGATCATGTGGTTGCGGTGGATGTCGGCACCGGCAGCGCGCGCGCCGGCGTCTTCGATGCCAGCGGCCGTCTGCTGGCCAAGGCGGAACATCCCATCGTCATGAACCGGCCGCGTGAAAACCACGCCGAGCACGATTCCGAAGATATCTGGTCGGCCGCCTGCACCGCGGTGCGCAGGGCGATGGACCAATCCGGTATCGCCGCCGCCTCGGTCGGAGCAATCGGCTTCGACGCGACTTGTTCGCTCGTCGTCCGCGATGTCGAAGGCCGGCAGATCAGTGTATCCACCAGCGGCGAGCAGCGTTTCGACACCATCGTGTGGCTCGATCATCGGGCGCTGAAGGAAGCCGACTTCTGCACGGCGACGGAGCACAGGGTGCTCGAACATTCCGGGCACGTCATGTCGCCGGAAATGGAAATGCCGAAGCTGATGTGGTTGAAGAAGAAGCTGCCGGCGACATGGGAAAAGACGGGCTATTTCTTCGATCTTGCCGATTTCATGACCTGGAAATCGACGGGATCGACTGCCCGTTCTCGCTGCACGCTGACGGCAAAATGGAACTATCTCGCCCATCTCGAAAAGGGATGGCAGCAGGATTTTCTGCAGCGGATCGGGCTCGACGATCTTCAGGCCCGCGGCGGGCTACCGGATGAGACTGTGCCGGTCGGCGGCAGTATAGGCCGGCTGACGGCTGATGCGGCCGAGGCGCTGGGGCTGACCACGGAGTGCCATGTCTCGGCGGGAATGATCGACGCCTATGCCGGCGCGCTCGGGGCGCTCGGCGGTTATGCCGCCGATCCTGTAACACGTGAGCTTAAGCTGGCACTGATCGCCGGCACGTCGAGCTGCATCGTCGCCTTCTCGCAGGAGTGTAAGCCGAGCCACGGCATGTGGGGGCCTTATTATGAGGTTGTCTTCCCGCAGTCCTGGCTGGTGGAGGCGGGGCAATCTGCGACCGGTGCGCTGCTCGACCATATCGTGCGCATGCATGCGGCCGGCGGCGAGCCGACGGCGGCGCTGCACCAGAAGATCGTCGCGCGCATCGCCGAATTGCGGGCAGAGGAGGGCAACGCTTTCGGCGAGCGCATTTTTGTGCTGCCAGACTTTCACGGCAATCGCTCGCCGCTTGCCGATCCGCATGCCGTCGGTGTGATCAGCGGGCTGACGCTCGACACCTCCTTCGACGGGCTCTGCGCGCTCTACTGGCGGTCTGCAGTCGCGATCGCTCTCGGGATCCGCCATATCCTGGAGACGATGAAGGAATATGGCCAGGTGCCCGATACGCTGCATATCGCGGGCGGACACGTGAAGAACCCGGTGCTGATGGAGCTTTATAGCGACGCCACCGGCTGCAAGGTCGTGGTGCCGAAGATGAACGAGGCGGTGCTGCTCGGCACGGCGATTGCGGCATCCGTCGCCTGCGGCCTGCACGAGAATTTGGCGGCAGCCGGCGAAGCGATGTATCCGGGTGGCGACGAACGGCTTCCAGACAAGGCAAAACAGGCGCTTTACGACCGCGACTATCGCCGTCTTCTGGCCATGCACCGGCACCGCGCCGAACTGGAAGCGATGTTCTGAAAGCTCACATCTAGTGGTTCGCGGTTTCACCGAGGACGGTCGCAAATTCCAGCATGCGGCGGCGGCGGAGGGCTGCCTCCTCTCCGACTTCGAGAATGACGGATTCGGACAGGCAATCGAGCAGCGCAATCAGCGGCGGAAGATTGTCGAGATCAGGGGCGCGTGCCGGCGGCAAGGACAGCATGACGTTTGACTGATCCGCCATCCAGTCTGCTTGCTGCGGCGAAATTAGCACGACCTTGTAGCCGTAGCGCCGCGCGGTTCTGGCAAGCAGCCGCGCCTTGGCGAAACGGCGGCAATCGATGATGACGAGCAAAGCGTCGTCCACGGCCTGCCGGGCGAAGAGTTCGGCAAAACGGTTGTCGGTGGCATCGAGCGTGCGGACGCCATCGCGGGCCTGCGTCAGCCGCTGGCAGAAGTGATTGGCAAGGCTTGCGAGCCGCGCATGGGTGGCGATCGATACTTCGCGGGCCGTGCTGATCAGGCGGACGGCTTCGGCCCAAAGCGGCTGCGCCGTCAGATGATAGATGTGATGCAGGGCCTGGATCTGCTCGGCAACCAGCACGGCAAGCGGCTTGCCCTCCGCGGCGTCCGCATGCAGCTCGCTCATGGCGCTCTGCAATTGCGCCGGCGATGTCGTCACGGTCTCGCGAATTTCCACTTTGACGCTGTCCAAACCCTGGTAGCCGAGCGCGCGCAGGAAGCGCCCAACGGTCATCGGCGAGAGGTCCAGCCTGTCGGCGACAGATGCTGCCGTCTCAAACGGCAGGTCGTTGAGGTGCTCGGAGAAATATTTCGCGATGCGACGCTCGGCCGGTGTGCCGCTTTTTACGTATTGCCTGAGTTTGTGCACAAAGTCTTCCACATCAGCCTCCCCGTATTTCCTCAGAGGCGTTCCGTGGATGCGCTAACGCGACCCTTTGTCTTTGCAACTATTTTCGGAAGCTGCTTCTCAGGCTCGTATTTCTGCGTCCGATAATATTATATTCGTTCTAATATTGCGACAAGTTTCTATTAAAGCATGCAATTTTATTCTCTCTTGTCGGTAGCATTCGCCTTTCCTACATCTTCTGCGTAACCGGAGACGCTGAAGAAATGATTCTTGATGCCGCACGCCTTTCGCTCGCCAATCTGTTCGCGCCGGAGACACGCTCGGTCTTCTGGAAAGTGCTCGGCCTGACGCTTCTCGTCCTCGTCGGCCTCTGGTTCGCGCTACGCGGGGCCTTCATGGCCTTTCTCTTTCCCTGGCTCACCAGCTTCTTTCCCGAGATGCCGGACTGGGCGGGGTGGTTCGCGCTGGTTTTCGCGATCTTCGCCGGGATCGGCCTTGCGCTCGTGCTGGCGCTGCTGCTTTCGCCTGTGACGGCGCTGATCGCAGGCCTTTTCCTCGACGATGTCGCCGACGTTATCGAAAAACGTGACTATCCCGGCGACGCGCCGGGTGCCGCAATGCCGCTCGGCCCGGCGATGGCGAGCTCGATCAAATTTCTCGGGGTTGTGATCCTTGGCAATATCGTGGCGTTGTTGCTACTGTTCGTTCCCGGCGTCAATCTGGTCGCGTTCTTTCTGGTGAACGGCTACCTGCTCGGACGGGAATTCTTCGAATTCGCCGCCATGCGCTTCCGTCCGCCTCATGAGGCACGGCTCTTCCGCACCAAACATGCGCCGACGGTCTTTCTCGGCGGGCTGGTGATCGCCCTCTTTCTGGCGATCCCGGTGGTCAACCTGCTGACGCCCCTCTTCGCGGCGGGTATGATGGTGCATCTGCACAAGCTGATTTCCGCAAAGGACGCCGGTTTCCGCGCCTGAGGCTCAGCCAGGTAATTCAGATGTCTCGTACATTGCCGCGAATTCGGCGCTCGGCGGGATCGGCTTGATGATGTCGATCAGCACGCCGTTCGGATCGGCGGTGATAAAATGCCGCTGGCCGAAATCCTCGTCGCGGATCTCCTGCAGGATCGGAAGGTTTGCGCTACGGCAAGCAGCGTAGACCGCATCGACATCGGCAACCTCGAAATTGAGGAGCAGTCCGGACACTTTGCCCCGAGCCGCAGCCGGAATGGTTTCGTGGTTGCCATCGAGAACGGCGAGAGCGACATGCTTCTCCTCTTCCGACTGCAGATGTACGTACCAGTTGCTCTCGAACACTGCCCTGAAGCCGAAATGCGCGCAATAGAAGCGGGCGGAACCGGCGACGTCGTCGGTCATGATGACAGGGTAATAGCTCGTCGATTTCATCCCTTTCCTCCTTGGATGCATACAGCCTGTATGTTTTTTGTTCTTAACATACAGGCTGTTTGTATGTAAATGGGAGAAATGAGCCGCAGCAATCGCCAAAGAACGGAACAGACAAAAAAGGCGCTGATCGATGCCGGACGACGCCTCTTCGTCGAAAAGGGGTATGCCGAAACGGCGACGCCGGAGATCGCAGCGGCGGCGGGTATGACGCGCGGAGCGCTCTATCATCATTTCGAGGATAAGAAGGCGCTGTTTCGCGCGGTCGTCGAAGCCGAGGCGCGCGCAGTTGCCGAAGCGATCGCGGCATCTTCGACACCCGATGATACGCCGCGCGACGCGCTGACTGCGGGCGCTGCGGCCTATTTCAATGCGATGATGGCAGAGGGCCGCACGCGGCTGCTGCTGATCGAAGCGCCCGCCGTTCTTGGTCTGGCGGCGACTCAGGCGATCGATGCTGACAATGCCGAAACGACCTTGCGGGCAGGACTTGCAGCCATGTTTCCGAGAGCCGGCGCTGCGCTCGAGCCTCTGGCATTGCTGCTATCGGCGGCCTTCGACCGCGCTGCGCTGGCGATCGAAGCGGGTGCCGAACGGCGGAGTTACGAGCAGGCAATCGCTGCTTTACTCGACGGCCTCGCCAATCACCTGCGGCGGTAGCTCGACGAGTGGGGCCGGCACGTCCGAGCTCTTCTCCGACGATTTGCAAATGTCGGCGATGACGCAGCACTCGCATTCGGGTCGGCGTGCCTTGCAGGTGTAACGCCCGTGGAGGATCAGCCAGTGATGGGCGTGATAGAGGTAGTGTTTCGGCACCACTTTCATCAATCGCGCTTCGACTTCATCCGGTGTCTTGCCGGGAGCAAGCCTGATGCGATTGGCGATCCGGAAGATGTGCGTGTCGACGGCCATGGTGGACTGGCCAAAGGCCATGGACAGCACGACATTGGCAGTTTTGCGGCCGACGCCAGGCAGGCGAACCAGTTCCTCACGCGTTTCCGGCACCTTGCCGGCGAAGTCGTCGACCAGCATTTGCGAGAGCGCGATGACGTTTTTCGCCTTGTTGCGGTAAAGGCCGATCGTCTTGATGTAATTGCGAAGCTTGTCCTCGCCGAGATCGAGCATTTTCTGCGGCGTATCGGCCACCTTGAAGAGCGCCCGCGTCGCCTTGTTGACACCGGCATCGGTGGCCTGGGCGGAGAGAGCCACCGCCACGACAAGGGTGAAAGGGTTGGTGTGCTCCAGCTCGCCCCGCGGCTCGGGCCGCTGCACCGAAAAGCGACGGAAGATTTCCTCGCGTTCAGCCGGCGAATAGGCGGTTTTGACCGCCGCCGCCGGATTGCGGCGGGTGATCATGTTCGTGCCTTGCGGCAGGGATTTGAGTTTCGGATTCGCCATAGAAACTCTATACTCAGCGGTCATGATGGAAAGCAACGCCAACAGCTCCAACGAGCAGCCTGTTTTCGCCGCCGAGCTCTTCCCCCACCGGTCGCTCGGCCGCCGGGGCTTCAAGGTGCTGCTCATTCTGTCCGGCGCCGTATGCTTCCTCTACGGGATGTTCTTCATCGCCAGCGGCGCCTGGCCGATCGGCTTCTTCTTCGGATTGGATTTCGCGCTTCTTTACGGCGCCTTCTGGCTGAATTACCGCTCCGGACGGGTGCGCGAACAAGTCACCGTGTCGCGCACGGACGTATCGGTGCGCAAGGTTGCCCCATCGGGGCGGATCGTGGAGCATCATTTCAACCCGTTCTGGGCGCGGTTCCTCGTCCGAAGGCACCAGGAGATCGGCATCCTCTCCATGCATATTTTCGGCGAGGGCCGGCGCACGGATATCGGCTCCTTCCTCAATCCTGACGACCGCGAAAGTTTCGCCAAGGCCTTCAAAGGCGCGCTCGCCACGGTCAAACAGCGTATCTGAGCCTATAGGCGAGCGCGCAAGAATCGGGTGGTTTACGCTCCGCCTATTGATTATCTCCTTGTTACAAGGAGAAAGACTATGGATATGATTGCGAACCTGCAGACCGACATCACGCCTGACGGCCCTGATTATGATATCGTCCGTCGGGTCATCGAACTCATCACCGAGGATTATCGCGATCAGCCGTCGCTGGAGGCGATCGCCGCTAGGCTCAACCAGTCGCCGACGCAATTGCAGAAGACCTTCACCCGCTGGGCTGGCCTCTCGCCGAAAGGTTTCCTGCAGGCGGTGACGCTCGACCACGCCAAGCGGCTGCTGCGCAAGGAAGACATGCCGTTGCTCGAGACGTCGATCGAAGTCGGCCTCTCCGGGCCAAGCCGCCTGCACGACCTTTTCGTGACCCATGAGGCGATGTCACCTGGCGAATGGAAGGCAAAAGGCGGCGGCCTCTCCATCCGCTACGGCTTCCACATCTGCCCCTTCGGCGTGGCGCTGATCATGGTGACCGATCGCGGTCTTGCCGGCCTTGCCTTCAGCGATTCCGGCGGTGAAAGGGCTTGCCTCGAGGACATGACCGGCCGCTGGCCGAATGCCGAATACATCGAAGACCTGCAGGCGACGATGCCCTATGCCGCCCGCATCTTCCAACCCGGAAAATGGTCTTCCGAGCAGCCGCTCCGCGTCGTACTGATCGGCACGGACTTCCAGGTGCGCGTCTGGCAGAGCCTCATGAAGATACCGTTCGGCAAGGCGGTCACCTATTCCGACATCGCCAACGATATCGGCCGGCCGACGGCGCAGCGCGCTGTCGGCGCGGCGGTGGGCGCAAATCCGATCTCCTTCGTGGTGCCTTGCCACCGGGCGCTCGGCAAGAACGGGGCGTTGACGGGTTACCACTGGGGCCTCACACGCAAACGGGCGATGCTCGGCTGGGAATCGGCGCATGCGTAAAGCATGCCTTGCTAAAAAGCACGGCATGAGGCGCGGCAAGCCGACCTGAAAGATCACGGCGCGCTTCAGGCCTGTTCGGCCAGATCAAGCAATGCTCGCGCCGCACCTTCATCGGTGATCAGCGTATTGCAGCCGATGCGCTTGATCGTGGCGCGGATGGCGGTGGCCCGGTGGGCGCCGCCGGAGGAAAGCACGATGTGCTTGGCCTCTTTCAACATATCGAGGTCGACGGACATCACGCGCTGGTTGATCGAGTGGTCGACCGAATTGCCGTCCCTGTCGAGGAAGTTGAACATGGTGTCGCAGACGCAGCCGGCATTGATCAGCTCGCGCAACTCGGCCTTCGATATCCAGCCTTCCGATAGCGAGGTCGAGTGCGGCCCGATATCACCGCAGCTGACGATCGCGAGATCGAGGTTCTCGGCGAGACGGTAAATCGTGTCCAACCCGCATTTGTCGATCAGATTGCGTTTGGTTTCGATGGAATCGACGAGAAGCGGCGCCAGGAACATGTAACATTCGGCGCCGAGCTGATTGGCCAGCCGCCAGGTGTAATCGATCGGGTTCGTCTGGTGCACGGCAACGATGCCGCCGAGCAGCGAAACGACCTTGCAATTGGCGCGGCGTGGCGGCCGGAAGCTCGCCAGCGAAGCGGTCATGGTGCGGCCCCAGCCGACGCCGATTGTATAGTCGTCGGGGATGGCTTCGGAGAGGAACTGGCCAAGCGCCAAGCCGACATTCTTTGCCAGCGAATCGACATCGCAATGAACCGGCGCAGGCACGACGATCGCCTCGTCAAGGCCATAGGCGCGCTCCAGCTTGACGGACAGCTCGACGCATTCGCCGATCGAATCGTTGATCCAGATCTGGACTTCGCTGCGTTTCATCGACTCGTCGAGCAGGCGGATCACCGTTGTCCGGCTGATGCCGAGCTGTTCGGCGACGTCTTTCTGGGTCAGGCCTTCATTGTAATAGAGCCATGCGGCCCTCAGCCGCAGCGAGGACGCTTCCGAATAGGCGGTATGGGTGCCGCGTTTGAGCTTGACCACGTCTCCTCCCGCAGGATTTTCGCCTAAGTCCCTTGTGGGACGAAAGGCTGCGCCTGTGCGTTTGTCGCCGGGATAATGACGGGTGTGACACTTATGTCAATCGGAATGCACAAATGTCCTTGACTTTTCCTTGCGCGAACGGCGATAGTCCTCGCGACACGAAGTCGTCCCTGTCCCGTTCGAGGAGGACATAGTGCGGGCATGCCGAAAGTCACGATCGGTCTCCGAGCCGCAGGCGACCCCGCTTGTGTTCGAGGAGCCGTTCGACTGCATCAGGAACATGGCCAGTGTGCTTCACGTTTATGAATCATCCGTGACGGTTGCGCCTGTCCTTCACCGCTGGATGCAGGCCGTTTGTCCCCAGATCACCTTTGCCGGGCGGAACGCGCCGGCCCCGCAGCCCAAGTTCAACAAGGATTATTGACCATGACATCCAAGCTTGACCAACTTCGCGAGATTACCACCGTCGTCGCGGATACCGGCGACATCGAGGCTGTCGCGCGCCTGAAGCCTGTGGATTGCACGACCAATCCGAGCATCGTGCTGAAGGCATTGGGTACGCCGATGTTTGCCGACGCCATCAAGGAAGCCGTCGCCTGGGGCAAGAAGCAGGGCGGCAATCCGGAAGCGGTCTCCTCGGCCGTCGCCGATCGCCTCGCGATATCCGTCGGCGCCGCGCTGGTGAAGCTCGTCCCGGGCCGCGTCTCGACCGAGGTCGACGCCGATCTCTCCTTCGATACCGAGGCTTCGCTTGCCAAGGCACGTTCGATCATCGCCGCCTACAAGGACCGCGGCATCGATCGGGACCGCATCCTCATCAAGCTCGCTTCCACCTGGGAAGGCATTCGTGCCGCGGAAGTGCTGCAGAAGGAAGGCATCGACTGCAATCTGACGCTTCTGTTCAGCAAGGCCCAGGCGATTGCTTGCGCCGATGCCAAGGTGTTCCTGATCTCCCCCTTCGTCGGCCGCATCCTCGACTGGTACAAGAAGTCGACCGGCAAGGACTACACCGCCGAGGAAGATCCGGGCGTCATCTCCGTTCGCGAGATCTACAATTACTACAAGGCGAACGATATCAAGACGATCGTCATGGGTGCCTCCTTCCGCAACGCCGGCGAGATCGAAGCCCTTGCCGGCTGCGACCGGCTGACCATCAGCCCGGCGCTGCTCGACGAACTTTCCAAGGATGACGGCAAACTGGAGCGCAAGCTCTCGCCGGAAAGCCGCAAACCCGATGCCAAGGTCTCGGTCGACGAAAAGACCTTCCGCTGGATGATGAACGAGGACGCGATGGCGACGGAAAAGCTCGCCGAAGGCATCCGCGCCTTCGCCAAAGACCTGACGACGCTGCGCACCATGGTGCAGAAGGAACTGCAGCTCGCCGCCGCGTGATAGAGCACCTCAAGGATCGAAGGCGCGGATGCCGGCTGGCAACCGCGCCTTTTTCATGCTCTTATCAATGACATATGCTGTCGGAGACCGATATGGCGGAGGAGGAACCGGAAAGTTCGCCTGTGGCACTTGCACTTGCCCGCAAGCACGCAAGCTTCATCATCGCCGCTGTTGCTGGACTGGTGGTCTTCTTGGCTGTCACCTCGCGGGAGGTCAGCGCCGGCAATATCCTGTTCGGCTGGAATATCAGCGCCATTGTTTTTGTCGCGCTCAGCTGGCGCAAGATGCTGCGGGCGACGGTCGAAACGATCCGGAAACGCTCCGCCGATCTCGATTTTTCGGATACCGTTTTGCTGTCCCTTTCGATCGGCGCTGCGCTTGCGAGCATCGCCGGCATCGGCACCGAGCTTCATTCGATCAAGGAGGCGCCACCTGACGTCGCGCTGACGCGGGCGGGTGCCGCGGTGCTGACGATCCTGATCTCCTGGATTTTTCTGCATACGCTTTTCACCATCCACTATGCCCATTACTTTTATGGCGGGGCGGACGAAGAGAGCGGCCTCAAATTTCCCGACGGAATCGAAGAGCCCGGCTATTGGGACTTCCTCTATTTCTCCTTCACCATCGGCGTTGCCGCGCAGACCGCGGATGTCGGGGTCAGTTCGACCAGCATGCGCAAGCTAACATTGCTGCATGCCGTGCTGTCGTTCCTGTTCAACACGACGATCCTGGCGCTGGCGATCAATGTCGGCGCAAGCCTGCTTTAACCCCTTGCCGCCTTCCTGAAGAGCGCCTCGAACTCGGCCAGATCGCCGGCGGCGACATCTGAAATCGCTGAGAAAACGAGCCCGCCATCCGACCATTGCTCCATATTGTAGCCGTCATGCACGGCTGTCGTCTCTGCGGCCGATCCTGCGGGCCAAACGAACAGGTTGATGACATGGCCGTGGCGCCGATAGACGAGGGCCGCAACGGCGCGACCACCGAGATAGTCGACCCGCCCGCCGATCAGTGGAAAGCCGTCCTTGGATAGGTCGCTGACCGGCGGTGAAAAATCGAGCTTGCCGTTGAACCACGGTTTTACCGTATGCTGATCCGAGGTCAGCACGTCGGTCAGATGGTCTGCCATCATCGACCTGATATGGCTTGAAAGGATCTGTTCCTGCAGAAGCGCGGTCTGAGACGGTGCGTTAACGAACAGGAAGGCGCCGACCGCCAATGCCGCGAGTGAAGGAACGAAGCTCCATTGCCGGAAGAAAACCAGGGCGCGGCGCCATCCGGCCACCCGGCGTGGCAACGGCAGGCCGGATGTTGTCGCCTGTTCAAACGACAGCATCGACAGGACATGTGAACGCAGCGCTTTGGGCGGCCGCCATTTGACGCCATCTTGATCGATGATCTCTCTCACGGCCTGAACCCTTTCCACCTCCGCTCTGCAATCCGTACAGGCAGCAAGATGATCCTCGAATTGTGCCGCGTGGTCTGAATCGAGTTCGCCATCGACAAAGCCATGCAGCATGACACGCCATTCCGGGCAGCCTTTTTGGTGCGTGTCGCTCATCCTGCAATCTCGCCTTTGTCGCATGCGTGCCAGGCTTCACCAAATTCATGCCGCGCCCTTGCAAGCCTCGACATGACAGTGCCGATCGGCGCGTCGATGATTTCGGCGATCTGCCGGTAGGAGAGATCCTCAAGCTCCCGCAAGACGAGGATTTCCCGCATTGCCTCGGGGAGCCGACTAATGACAGCGCGCACGCGCTGCTGTTCACTTCGCCGGATCGTCGCCGCCTCTGGCGAATCCTCCTCCGAGGCGATCTCGTTCTCACCTGTTTCATCGTCGTCGCCATCACTCAGATGCCGCTCGAACCGCGCCTTGCGGCGATCCTGCTGGCGCCAGGCATGGCAACAGTTTCTCACGATGGCAAAGAGCCAGGCGCGCGGATCGCCACCGCGATAGCTATCGAAGTTGCGGAAGGCACGCAGGAATGCATCCTGGACGATATCTTGCGCCGCATCCGCGTCGCGGCTGAGGAAGCGGGCAAAATTATAGGCAGCGTCAAGGTGCGGAACGATCAAGTTCTGAAAGCGCTGCATGAGTTCACGCTGCGCGCTCACATCGGCCGCCGAAGCAACCTGCTCGCCGCTCGACTTTTCCGAGACCATAGGGTGGAACAACCGCGCTGCGCTGTCGAGAAGCAAGGCCAGCGGCGATGGTCGAAGACGGTCCTTCCAATGTCGCCACGCCAACGGCAACCACTCGTTTGATCCGATGGGATTGGTGATCTGAGCGTCTGTCATCATCCTCCCCTGCCTCAATAGTAGCCGAATTTAAAAGCGAGATCCTCAGGCATGGAGTGCGGTCCCTTGCCGTCTAGACCGACCGGCACGCGGTTTTATTCCAACCGAAGCCAATTTATTGGCACGTGGCCGGACAGCCGGCCGGGGCGATAGAAATGACGATGTCTTTTCAAGCGCTTGAACAAACGACGCTCGAGATCGGGAATAAGCGCGTCCGGCTGGCGATCTAGTTCATCAGCGAGGGAATCCGAATAATTGCGGTCTTCGCCAGCTGAAATCTCATCGACAAGAGGAGGCATATCCATGTTTAACATGTCACGTCGCGCCGTCCTTGGATCGGCTGCCGCGGCAGCTGCATTCGGGCTGTCGTCGAAGCTCGAATTCGTCGGGCCGGCGCTCGCCGCAACAACGCTGGAGCCGACCGTCGGCTTCTACAAATATCAGGTCGGCGATGTCGAGGTCACGGCGGTCTACGACGGAATCTGGAAAAAACCGCATGACCCGACCTTCATCAAGAATGCCTCGATCGAGGATACCAAGGAAGCGCTTTTCAAGGCAGGGCTTACGACCGAATTCATGCCGATCCCGCTGACGGTGGTCGTCCTGAAACTCGGCAACCGGCTGATCATGATGGACGCCGGCTCGGGCGTCGGTCAATGGCAGGCAAATGCCACACATCTGCCGGCGAATATGGCAGCCGCCGGCATCGATTATAAGAGGATCGACACGATCATGCTCTCGCATTTCCACCCGGATCACGTCTGGGGATTGATGGAAAAGGGAACGAACGATCCCGTCTTTCCGAACGCCGAACTCATCGTCAATGCCATCGAATATAACTGGTGGACGGAGCCCGGCCGGGTCGAGAAGCTTGCCGAAGGCCGCAGGCCGGCCGGCAAGCGCATCGCCGAGGTCTTTCCGAAATGGAAGAACTGGAAACTGGTGGACGAGGGTGCCGAGGTTGCGCCCGGCGTTCGGCTTCTTGCTGCGCCAGGCCATACACCGGGTCATTCGACCTATCTTGTCGCCTCCGGCAGCAAGCAACTGCTTGTCTCGGCCGATATCATGTACGTGCCGGCGCTGCTTGCGCCGCACCCCGACTGGCAGGGCAGTTATGATCAGGATGGGCCGGCGGCCATCGACACCCGCCGCCGTCTGATCGACCGCATCATTGCCGACAATATCGCCATTTGCGGCTCGCATTTCCCCTTCCCCGGCTCGGGCACCTTCGTCAAGGACGGAAGCGCCTATGGCTTTACGCCGACAGTCCAGGCCTGAAAGGCCGAATGGAGATCATCATGATGAAATATCTCATTCTCGGATTCATCTGGCTCTGCGCCATATCCGCGGGCTTCTCCGCGGTGACGGCGCTTCCCGCTTTTGCTGTCGATAATATGGAATCGACGGACGCTCCCGATTTGACGTCGGTACGCGCCAAGATCGATGCCAAGGATTATGCCGGCGCCCTGGCGGAGCTTCGCGGTCTTGCCGAAGACAATCAACAGGCAGATGTCTATAATCTTATGGGGTATACGCTGCGCAAGACCGGCGACTACAGAACGTCGCTGACCTACTACACCAAAGCACTTGAGCTTCAACCCGATCACAAGGCTGCGCGTGAATATCTCGGCGAGCTCTTTGCCGAAACGGGCGAGATGGCGAAGGCGGAGGAGCAGCTATCATCGCTGAAGCAACTTTGCCCAAGCGGCTGCGAAGAACTCGAAGACCTGCAAAAGGCCATCGCTGCCAAGGGTGGCAACTGACGAGTCCATGAACGTGAGAACGGGCGGCCAAGCCGCCTGTTCTCTGCAAATCGGAGGGTGTAATGGATAGCGCCGCAAGCCGGTCTCAACTGGCCGATTTCATTCTTCTCCTGGGCAGGCTGCTCCTGTCGCTGATCTTCCTGCATGAAGGTTCGGTGCTCGCATCAGATATCAGCGCGACCGTCGACACTTTCGCAAAACTGGGGCTTGCCACGCCGGTTGCATTTGCTGTCATAGCACTTCAGCTCGGCGCCGGCCTTTCCATTGCCGCGGGTTTCCTCAGTCGGCTTGGCGCGTTAGCGCTGGCCTTCTTCTGCCTGGCGACCGCCTTGATGTTTCACACGAATTTTGACAGCCAGAACGAGCTCCTGCATTTCGAGAAGGATCTGGCGATTGCCGGCGGCGTGTTCGTCCTGGTGGCTTCGGGGGCGGGGTCGATATCGATCGACAACCTGCTGAGAAAGCGGGGTAGCAGCCTTCATCCCTGGCTGAGGGCGATGATGTAGCCAATTGGCTGCAAGCTTTTGCGCGCCATGAACATTCCGCGGCTCCGAGCCGCGGAATTGCTCCGGGTTGTGCGGTGCTCGGTTACAAGACCGCCTGGCCGGCCATCAACGCCAGAACCAGGAAGATCAGGAAAATCACCAGCGCGATACCGAAGAGCACGCGGGCGATGGTCGCTGTGGCGGCGGAAACGCCGGAGAAGCCAAAGAAGCCGGCGATGATCGAAATAACGAAGAATATCAGAGCCCATTTCAGCATGACACATCATCCTTTGCGTTTGCCTGAGAAGACGCGGCAACCGGGAAATTGTTCCACTACGCGCGAAATCGGATGATGTTCTCTGCCATTGGCCTCTATAATCCTGCCGGTTTCACCGTCAGCCATGATTGATCATCACGTGACGCACGGCGGTATAATCCTCCAGCGCATAGACCGACATGTCCTTGCCGTAGCCCGACTGTTTGAGGCCGCCATGCGGCATCTCGTTGACCAGCATGAAATGGGTGTTGATCCAGGTGCAGCCATATTGCAGGCGGGCGGCGGTCTTCATGCCGCGGCCGATATCCCTGGTCCAGACCGAGGAGGCGAGGCCGTAATCGCTGTCGTTCGCCCAGGCGATGGCATCATCGGCGTCGGAGAAGCGGGTGACCGAGACGACCGGGCCGAAGACCTCACGACGGACGATCTCGTCGTCCTGCAGGGCGCCTGATATGACGGTCGGGGTGAAGAAGAAGCCCTTGTCGCCGGAGACCTTGCCGCCGGTGGTGATTTCCATGTGCTTGTGCTCGGAAGCGCGGGCGACGAAGCTTTCGACGCGGTCACGCTGGCGCCTGGAGATCAGCGGACCGATCTCGTTTTCGGTATCGTCGGCCTGGTTGAAGCGGATGCTTGAGACGGCCGAAGAGAGATCTGCGACGAAATTGTCGTAGACCTTGGCGTCAGCATAGATGCGGCAGGCCGCGGTGCAGTCCTGACCGGCATTGTAATAGCCGAAGGTGCGGATGCCGGCGACGACGGCATCGATGTCGGCGTCGTCGAAGATGATAACCGGGGCCTTGCCGCCGAGTTCCAGATGAGTACGCTTCACGGTCTTGGCGGCGGCCTGCAGCACCTTCTTGCCGGTGGCGACATCGCCTGTTATCGAGACCATGTTGACCTTGGCATGGTTGATCAGCGCATTGCCGACGCTTTCGCCGCGGCCGAGGATGACATTGACGACGCCTTCGGGCAGGATGTCGGAAAGCAGCTTCGCCATCTTCAGCGCGGTCAGCGGCGTCTGCTCCGACGGCTTGAAGACGACGGTATTGCCGCCGGCGATTGCCGGCGCCAGCTTCCAGGCCATCATCATCAACGGATAGTTCCACGGCGCGATCGAGCCGACGATGCCGATTGGATCACGGCGGATCATCGAGGTGTGGCCGGGCAGGTATTCGCCCGCGGCCGGTCCGTGCAGGTTGCGCACTGCCCCCGCGAAGAAGCGGTAACAATCGACGATCGCCGGGATTTCATCGTTCAGCACTGAATTGATCGGCTTGCCGCAGTTCAGCGCTTCCAGCGCGGCGAAACCGGCGGCATCCTTCTCGATAGCGTCGGCGATCTTCAGCAGGTAACTCGAGCGTTCGGAAGGCGTCGTCTGCGACCAGCTCTTGAAGGCTTTTTCGGCGGCATCGACGGCGGCATCGACCTGGGAGAGCGAGGCTTCGGGAAGGTCGGTGACCGTCTCGCCAGTTTTCGGGTTCAGGATGTGCTCTTCCGTCTCCGTGCCTTTTTCGAAGCGGGAACCGATCAACATTTGCGTATCCATGATGTTCTCCCTGTTATTTGCCGGCGCCGGCGATCTGGTCGCCGTCGCGGGTGAGGTAATAGGCTGCCAGGATCGGCAGGAAGGTGACGAGCACCACGACCATGGCGACCACATTGGTGACGGGGCGCTGGCGCGGGCGGATGAGTTCTTCGAGCATCCAGATCGGCAGGGTCGATTGCTGACCGCCGGTGAAGGTGGTGACGATGACCTCATCGAAGGACAGGGCAAAAGCGAGCATGCCGCCGGCAAGCAAGGCGGTGCCGATATTCGGCAGGATGACATGGCGGAAGGTCTGGAAGCCGTCGGCGCCGAGATCCATCGAGGCTTCGATCAGCGAGCCGGAGGTGCGGCGGAAGCGGGCGACGGCGTTGTTGTAGACGACCACCACGCAGAAAGTGGCGTGGCCGAGCACGATGGTCCAGACCGAGAACGGGACGTCGAAGAGGCTGAAGGCGGAGCGCAGCGCTATGCCGGTGATGATGCCGGGAAGCGCGATCGGCAGGATGACCAGCAGCGAGATCGCCTCGCGGCCGAAGAACTTCGTCTGGCTGACGGCCGCGGCACAGAGCGTGCCGAGGATGAGCGCGATCGCGGTGGCGATGACGGCGACCTGCACGGAAAGGCCGAGCGCCGACCAGACGTCTGGCCGATTCCAGGCAACGGCGAACCATTGCAGCGTCAACGCGGGTGGCGGCCACTGATAGCTCTTCTCCTCCGTCGTGAAGGCATAGACGAAGATCAGCAGGATCGGCAGGTGCAGGAAGAGCAGCCCGCCTGCGGCGGCGATCTTCAGGGGCAGCGGCGATGTCTTGAGGTCAGAGCGCATCGAAGGCCCCCAGTCTTTTGGCGAGCGACAGATAAAGCGCCATGATGACGATTGGCACGACCGAGAAGGCGGCCGCCAGCGGCACGTTGCCGGCGGTTCCCTGCTGCGCATAAACGGCCTGGCCGATGAACAGCCTGGACGAGCCGATGATCTGTGGGATGATGTAATCGCCGAGGGTCAGCGAAAAGGTGAAAATCGAACCGGCGACGATGCCCGGCAGCGCCAAGGGCAACAGCACGGTGCGGAAGGTCTGGCGCGGTGTCGCGCCGAGATCCGCCGAGGCCTCGATCAGGTTGCCGGGCACACGCTCGAGCGCGGCCTGCGTTGGCAGGATCATGTAGGGCAGCCAGATATAGACAAAGACGATGAAGGTGCCGAGGTAGCTGACCGAAAGCGAATTGCCGCCGACGACGGGCAGGTTCAAGACGCCCTGGAGAAGCCAGGAGAGATGGAGCTGTTCGAAGATCCAGGTCAGGATGCCTTCCTTGGCGAGGATCAGCTTCCAGGCGTAGATCTTGACGAGATAGCTCGACCAGAGCGGCAGCATGACGCCGAGATAGAACAGCACCTTCCATTTGCCCTGCGCATAACGCGCCGCGTAGTAGGCGATCGGGAAGGCGATCAATGCAGAAGCGATGGTGACGAACGCGGCCATCATGACGGTGCGGATGATGATGTCGAAGTTCGTCGGGCTCAGAAGCTGGGCGTAGGTCGCAAGGGTGAATTCGTAATTCACCAGTCCGGAGAAATCGTCGATCGAGAAGAAACTCTGCAGAAGCAGGGCGATCAGCGAGCCGATATAGATGATGCCGAGCCAAAGCAGCGGTGGCGTCAGCATCAGGAAGAGCAGCAGTTTCGGGTGTCGCCAGAAGGCATCCGACATTCGGCCGAAGACGCCGCGGCGTGCCGGAAGGATCGATGTCTTGCCGTCGGAGATGATGAGTGCCGTCATGCCACATCGTCCATGTAGTGGATATCGGCGGGCTGCCAGGTGAGCCGGATGCCGGCGCCGACATCCGGCACAGGCGTGCCTGCCGGCAGCGTGACATGCAGCCGGCTGCCGCTCAGATCGACGCTGAGACGGGTGGCGGCGCCGAGGAAGCTCGCATGCTTGACCTTCGCCTCGATGCCATCGCTTGCCAGCCGGATCGCCTCGGGGCGCAGGCTCGCCCAGCGTTTCTCGCCGCCGAGCGCGGCCATCAGATCAGGCGCGATCACATTTGACGAGCCGACGAAATCGGCGACGAAGCGGGTCTTCGGGCAGCGGTAGATATCTTGCGGCGTGCCGTGCTGGACGATATTGCCATTGTTGAAGACAGCGACGCGATCGGCCATCGACAGCGCCTCGCCTTGATCATGGGTGACGAAGACAAAGGTGATGCCGAGCGCGCGCTGCAGGCTCTTCAATTCCTCCTGCATCTGCTCGCGCAGCTTCAGGTCCAGCGCACCGAGCGGCTCGTCGAGCAGCAGCACCTTCGGCTTATTGACCAGCGCGCGGGCGAGCGCCACGCGCTGCCGCTGGCCGCCGGAGAGCTGGCCGGGGCGGCGAGCGCCGTAGCCTGGCAGCTTGACAAGTTCGAGGGCATCGCTCGCCGCCTTCTTCCGCTCCGCCTTGCCGACGCCCTTGACCATCAGCCCGTAGGCGACATTGTCGAGAATGTTGAGATGCGGGAAGAGCGCGTAATCCTGGAAGACGGTGTTGACGTTGCGGCGGTAGGGCGGAATGCCGTCGGCCGTCTCTCCGAAAATCTGGATGTGGCCTGATGTCGGCTGTTCGAAGCCGGCGATCAATCTGAGGCACGTCGTCTTGCCGGAACCGGACGGCCCGAGCATGGCGAAGAACTCGCCCGGCGCGATCTCGAGATCGACACCGTCGACGGCGCGGACCTGGCCGAAATGGCGCGATACCTGCTGGAAACGGACGGCTGACGTCATGAGAGGACTCCGGGTCTTGTCTGTTTAAAGAGGGCTTGGTCCTGGCCAATATAGACCCCGCCCCAAGCCCCTCCCCAAGGGGGAGGGGCTTAACCCGCCGTACCCCTTCGCAAATACCTTGGTGTTTCGGCAGATTTGGCGGTGCCACTCTTAGCCGCTCCCCCTTGTGGGGAGGGGTTGGGGAGGGATTCTTACGCATACGATCGGATCGGCTCACCGTCCGCCGATCACGCCGATGTAATCCGACACCCAGCGGTGATAGGGCACGCATTCGTTCTGCGTTGCGCATTTGGCGACCGGGGTCTTCCAGAACTTGATCTTGTCAAAGTGATCGAAGCCGTTGGTGGCGCAGCCGGTTTCGCCCATCAGCTCGTTGCCCTTGCAGGCGGCGGGAACGGAGGGCACGGCGCCGAACCAGGCGGCGGCGTCGCCCTGGACCTTGGCCTGAAGGGAATGTTCCATCCACATGTAGGCGCAGTTCGGATGTTCGCTGTCGGCGTGCAGCATTGTCGTGTCGGCCCAGCCGGTGACGCCTTCATCCGGGAAGGTGGAGGCGATCTTCTGCTTGTCGGCCTGCAGCAGGTTGACCTGGAAGGGCCAGGAGCCGGAGGCGACGACACCTTCATTCTTGAAGTCGTCGATCTGGATCATCGCGTCGTGCCAGTAGCGCGAGACGAGCTTGCGCTGGCCGCGCAAAAGGTCGAGAGCGGCCTTGTACTGGTCTTCGGTGAGTTCATACGGGTCCTTGATGCCGAGATCCGGCTTGTGGGCCATCAGATACATGGCCGCATCGGCGATATAGATCGCGCCGTCATAGGCCTGCACGCGGCCCTTGTTCGACTTGCCGTCCGGCAGGGTCTGCTCCTCGAAGACGACGCCCCAACTGGTCGGCGCCTTGTCCTTGAAGGCATCGGTATTGTACATCAGCACGTTCGGTCCCCAGAGATAGGGCACGCCGTAATGTACGCCGCCGACCGTATACCACGGGCCCTCCTGCAGGCGCTTGTCGACATTTTTGAAGCTCGAAATCAGATCGGTATTGATCGGCTGGACACGCTTGCCGGCAATGAGGCGGAGCGACGCGTCACCAGATGCGGTGACGAGATCGAAACCGCCCTCGTTCATCAGCGACACCATTTCATCGGACGTGGCGGCCGTCTTGACGGACACTTTGCAGCCGGTCTCCTTTTCGAAGCCGGTGACCCAGTCGTAATTCTTGTCGGTTTCGCCGCGTTCGATGTAGCCGGCCCAAGCGACGATGCTGACCGCGCCTTCCCCCTTGCCCAAGGCCTTCAGCGGTTCGGCGGCGACCACCTGTGTCGCGAAGCTCAGGCAGGCGAGCGCTGCCGTGCAGGATTTCAACAGATTCGTCATCGTTCGTCTCCCGGTTTGGTGCCACTTTGTGGCAATTTGTTCCCGGCTGAAAAAGTGACGCGAAAAGCCCGGTTTCGCAAATTCATTTATCAGAAAGACGATATCGGGAATTCCGATATCAGCGGATTCGACCGGAACGCAGAGTTTCGGCGATGCCGACGAAATCGCGCGCCGCCTGCGGCAGGCTGGAGCCCTTGCGCCAGACCATGCCGACCTGGACCACCGGCAGCGAGCCGGAGACGTCGCGGCTCTCGATGCGGTCACCTTCGAGCGACCACGGGCGGTAGACGAGATCGGGAAGCAGCGCCACGCCGGCGCCCGTGGCCACCAGGCTGCGCACCGCTTCCACCGAACGGGTGCGGAAGGCGACATGCGGGCGGGCGCCGAGTGCGGAGAGCAGTTTGCCGGTATTCTCCTCAATCTCGTCGACCGTCAGCATGATCAGCGGTTCGCGGGCGATATCGGCGACGGAGATGATATCGGCCGACACCAGCGGATGGCCCATCGGCAGCCAGAGGCGATAGGGCGAGGTTTCGAGGATTTCCGCCTGCAGCGCCATGCGGTCGCGCAGATTGGATATCACCATCACCGCCACGTCGAGTTCGCCGCCGACCAGGAGATGTTCGAGGTAGCCGCCATTGTCCTCGATGGCGCTGACTTCGATGCCCGGGCAGGCGCGCCGGTATCGCGCCAGCAGATCGGAGAGCACATAGCCGGCGACAAGCGAGGTGACGCCGATGTTCAACGTGCCGGAGAGAGCACTCTGCTGGCCGGAGAAGCTGGTTCGCGCATCGGAGACGGAGGCGAGAATCTTGGTCGCGTGACGGAGGAACTGATGTCCGTTGTGGGTGATCGTCAGGCCGCGCGGATGGCGCTCGAAGAGTTCGACGCCGAGATCAGTTTCGAGCTCCTTCAGCGCTTCCGTCACCGAGGATTGGGAGATCGAAAGGTTCTGCGCGGCTCGCGTCACCGAACCCTGTTCGGCGACGGCCACGAAGTATTGGATCTGGCGAAGCGTGAAGGCCATGGGCGTTTAGAGCATGGCGGAATGTGCCATGGCAAGCAGCCGATAAATTCGGACCTTTTTTGGGATTTTCCTGAAATGGAGCGAGCTCGGCGCAGCCACTTAAACTTTCCGAAACGTCATTTCCCTAGCATTCTCAGCACCTGTCCTGCGTTGGAGTTTGAGATGGCGGAGCAGTTGGCGTGAAGGCCTTACTGCGCATATTCCGGCCTTCCCGGAAATTGGCAATCATCATCGGCGGAGTCGCGCTTCTGGCGGGCGTTTCCGGCGGCGCGGCGCTTTATGTCGGCAAGGACAGGCTGGTCGGCGTCTCTGGTGGCGGTCATGGGCTCGAATGCAGCGACGTCAACCTCGTGACGATCAGGAAGCAGGATCATGTCTGGGTCCGCAAATACATCAAGACCGAACCGACCGATGGCATGACGCGGGTCAGGACTGCACTTCGTGTTGCCCAGGCCGTCTATGCCGCGCAGAAACCGGATCTGGTACAGGTGGTGGTGCTTGATGAGAACGGCCCGACGCTGCGTGCCGATATTCGCGGTCGGGCGATCGGAGCTGATGTCGTCTTCATCCCGCATCCGGACAAGACCGTTCCCGGCCTCGACGACAAGCGCTATACCGCACGCTACTATGACGGCAAGGCCAGCGAAAACGGGCTGTTCTTCGGCGAGCGCATCGAACTGCCGGCCGACGAGATCGCGATGATCAGCGCTTCGTTCAAGGATCCCGAGGATTGTGTCGATCCGGTCGCCGTTGCATCGACCAAGGGCGAGGCGACGGGCAAGAAGACTGAGGATAAGGACAACAAGGCCGAGGGCGGCGGACACGGCGCGGCACCGGCTGCCGAAAGCGAAGCGCCGCCAACTGCAGAGAGTCACGGCGCCGATGCGGTGGCCGAGGCGCCGGCCGAAGAGCCGCCGGCGCAAGCCCCCAAGGCCCACTGAACGGGCGGCATGTAAAAAGCGGAGCGCCGGCCGGCACCCCGCTTTGCATTTTCCGATTTTTTTCCTGTCAGTCGGCCTTGTTGCGGCGGGCCGGGAAGAGAATGACGTCGCGGATCGACGGAGCGTTGGTCAGAAGCATGATCAGCCGGTCGACGCCGATGCCGAGGCCGCCGGCAGGTGGCATGCCCTGGTCGATCGCGTCGAGGAATTCGTCGTCCAGCTGTTTTTCCTTCTCGCCGCGAGCGAGCGCCTGTTCCAGTTGCTCGACCATGCGGCGGCGCTGCTCTTCGGGATCGTTGAGCTCGGAGAAGGCGTTGCCGAGTTCCCAGGCGTTGCAATAGGTCTCGAAGCGTTCGACAAGCCGCGGCTCGCCCGGCACTTCCTTGGCGAAAGGCGAGATGTCCTTTGGGAAATGCGTGACGTGAGCCGGCTGAATCAGTGTCGCTTCCACCTTTTCCTCGAAGATGAAGGCGAGGCATTCGCCCCAGGTCCAGTCCTTCTCGACCGCAAAGCCGGCAGCCTTGGCGGCGGCGCGGGCTTCCTCATCGGTCTTGATGGCGAGGAAATCGATGCCGGTCGCTTTCTTGACGGCATCCGGCATCGGCACGCGCTTGAACGGTCCCTTGAAGGAGAGGCGCTTGTCGACGAAGTCGAATTCCGTGGTGCCGTGGATCGAGAGCGCCAGGGTCTCGAACAGCCGCTCGACGAGATCCATCATGTCCTCGTAATCGGCATAGGCCCAATAACACTCCATCATGGTGAATTCGGGATTGTGCCGAGTGGAAACGCCTTCGTTGCGGAAGTTGCGGTTGATCTCGAAGACCTTGTCGGTGAGGCCTGAAACCAGAGTGCGCTTCAGAAACAATTCCGGCGCGATGCGCAGGTACATGTCGAGCTTCAGCGTGTTGTGATGCGTCTTGAACGGCTCGGCGGTGGCGCCGCCATAGACGGAATGCAGCATCGGCGTCTCGACTTCCATGAAGCCGTCATTTTCCATGAAACGGCGGATGCCGGAGACGATCTTCGAGCGCTGCTGGAAGCGCAGCTTCGAATCCTCATTGGTCATGATGTCGAGATGGCGCTTGCGATAGCGCAGCTCGATGTCGGAGAGGCCGTGCCACTTCTCGGGCATCGGCAGCAGCGACTTGGTCAGCATTTCGATCTTCTGGGCGTTGATCGTCAGTTCGCCGCGCTTGGTGCGGCGCACGATGCCGGTGACGCCGATGATGTCGCCGATGTCGATCATCGGCAGCAGGTCGCGGGCCTCTTCCGGCGTCGTGTCCTTGTGGCTGAAGATCTGGATCTTGCCGGAAGCGTCGCGGATATCCATGAACATGCCGGAGTTGCGCGAGGAATAGACGCGGCCGGCGACGGTGACGACATCCTGCGTCTCGACGTCCGGTTCCAGAGATTCATACTTGGCGCCAAGCTCGGCATTGGTCAGCGTCCGGTGGAAATGCGCCGGATAGACCTCGCCGATCTGCTCGCGCAGCAGCTTCAGCTTCTGGGCGCGCACTTCGGTCGCGTCGGAGGAGAGGGTGTTTTCGGTCTTGTTGTCAGCCACTGTCGAAATCCTCTGACTATTCTTACTTCGAGCCGACGAGGGCGGCGACTGCCTGGGCGGCGAGTTTGAGGCGCTGGCGCACGACGGAGCGGCCGAGGATGGCCATGGAATCGAAGAGCGGCAGGGAACGCGACGAGCCGGAGACGGCGACGAAGAGCGGCGAGACCACGACCTTCAGCTTCTTGCCCATGCGATCGGAGATGGCGCGCAATTCCGCTTCGATCGTCTCCACATTCCATTCCAGGATCTTTTCGAGATCCGGCTGAACGGTGTTGAGGATCTCGAGGATCTCCTCCGGCGGCGACTTGATCTTGGCGAAGTCGGACGGCTGCAGGCCGAGATCGGACTTCAGCAGGAAGCTGGCGAGATCGGGCAGCTCGCCGAGCTTGGAAATGCGGGTCTGCGACAGGCGCAGGCCAGCCTTCAGGCGGTCGTTCTCCATCGCCCAGGTCAGCACGCGCGCCTGGAATTCCTCTTCGGAGAGCTTCTCGCGGATCCAGCGGCCGTTCAGCCAGTCGAGCTTCTGGATGTCGAAGATCGCGCCGGCCTTGGAAAGGTTTTCGGGGTCGAACTTCTCGGAGAGCTCATCCATCGTCAACAGCTCTTCACCTTCAGCGATCTGCATGAAGAACAGGCCGAGGAAGTTCATCAGCGCCTCGGGGATATAGCCGAGCGCGGAGTAATAGGAGATCGAGGTCGGGTTCTTGCGCTTCGACAGCTTCGACTTGTCGGCATTGCGCATCAGCGACAGATGCATGAAGACCGGCTGCTCCCAGCCGAAATAGCGATAGAGCAGGATGTGCTTCGGCACCGAAGCCAGCCATTCCTCGCCACGCGCCACATGGGTGATCTTCATCAGATGGTCGTCGATGACGTTGGCCATGTGATAGGTCGGCATGCCGTCGGCCTTGATCAGGACCTGCATGTCGACGGAATCCCACGGAATGGACACGTCGCCATAGACGCCGTCGGTAAAGTCGCAGGAGCCCTCCGCCGGGATCTTCATGCGGATGACCGCGGCTTCGCCCGCCGCCATGCGTGACGTCACCTCTTCCGCCGTCAGATTGAGGCAGTGGCCATCATATTTCGGCGGCTTTCCGGCGGCGCGCTGCGCCTCGCGCATCTGCTCCAGCCGCGCGGGCGTGCAGAAACAGCGGAAGGCATGGCCATTGTCCAGCAGTTCCTGTGCATAGGGCTGATACATCGGCTTGCGGTCGGACTGGCGATAGGGGCCGTAGGGGCCGCCGATATCGGGGCCTTCCTTCCAGTCCAGCCCGCACCATTTCAGCGCGTCGAGCACCTTCGTCTCGAATTCCGGGGTCGAGCGCGTCGCATCGGTATCTTCGATGCGCAGGATGAACTCGCCACCGTGCTTCTTGGCGAAGAGGTAGTTGAAGAGAGCGATGTAAGCGGTGCCGACATGCGGCTCGCCGGTCGGCGAGGGAGCGATGCGGACGCGGACGCCGGAAGCTGTCCCGGATTTTGTCATTGTATGTGCCCGTCAATGAAGCCGGACTGCTTTCACGGGAAAGCAAGGTTCGGCCGGAAGGATGCAGATATCTTCATCGGCAAACCGGCCGATAAAGGGCATTCGCCCGCACCATTCGCCGATCGTCCGTTCGGCTGGCCTTAGGCCATATTCAACCGGGCGCGTCAAGAAAAACCGCGTCCGCAACGGCTTGCCGGCGCTGAGAGAGTGCACCGGTTGCGGCGCGCTCTCCCGTATCAGCCTCAATGCGCGCCTTCGCGTTTCCGCTTGCGGGCGTTGCGTGCGAACATGTTCAGCACCTCGACCAGTGCGGAGAAGGCCATGGCGGCGTAGACGTAACCCTTCGGCACATGGAAACCCATGCCTTCGGCGATCAGCGTCGTACCGATCATCAGCAGGAAGGCGAGCGCCAGCATGACGATCGTTGGATTCTTCTCGATGAAGTTGGCGAGCGGGGTCGCGGCAACCAGCATGACGGTGACGGCGGCGATGACGGCGATCACCATGATCGGCAGATGCGGCGTCATGCCGACGGCGGTGATGATGCTATCGACGGAGAAGACCAGGTCAAGCAGCAGGATCTGGCCGATGGCCGATGCAAAACCCGTGGTGGCGGACTTCGCGATGAAATCCTCCTGATGATCCACCGGGTCGACCGTGTGGTGAATTTCCTTGGTGGCTTTCCAGACGAGGAACAGGCCGCCGGCGATCAGGATCAGATCCTTCCAGGAGAAGCCGTGCCCGAAGGCCGTAAACAGCGGTTCGGTCAGCTGTACGATCCAGGCTACGGTGCCGAGCAGCGCCAGGCGCATGACCAGGGCAAGGCCGATGCCGATCCGGCGGGCTTTCTCGCGATGCTCGGACGGCAGTTTGTTGGTGAGAATGGAAATGAAGATCAGGTTGTCGATACCGAGAACGACTTCCATCACCACCAGTGTGATGAGCGCCACCCAGGCGGCCGGGTCCTGAATGAGCGTCATGATTTCCTGCATTAGCTTATATCCCCTTGCGTCACCGATGACGCCCGCAATGTAGTGTCCGCGGCCTGCTGCACAAGCGCCGCAAGGGGATATACGAAATCGATGTGACTTTTATTCCCTGACAGGTAGCCAGATTTCAGTGACGCCCATCCCGGTATAGGGATCGAAGCGTTCGTCGTAACGTTCGAACATGTCGGGCGTCTCGCCGTGTTCCAGGCCAGACGTTGGCCACCATGCGCCGAAAATTCGGTTCATGGTCGAGGAAATGCCGGAGACATGGCCGCGATGGGTGAAGACAGCGTAGCGTTGGCCCGGAAGCCTGAGCGTCGTAAAATCCGGCGGAAGGTCGCTGGCATCGGAGATCTCGACGCCGGCCATATAGCGATACTTCTCCGCTTCGCCATCGATATGGGTGCAGACGCCGTAGGCGACATTGCCTTTTTGGCCTGCAACATGACCGAAATGGGCGTTGAATTTCTGCCAGAGAGAGGGGATGGCGGCGTTACCGCCATAGGGATAGGTCTCCTGCAGGCCGGCAAGGAGCATCGGTTGACGCTTTTCGAAGCGGGGCGGTTCGAGGTCGTTGAGGTGGGCGGGGTCCATTCTGATCGGCTCCAGCAAGACAAGATTGCGGGCGTGCCCCTGTCTGCGCACCGCATCCGGCGTCATGCCGAACTGGTCGCGGAAGGCACGGGTGAAAGCCTCGTGCGAGCCGTAGCCCGCGCAAAGCGCAACCTCGAGAATGGTGGATGAGCCGCCGACCAGCGCGGGCACGGCGCGGCTGAGGCGCCGCCCCCTGATATAGCTGCTGATCGAGTGGCCGGTGACGAGCCCGAAGACGCGTGACAGATGATAGCGTGACAATCCGGCGGCTTCCGATATCTCTTCCAGCGATATATCGCTCTCGAAATGGCTCTCTATAAACCAGATCGCCCTTGCGACGGCGCTCATCCTCACTCCCTTGGTTGCGGCTTCTTCCTTAGAGAAAAGCCGGCAGCCGGGTTTGATCGTTCTTGCGGAGTTTTGGCCGAAGGAGAGCGGCAGTCAACGGTGCGGGGTTAGGCAGTCTCGTGCCGGCGCACGCCGTAGGCTGCCATGAAGACCTTGATCGCACCGCGGATGACGCGGTCGATTTCCTCACGAGTCGGCGGTTCTTCCATGCTGCCGAACAGACGGAGCTTGAAGAAGCTGCCGCTGGCAAGATCGAGAAACTGGCCCGCGGCCAGATCGATGTCGTCGATCTCGAGCCGGCCTTCGGCGACATGCTGTTCCAAAAAGTCGCGCATGATGGTGCGCAGGTTTACCGGTCCTTTGAAGAAGCGTTGACAGAGCACGGGCATGCGGTCGCGAACGCCGAGAACAGTGCGCATCGCGCTGATGACCTTTTCATCGGTCATGTGGGTGACGAAGCTTATCCCGAACTCGTACAGGCCGGCTTCGGGGTCGTCATGCTCGGCAAGCGCCGTGCGCACGGCCGCCACGAAAGCGGCGCGCTCGGTCTCGATCATCGCCGAAAACAGTTCTTCCTTATTGGTGAAATAGACGTAGAGCGTTCCCTTGGAGACTCCGGCCTCGCGCGTCACGTCGTTCATGCTGGCGGCGTCGAAGCCCATTTTCATGAACACGCGCTTGGCGCCGGCAAGAATTTGCTGGCGCTTGGCCGGATCTTCGCCCGCAGCAAATCGGCCTCCGGCAGCGGGAGGGCTGAATACGGCGGCGTGGTCGGGTTTTAACGTCATGTCTCCTTAACCGTGTTTACGGTTTCGCATTTTCCTTAAAAGAAATCGAACCGATTGGTTCTATACATCTTGATATGACGATAAAACAGGTTTATGTCAACTGAACCGAACCGTTCAGTTCGATTATTACTCCAAAGATCGGTAAAGTGGCCATGTCGAGCAACCAGAAAAGCAACGTCGCGCGTATCGTCAGCGAAAACGCCGAGGCCGAAGAGGCAAAGGTCGCGGTGGTTGCAGAGGCTCCGACGGCGGAAGCCCTGGAAAAGCCGGCTGCTCCCGCGCAATCGGCGCCGACCGAGGCCCCGGTTGCTGCTTCGGCAAAGAAGCGCCGCAGCCCGGTGCTGCCGATCGTCGTGCTTGCCCTGCTTGCGGGCGGCGGCTGGTATGGATACGAATGGTGGATGAACGGCCGGTTCATGGTGTCGACCGACGACGCCTATATCGAAGGCGATATCGCGACCATCTCGCCGAAGGTTACCGGCTATGTCGCGAAGGTGAATGTTGTCGCCAACCAGGAAGTCAAGGCAGGCGACGTTCTCGCTACCCTTGATAACGGCGACTACCAAAATGCCCTCGATCAGGCGAATGCCCAGATCGCGACCGAGCAGCTTTCGCTGAGCCGTATTGATGCGCAGATTGAAGGCGCCAAGGCGAGCCTCGTGCAGGCTCAGGCCCAGAAGACTGCCCTCGAAGCGACGGTTCGCGGCGCGGAAATCAAGCAGAAGCGCCAGAGCGACCTGCAGGCGAAGTCGGTCGGCACCACCGCGGATCTCGATGATGCTAATACGGCCCTCGATCAGGCCAAGGCCAATCTTGCCGGCGGCGACGCCAATATCGTGGCGGCACAGGCCAATATCGCCATCCTCGAAGCCCAACGCAGGGAAGCCGAAGGTTCCGTCCGCACGCTGGAAATCCAGCGCGACAAGGCCGCCCGCGACCTCTCCTTCACTGTGCTCAAGGCGCCCTATGACGGCATCGTCGGCAATCGTTCCATCCAGGAAGGCGATCTGGTCTCGCCCGGCCAGCGCCTGATGGCGCTCGTTCCGGTGCGCCAGCTTTATATCGACGCCAATTTCAAGGAAACGCAGATCCAGCATCTCGTTCCAGGCTCGAAGGTCAACGTCCATGTTGATGCCTATGACGACCATCCGATCGTCGGTACCGTCGAATCGATCTCGCCGGCCTCCGGTTCGGTCTTTTCGCTGCTGCCACCGGAAAACGCCACGGGCAACTTCACCAAGGTAATTCAGCGTGTGCCGGTGCGCATTGCGCTGCCGCAGGATGCGCTCGACAGCGGGCGTTTGCGCGCGGGCCTCAGCGTCGTCGTCGACGTCGATACCCGCACGGCACCGAACAAGTAAACCTTCGGAGCAATTCCAGCAAAAGGAAAGGCGGAGGTGGTCCGATGGCCGGGAGCGCGACAGCAACAGCGGGAACGATGCCGGCGGTGCCTGCCCACGCCGGAGATCGCATGGATCCGAGGAAGCTCATCGCCTTCTTCGCGATGGTGCTCGGCATGTTCATGTCGATCCTCGACATTCAGATCGTCTCTGCTTCGCTTGCCGAAATTCAGGCCGGCCTGTCGGCCGGTTCCGACGAAATCGGCTGGGTGCAGACGGCCTATCTGATCGCGGAAGTGATCATGATCCCGCTTTCGGGAACGCTGGCGCGCATCATCTCGACGCGCTACCTCTTCGCGATCTCGGCCGCCGGCTTCACCATGGCGAGTGCGCTTGCGGCGACGGCGACGAATATCGACCAGATGATCGTCTACCGCGCCATCCAGGGCTTCATCGGCGGCGGCATGATCCCGTCGGTTTTCGCGGCCGCCTTCACCATCTTTCCGCCGTCGAAGCGCAGCATCGTCTCGCCGATCATCGGCCTGATCGCGACGCTGGCGCCGACCATCGGCCCGACCGTCGGCGGCTATCTCAGCCACGCCTTCTCCTGGCACTGGTTGTTCCTCGTCAATATCGTTCCGGGCATCATCGTCACGCTGGTTACCTGGAACTTCATCGACTTCGACAAGCCGGAACTGTCGCTCTTCAAGAAGTTCGACTGGTGGGGGCTGATCTCGATGGGCGTCTTCCTCGGCGCGCTGGAATATGTGCTCGAAGAGGGCAACTCGAACGATTGGTTCAACGACAATTCCATTGCGCTGGCTGCCGTCGCTTCCGGCGTCGCGGCCATCGTCTTCTTCTATCGCGCCTTCACGGTGGAGTTTCCCGTAGTCGATCTCAAGGCCTTTGCGAACAGGAATTTCTCCTTCGGCTCGGTGTTTTCCTTCGTCATGGGCATCGGCCTTTACGGCCTTACCTATATCTACCCGGTCTATCTCGGGCGTATCCGCGGCTATGATTCGCTGATGATCGGCGAGACGATGTTCGTCTCTGGCCTTGCGATGTTCTTCACCGCGCCGATCGCCGGGCGGCTGTCGACCAAGATGGACCTGCGCCTGATGATGGTGATCGGTTTCATCAGCTTCGCCGCCGGCACATACATCATGATCCACCTGACGGCGGATTGGGATTTCTATGAACTGTTCATTCCGCAGATCCTGCGCGGGTTCGGCCTGATGATGTGCATGGTGCCGATCAACAACATCGCGCTCGGCACGATGCCGCCGTCGCGCATCCGCGGCGCGTCCGGCCTGTTCAACCTGACTAGAAACCTCGGCGGCGCCGTTGGTCTCGCGGTCATCAATACCGTGCTCACCAGCCGGCAGGATGTGCACTACGAGCGGCTGCGGGAGAATATGGACTGGGGCAATCCGGCGGCGATCGATCAGATGAACAACATGACTGCCAATTTCAGCAGTTACGGCATGGACGGCACTTCAGTCGCGATCAAGCAGATGGTCGGCCTCGCCACCAAGCAGGCGGTCATCCTTTCCTTCAGCGATGTGTTCCTCATCCTGACTGCGCTGTTCGTTGCGATGATCCTAGGTGTCGCCATGATCAAGAAACCCGCGCCGCAAGGCGGCGGAGGAGGTGGCGGCGGCCACTGACCTCCGGCCCCGTCCCTTGAAAAGGCCCTCTTCGGAGGGCCTTTTTGTTGCGGTTTTCAGGCCTCTGTGTCATCAGGGGGGCGCTGATCGAATCGATGCCAACGGGCGGTAATGCCGGTAAAATAATGCGGAAATCGCGCCGCTGGATTTTTTGATTTACGTACATCAAATTTGGCGCTAATGGTCTCGTCAGGAGGAATGATGAGGCCAACTGTTCACGATATCGCCGCTGCGGCGGGCGTCAGTCTCGCGACTGTCGACCGGGTGCTCAACCAGCGTCCTGGTGTGCGCCATGTCACGCGGGAGAAGGTCGAGACCGCAATCCGCGAACTCGGTTATGTCAGGGACGTCGCCGCCGCCAATCTCGCCAAGGGTCGCACCTATCCGCTGGTCTTCATCCTGCCGGCCAGCGACAATTCCTTCATGCACGGGCTCAATGCCGAAATCCGGCAGGCGATCCTTCGCTCGCCGGCCGAACGCACCGATATTCGCACCATCGAGGTGCCTGCCTTCGATCCGGCCGCTCTTGTCGCCGTGCTTGACGGGCTTTCCCGCGAAAAACCTTGCGGCATCGCAATGGTTGCGACCGATGCGCCTGAAGTGCATGCCGTCGTCGACAGGCTGGTGCATGCGGGCTTTCCCATCGTCACGCTGGTGTCCGATCTTACCGGATCGCTGCGCCATCACTACGCCGGCGTCGACAATATCGCGGCAGGCCGCACGGCGGCCCGCCTGCTCGGCCGATTCCTCGGGCCGCGAAAGGGCGAGATCGCCGTGCTCGCCGGCTCCATGCTGGTGCGCGACCATCGCGAGCGGCTGGAAGGATTCACCTCGGTCGTGGCGGAGGAGTTTCCCAATCTTGCGATCCTTCCGGTTCTGGAAGGGCGTGACGATCCTGAGATCGCCCATATGCTCGTCGCCGAGGCACTTGGGAATGCCGACATTATCGGCGTCTATAGTCTCGGGGCAGGCAATCGCGGCCTTATCCGGGCGCTGAAGGAGAAGGCCGTCGATCGGACGCTGACGGTCATTGCCCACGAGCTGACCGCCCACACGCGGACGGCGCTCATCGACAACACGATTGATGCGATCCTGAATCAGAATGCCGGTCATGAGGTGCGCAGCGCCATTCGCGTGCTGAAGGCCAAGGCGGACGGGCTCGCCGTCATCGAAGCGCAGGAGCGTATCCGCCTCGACATATTCCTGAAGGACAATCTGCCGTAACGGCAAAGGGAGAATGCCACATGTATCTCGGTCTCGATCTCGGAACCTCCGGCGTCAAGGCGATGCTGATCGACGGCGACCAGAAGATCGTCGGTTCGGCCAACGGTGCGCTCGACGTCTCGCGCCCGCATTCCGGCTGGTCGGAACAGGAACCGGCTCACTGGGTGCGCGCGACCGAGGAGGCCGTGGCCGGCCTCAAGGCGAAACATCCAAAGGAGTTCGCCGCAGTCACGGGCATCGGCCTTTCGGGCCAGATGCACGGCGCCACGCTGATCGACGCGAGCGACAAGGTATTGCGGCCCTGCATTCTCTGGAACGATACACGCAGTCACGTCGAAGCCGCCGCACTCGACGCCGACCCGCGTTTCCGGGCGCTGACCGGCAATATCGTGTTTCCCGGCTTTACGGCGCCCAAGCTCGCCTGGATCAGGAAGCATGAGCCTGAGACTTTCGCGAAGGTCGCCAAGGTATTGTTGCCGAAGGATTATCTGCGTCTCTGGCTGACCGGCGAATATATCTCCGAAATGTCGGATTCGGCAGGCACCTCCTGGCTCGATACCGGCAAGCGCGGCTGGTCGTCGGAACTGCTTGCCGCCACCGGCCTTTCGAGGGAGCAGATGCCGGCGCTTGTCGAAGGGACCGATCAGGCCGGCAGACTGCGGTCCGAACTCGCGGCCCAGTGGGGCATATCAGGCTCGGTCGTCGTTGCCGGCGGCGCGGGCGACAATGCAGCCTCGGCCTGCGGCATGGGCACGGTCAGCGATGGCGCGGCCTTCGTCTCACTCGGCACCTCGGGCGTGCTTTTTGCCGCCAACGGCTCCTATCTGCCGAAGCCGGAAAGCGCCGTGCATGCCTTCTGCCATGCGCTGCCCAACACCTGGCATCAGATGGGCGTCATCCTCTCGGCCACCGATGCGCTCAACTGGCATTCCGGTGTGACCGGCAAATCGGCCGCTGATCTCACAGGCGAACTCGGCGAGACACTGAAGGCGCCGAGCGGCGTCACCTTCCTGCCCTATCTCTCCGGTGAGCGTACGCCACACAATGATGCCGTCATCCGCGGGGCCTTTATCGGGCTCGGGCATGAAAGCAGCCGCGCGGCGCTGACCCAGGCCGTGCTCGAAGGCGTGGCTTTCGCCATTCGCGACAATCTCGAAGCGCTGCGTTCGGCCGGCACCGGCATCTCCCGCGTGACGGCAATCGGCGGCGGTTCGCGCTCGCATTATTGGCTGGCGTCGATCGCGACGGCGCTCGGCGTTCCGGTCGATCTACCGGCCGACGGCGATTTCGGCGCAGCTTTCGGTGCGGCCCGTCTCGGCCTAATCGCGGCGACGGGTGCGGATCCGATCGCCGTCTGCACGCCGCCGATGACGGCAGGCACGATCGAACCGGTCGCGGCGCTTAAGGGCGCTTACGAGGACGCTTACAAGCGCTATCGGGCGCTCTATCCGGCGATCAAGTCGCTGGCGCATTGAGAACTCGAGCCGGCGGCCCCCTCACCCTACCCTCTCCCCGGGGGAGAGGGGGAGTTCGCAGCAATGGCTTTGAAAGAGCTGCAACGTAGCGGCAAGTCCCTTCTGCCCTCGGGGAGAAGGTGCCGGTAGGCGGATGAGGGGCTGCCTCCGCAGACAAGAATTCAGAACTGCCAAGAGATACGAACCCAAAGGAGACCCCAATATGAGCACCGGATTTTTCGGCGATATCCAGAAGATCAAATATGAAGGCCCTGACAGCACCAATCCGCTGGCCTTCCGCTATTACCAGCCGGACGAGATTGTTCTCGGCAAGCGCATGGAAGACCATCTGCGTTTTGCGGTGGCCTATTGGCACACCTTCACCTGGCCCGGCGGCGACCCCTTCGGCGGCCAGACCTTCCTGCGTCCCTGGTTCGAAGACACGATGAAGGCCGCCAAGCTCAAGGCCGACGTCGCTTTCGAATTCTTCTCGCTGCTCGGTGCGCCCTATTACTGCTTCCACGACGCCGACGTGCGCCCTGAAGGCAAGAACTTTGCCGAGAACACCAAGAACCTCAACGAGATCGTCGATTATTTCGCCGAGAAGCAGGCAGCCACCGGCACCAAGCTGCTCTGGGGCACAGCGAACCTCTTCTCCAACCGCCGCTACATGTCGGGTGCGGCGACCAACCCCGATCCGGACGTCTTTGCTTTCGCAGCTGCGACGGTCAAGACCTGCATCGACGCTACGCAGAAGCTCGGCGGCGAGAACTACGTGCTCTGGGGCGGCCGCGAAGGTTACGAGACGCTGCTCAACACCGATCTCAAGCGCGAGCTCGACCAGCTCGGCCGCTTCCTCAACCTCGTCGTCGAATACAAGCACAAGATCGGCTTCAAGGGCACGATCCTGATCGAGCCGAAGCCGCAGGAGCCGACCAAGCACCAGTATGATTACGACGTTGCGACTGTCTACGGATTCCTCAAGAAGCACGGTCTCGAAAACGAAGTGAAGGTCAATATCGAGCAGGGCCATGCGATCCTTGCCGGCCACTCATTCGAGCACGAGCTGGCGCTTGCCAATGCGCTTGGCATCTTCGGCTCGATCGACATGAACCGCAACGACTACCAGTCCGGCTGGGACACCGACCAGTTCCCGAACAACGTTCCGGAAATGGCGCTCGCCTACTACCACGTTCTGGCGGGCGGCGGCTTCAAGACCGGCGGCACCAACTTTGATGCGAAGCTGCGCCGCCAGTCGCTCGATCCGGCAGACCTCTTGATCGGTCATATCGGCGGCATGGATTGCTGCGCCCGCGGCCTGAAGGCGGCTGCCAAGATGATCGAGGACAAGGCTCTGTCGCAGCCGCTTGCCGACCGTTATGCCGGTTGGGAAACGGCCGAGGCGCAGAAGCTCTTCCGCGGCGAGTATTCGCTCGATGAGATCACGAACTGGGTCGAGAGCAAGGACGTCAACCCGCAGCCGAAATCCGGCAAGCAGGAACTGCTCGAAAACGTCGTCAACCGTTACGTCTGATGACAGGCGCCGGCGGCCATCGGTCGCCGGCGCATTTGTTAGCCGGCTATGCCATCTCCGTTCAGCGCTTCAACCAGTTGCGCGACGGCGCTGAGACGGAGTTTCGCACCACCAGATCCGGCCTAAGCAGGATTTCCGTCTCGGCTGGCTGTCCGTCGGACAGGAGCTCCAGCAGCAGCGCCATCGCCTGTTTGCCGATCGCCGTTCTCGGCTGACGGATCGTCGTCAGCGATGGGGATATGAAGACGGCCTGCGGCACATCGTCGAAGCCGGTCACCGAGAAATCCCGCGGAATATCATAGCCTCGCGCGCCGAGTCCGATCATGACGCCGATCGCCGTCTGGTCGTTCACGCACATAAAGGCGGTCGGAAGCGTGTCGCGCATGAAAAGCTGCTCGACCGCATGCCGTCCGCTTTCGATCGTGCCGTCGCCTTCGAGCACGATCCGCAAATCGGGCGGGACGCCGGCAGCGTCGAGACCGGCATCATAACCCATGCGGCGCCTGGTATAGGCGAGCCGAGTGCGGGAATCGCCAATGAAGGCGATCTTGCGATGGCCTTCGGCCAGCAGCAGATCCACGGCCTTTCTCGCGCCCTCGGTATCGTCGACGCCGACATAGGGAATGCCGCCGTTGAAGACCGGTTCGAAGACCCCGACACTCGGCGGTAGGCGCGCCGTCATGGTCTGGTGACCGAAGGGCAGGATGCCGGTGAAGAGGATGAGCCCAGCCGCCTGGTTGGAGTTGAAGAATTTCAGATATTCCAAGCCGCGCTGGGCATCGTTCTGGGTGTGGCCGATCAGGACGCCGTAGCCGTGGGCGCGAGCCTCGTTCTCCAGTCCGACGAGAATGTTGGAGAAATTGGGATCGCCGATGTCGGGCGCCACCACGAGGATCATGTTGGAGCGGCCGAGCCTCAGGCTGCGCGCCATGGCATTAGTCGTATAACCGGTGATGGCGATCGCCTGGTTGACCTTGAGCCGCGTCGAGTTGGCGACCTTCTCCGGCGTGTGGATCGCCCGGGAAACCGTCGCGATAGAGACCTCGGCGATCCGGGCGACGTCTTCGATTGTTGCGGGCGTGGAATTCGACACTGGGCTCTGCCTTAAGGCTGTCTTCGCCGCGACACTACACAGACTTGTCGAGAGGTCAAAGGTAAGCGTCAACTCATCTGTATTAATCCACGATGTAAACCTTTACATGCTTTATGTAAAGGTTTACATAAGGCTCGAAGCGGTCGGGAGCCGCATGCGCGTGCCTGTTTGAGAGCCCAAGGCGGTTTTCACAAGGAAAATGTGCGCTAGTTCAAAGCGGAGCGTTGCCGGGTGCGGCGCTCTAGGGGAGGGCATAATGACCGTGGAGATCGCCGACACCGCACCCGTGGTGCTGTCCGCCAGGCGCATATGTAAATCCTTCAGCGGCGTGCAGGTCCTCTTCAGCGTCAACTTCGATCTCCGCGCCGGCGAAATCCATGCGCTCATGGGCGAAAACGGCGCCGGCAAATCCACCCTCGTCAAGGTGCTCTCGGGTTTCGAACAGCCGAGTTCCGGCGAAATCCTGCTCGACGGCAAGCCTTTGGTGCTGCCGCCGAATGGCGCTGCGGAAGCGCTCGGCATCGTCATCATTCATCAGGAATTCAACCTCGCCGACCATCTGACCGTGACCGAGAGCCTATTCCTCGGTCGCGAGGTTACGCGTCTCGGCGTGCTCGACCGTAGGCATATGCGGGCTGAAACGCGCAAGGTCCTCGACGTGCTCGGTTCGCATGTCGATGAGAATGCCTTGATCAGCACGCTTTCCATCGCCGACAAGCAAATGGTCGAGATTGCCAAGGCGATCAGTCGCGATGCCCGTGTCGTCTTTATGGACGAGCCAACCGCCGTGTTGTCGCGGGAAGAGACCAATATGCTGTTCAAGCAGGTCCGCAAGCTTCGCGACCAGGGCACGAGCTTCGTCTTCGTGTCCCATAAGCTCGACGAGGTGATGGAGCTGACCGACCGGGTGACGGTGCTGCGCGACGGCCAGTGGATCAAGACGTCGCCGACCGCCATTTTGGATGGCGAATCGATCGCGCAGCTGATGGTCGGCCGCGAGCTTTCCAGCCTCTATCCGGCCAAGGTCGAGCCCAATGTCGACGAGGAGATCGTCCTCAGCGTCTCTTCGGTGTCGACGGGATATGTCAGGGATGCGAGCTTCGAAGTGCGCAAGGGCGAGATCATCGGGTTTTCCGGCCTGATCGGCTCCGGCCGTACCGAGCTGATGGAGGCGATTGCGGGACTGCGGCCCCGCCTCGAGGGCGAGGTGGTCATCAAAGGGCAAACGGTTCCCTCCGGCGACGTGCACGCGGCCAATCGCTGCGGCCTCGCCTATATGACCAAAGACCGCAAGTCGAAGGGTCTGCTGCTGCGCTCCGGCATGGCGACCAATCTGACGCTGCAATCGCTCGGACGGCATTCGCGCCACGGCTATCTCAGCCCGAGCAGCGAGGCGGCCGCACTGGCGAAAGCCAAACGTCGTTTCGACATCAGGGTTCGCGACAGCGCTATCGTCGCGGGCCGCATGTCGGGCGGAAACCAGCAGAAGCTGCTGCTCGCCAAAGTCATGGAGACCGATCCCGACATCATCATCATCGACGAGCCGACGCGCGGCATCGATGTCGGCACCAAGCAGCAGATCTATCATTTCATTTCGGCGCTCGCCCGGGACGGCCGGTCGATCATGGTCGTTTCGTCGGAAATGCCTGAAGTCATCGGCCTCTGCACGAGAGTGGCCGTCATGCGCGAGGGGCGGATCGTCGGCGTGCTCGAGGGCGACGAGATTTCCGAGCAGGAGATCATGCGTTACGCCGCCGGGCTCAAAAAGAAGGTGGCTGCGTGAGGGCGGAGCAAGACTTCGCCGACGCGGACAATAAGTAGGATACCCAGACGATCTGGGACGGGAGGTTGGTTTTGGACATGAGCATTAACGAGGAGACCAGGGCGATCCGGCGCAGGTCCTGGCGTGACGTTGATCTGCGCGCGGTTGCACCGTTTGCCGCCTTGGCCTTGCTTCTCGTCGTCGGCGCACTGGTCAATCCGAACTTCATCGGCATCACCAATCTTGCCAACGTCGCGACGCGCTGCGCTTTCATCGCCATCATCGCGGTCGGCGCCACTTTCGTGATCTCGTCCGGAGACCTCGACCTTTCCGTCGGCTCGATGGTCGCCTTCGTCGCCAGTCTGATGATCCTGCTCATTAATTCAGGCGTCATTGCCGATCCGGTGCTGATGCTGACGGCAGCGGTCGTCTTTACGGTGATGGCGGGGGCTCTTTGCGGCCTCGCAAACGGCCTCATCACCACCGTCGGCAAGATCGAGCCTTTCATTGCCACGCTCGGCACAATGGGCATTTATCGCGGCCTGACCACCTGGCTGTCGCAGGGCGGCGCGATCACGTTGCGCTCGAGTGAAATCCAGACGCTCTACCGCCCAGCCTATTTCGGCAATATTCTCGGCGTTCCCGTGCCGATCGTGGTAATCCTCGTCGTCACCGCGATTGCAGCCTTTATCCTCTATCGCACCCGTTACGGCCGCCATGTCGTGGCTGTCGGTTCGAACAGCGACGTCGCGCGCTATTCGGGCATTGCAGTCAACCGCGTGCGCACGATTGCCTTCGTTATCCAGGGTCTCTGCGTGGCGATCGCTGTGCTGCTCTATGTACCGCGTCTCGGTTCCACCTCGGCAACGACCGGTATCCTGTGGGAGTTGCAGGCCATCACCGCCGTCGTCGTCGGCGGCACGGCGCTCAAGGGCGGCGCCGGCCGGGTCTGGGGGACCATCTGCGGCGCCTTCATTCTCGAACTCGTCGGCAACATCATGCTGCTTTCGAACTTCATCAGCGAGTATCTCATCGGCGCGATCCAGGGTGCAATCATCATCATCGCCATGCTGGTGCAGCGGTCGCTGGTTCGCAAATCCTAAGGCAAAGAGCTTCTCGGATTGGCCGGGCTTCACGGGGCACCCGGCTCGAATTGGACAAGTCCCTGATATTTTTGGGAGGAGATAAGCATGCGCAAGCTCATGTTGGGTCTGGCTGTTGCGGGGGTGGCTTTTGCCGGCGCAGCCTACGCCCAGGACAAGAACTACACGATCGGTGTGTCCATTCCGGCCGCCGACCACGGCTGGACCTCTGGCGTCGTGTTCCATGCCGAGCGTATCGCCAAGAAACTGATGGCCGAACATCCGGGCCTGAACGTCATCGTCAAGACTTCACCGGATGCCGCGACGCAGGCAAACGCCGTGCAGGACCTCGATACACAGGGCATCGACGCGCTGGTCATCCTGCCGTCGGACCCGGATCCGCTCGTCAACGCCATCAAGGAAGTCAAGGACAAGGGTAAGTTCGTAGCACTTGTCGACCGCGCGCCGTCGAACAACGATAATTCCGTGCGTGATCTTTACGTCGCCGGCAACAACCCGGCACTCGGCGAAGTCGCCGGCAAGTACATTGCCGAAAAGACGCCGGAAGCCGAGGTCGTCGTTATCCGCGGACTGCCGATCCCGATCGACCAGCAGCGCCAGGATGGCTTCGACAAGGGTATCGCCGGCTCCAAGGTCAAGGTTCTCGACCGCCAGTATGGCAACTGGAACCGCGACGACGCCTTCAAAGTGATGCAGGACTACCTGACGAAGTACCCGAAAATCGATGTCGTCTGGTGCCAGGACGACGATATGGCCGTCGGCGTACTGCAGGCGATCGAGCAGGCCAAGCGCACCGACATTCAATATGTCGTCGCCGGCGCCGGCTCCAAGGACATGGTCAAGAAGGTCATGGACGGCGACAAGCTGATCCCGGTCGACGTTCTCTATCCGCCGGCAATGGTCGGCACGGCAATGGAGCTGACGGCGGCGGCGCTCTACGATCAGGTCCCGGTTCACGGCAATTACATCCTCGACGCAACGCTCGTCACCAAGGAGAATGCCAAGAACTTCTACTTCCCGGATTCTCCGTTCTGATCCGACGACCGAAAGACGCGCCCGTTCGAAAGGACGGGCGCATTTTTATGCGCGCATGCGGCGCGGCGCTGAAAATGCTGCACGTACCTCTTGCCCGCCAACGCCCATCATGATTAGCTCGCAACCATATCGCATCTGGCCTCGCGCCAAATCCGCGAGGCAGGACAAGGAAGCGCCTTGCACCCGTCAAAATGCGTGCTACAAGTTTTCAGAAACGTTTACGGTCGATGTTCAGGGAGGAATCTGACATGAAGACGATCAAGGGCCCCGGCCTTTTTCTTGGCCAGTTCGCGGGCGATACCGCGCCTTTCAATTCCTGGGACGCGATCACCAAATGGGCGGCCGACATCGGTTACAAGGGCGTCCAGGTGCCGACCTGGACAAGCCAGCTGATCGATCTGAAGAAGGCCGCGACGTCGAAGGATTATTGCGACGAATTCGCCGGCAAGGCCCGCGAAAACGGCATCGAAATCACCGAACTTTCGACCCATCTGCAGGGCCAGCTCGTCGCCGTTCACCCGGCCTATGACGAAGCCTTCGACGGCTTCGCGGCCCCCGAGGTGCGCGGCAACCCGAAGGCGCGCCAGGAATGGGCGGTCGAGCAGGTCAAGCTGGCGCTGACCGCATCGAAAAACCTCGGCCTCAAGGCGCATGCGACCTTCTCCGGGGCGCTTGCCTGGCCCTTCATCTATCCCTGGCCGCAGCGTCCCGCCGGCCTGGTTGAGACCGCGTTCGACGAACTTGCCCGCCGCTGGACGCCGATCCTCAACCATGCGGATGAAAACGGCATCGACGTCTGCTACGAGATCCATCCGGGTGAAGACCTGCATGACGGCATCACCTTCGAGATGTTCCTGGAGCGGGTGAAGAACCATTCCCGCGCCAACATGCTCTATGATCCCTCGCATTATGTCCTGCAGTGCCTCGATTATCTCGAGAACATCGACATCTACAAGGACCGCATCAAGATGTTTCACGTCAAGGATGCCGAGTTCAATCCGACCGGGCGCCAGGGCGTTTACGGCGGTTACCAGGGCTGGGTGGAACGCGCCGGCCGCTTCCGCTCGCTCGGCGACGGCCAGGTCGATTTCGGCGCGGTCTTCTCGAAGATGACGGCCAATAATTTCGACGGCTGGGCCGTGGTCGAATGGGAATGCGCGCTGAAGCATCCGGAGGATGGCGCCCGCGAGGGGGCCGAATTCGTCGCCGCCCATATCATCCGCGTCACGGAAAAGGCCTTCGACGATTTTGCCGCCGGCGGCACGGACCAAGCGGCCAATCGGCGGATGCTGGGGCTTTCCTAAACAGGGCATCTGGTGGGTGCCCCTCACCCTAACCCTCTCCCCGTAAACGGGGAGAGGGGACTTGCCCGACCAAACGTTGAGAGCGGAAAAGCCGCTGCGGCATATCGCCTCCGCCCCGCTTGCGGGGCGAAGGGGGCAGCAGCCGGATGAGGGGCGCACCCGCACCAGATTCAATTTCAGGAGGACAAGAATGGCAATCGAAGCATCATCCGAACAGACCCGCGAGCCGCGCATCCGGCTTGGCATGGTGGGCGGCGGCGCGGGCGCGTTCATCGGTGCAGTGCACCGCATCGCAGCCCGCATCGACGATCAGTACGATCTCATCGCCGGCGCGCTGTCGTCGACGCCTGAGAAGGCGGTTCAGTCCGGCCGCGACCTTGGCCTCGACCCGTCGCGGACCTATTCCAGCTACCGCGAGATGGCGATCCGCGAGGCGAAGCTGAAGAACGGCATCGAGGCGGTGGCGATCGTCACGCCGAACCATGTGCACTATGACGCGGCCAAGGAATTCCTGAAACGCGGCATTCATGTCATCTGCGACAAGCCGCTGACATCGAACCTCGCCGATGCGAAGAAGCTGAAGAAGGTGGCCGACGAGAGCGGCGCGCTCTTCGTGCTGACGCATAATTACACCGGCTATCCGATGGTCCGCCAGGCGCGGGAGATGATCGCGAACGGCGAACTCGGCGATATAAGAGTGGTCCAGGCCGAATATCCGCAGGATTGGCTGACGGAAGCGGTCGAGCAGACCGGGCAGAAGCAGGCTGCCTGGCGCACCGATCCGGCCCAGTCCGGCGTCGGCGGGTCTACAGGCGATATCGGCACACATGCCTATAATCTTGCCTCCTTCATTACCGGACTGGAACTCGACAGCCTGGCCGCCGACCTCGACAGCTTCGTTCCCGGCCGCCGGCTGGACGATAACGCCCATGTCATGCTGCGCTTCAAGGCGAAGGGCGTGGAGAAGCCGGCTAAGGGTATGCTCTGGTGCAGCCAGGTGGCGCCGGGCCATGAAAACGGCCTGATGGTGCGCGTCTATGGCAGCAAGGGCGGGCTGGAATGGACCCAGAAGGACCCGAATTACCTCTGGTACACGCCTTTCGGCGAGCCGAAGCGGCTGATCACCCGCGGCGGCGCCGGCGCCGGAGCGGCTGCCGGGCGCGTGTCACGCGTGCCGTCAGGGCATCCGGAAGGGTATCTCGAAGCCTTTGCGACGATCTATACGGAAGCCGCGCATGCGATCAACGCCCGCAAGAGGGGCAAGGAAGTCGATAAGGCGGTGGTCTATCCCACAGTCGACGACGGCGTGAAGGGTGTCGCCTTCGTCGAGGCCTGTGTTGCCTCGTCCAAGAAAAACGGCGCCTGGGTCAAGCTCTGATCTTTGGCGATCCGTGCGTCGGATGGCGCGGAGTCGCAGGAAATGCCGCGGCGGTCTTGGGCCGCCTCGGCTTGTCCGTCAGGCCTCAGGCCGCAGCGCGGTCGCGCTTCATGAGGCCGTCAATGCTGAGCGGGCCGGCGCCTGCCGCCACCAAATAGAGAAACACGAAGCAGAACAGGATCGCGGCGACGCCACCGTTCTGCGCGGGATAAAAGCTCTTTCCCGCATGGCCGATGAAATAGGCGAAGGCCATCAGGCCGGAGAGTACGAAGGCTGCAATGCGTGTCTGGAATCCTATCACCACGACGAAGCCGAGGGTGAGTTCGATCAGCCCGGCGATCCAGGAGAGCGAGCCCATCGGCGGCACGCTTGCCGCGGCCGGAAAGTGCAAAATCTTCTGCGTTCCGTAGCTGAAAAGCACGAGCGACGAGACGATGCGCAGCAGGCTCAGCAGATGCGGCTGCAGCAGATGGATCGAAGACAGCATGGGATTCCTTTCACGTTGTGATGTCTTCGCTGTGTAGTGATCATGGGCTCGGCAGCAAGTCACGACTGCTGACATTCGCGTTATGAGAGCGTGGGGGCCGAAAGTATGGCGACCGAGGCGACGGAACGATGCCGTTCTGTCACTAGTCCTGCAACGTTGCAGTTTTTCTTCCCCAGCACCTGTACTTTGCTTGCCGGCTTGGCTAAATCCGGCCCACGGGCAACCCACATTGCTGAGAGCCGGGGAATACAGATGATCGACGCCAAGACGCTTGCAAGCCGCTTTCCCGGTGATTTCACCTTCGGCGTTGCCACCGCCGCCTTCCAGATCGAAGGCGCCAGCAAGGCCGATGGCCGCAAGCCGTCGATCTGGGACGCCTTCTGCAACATGCCCGGCCGCGTCTATAACCGCGACAACGGCGACATTGCCTGCGACCACTATAACCGCCTGGAGCGAGACCTCGATCTCATCAAGGACATGAGCGTTGAGGCCTACCGTTTTTCCATTGCCTGGCCGCGGATCGTCCCGGAGGGCACGGGCCCGGTGAACGAGGCGGGCCTCGATTTCTACGATCGGCTGGTCGATGGCTGCAAGGCGCGCGGGATCAGGACCTTCGCGACGCTCTACCATTGGGACCTGCCTCTGATGCTCGCCGGCGACGGCGGCTGGACGGCGCGCTCGACCGCCTATGCCTATCAGCGCTACGCCAAGACTGTGATGAACCGCCTCGGCGATCGTCTCGACGCCGTCGCGACATTCAATGAGCCCTGGTGCATCGTCTGGCTGAGCCACCTTTACGGCATCCATGCTCCGGGTGAGCGCAACATGCAGGCTGCCCTTCACGCCATGCATTACATGAATCTCGCCCATGGCCTCGGTGTCGAGGCAATCCGTTCGGAAGCTCCCAATGTGCCGGTCGGGCTCGTGCTCAACGCCGCCTCGGTCATCCCGGGCTCCGACAGCCCGGCCGATCTGGCAGCCGCCGAACGGGCGCATCAGTTCCACAACGGCGCCTTCTTCGATCCCGTCTTCAAGGGCGAATATCCGAACGAATTCGTCGAGGCGCTCGGGGACCGCATGCCCGTGATCGATGACGGGGACCTGAAGCTCATCAGTCAGAAGCTCGACTGGTGGGGTCTGAATTATTACACGCCCGAGCGCGTCACCGACGATGCCGAACGAAAAGGCGACTTCCCCTGGACGGTGAAAGCGCCGCCTGCAAGCGACGTCAAGACCGATATCGGCTGGGAAATCTATGCGCCCGGATTGAAGCTCCTGGTCGAGGACCTCTACCGCCGCTACGACCTGCCGGAATGCTACATCACCGAGAACGGCGCCTGTGACAATACCGGTGTCGTCGGGGACGAGGTCGACGATACGATGCGCCTCGACTATCTCGGCGGTCACCTCGATGTCGTGGCCGACCTCATCAAAGACGGCTACCCCATGCGCGGCTATTTTGCCTGGAGCCTGATGGATAATTTTGAATGGGCGGAAGGCTATCGCATGCGCTTCGGTCTCGTTCATGTCGATTATGAGACGCAGCGGCGCACGGTGAAGAAGAGCGGTAAATGGTATCGCGCACTCGCGGCTGAATTTCCGAAAGGCAATCACACGCCGGCTCAGCATAGCAAACTGAAAAAATAGACCAGCGGAAAGCTGCAACAGGCGGTTGCTTAAACGTTTCTGAACCCTTGACTGGCAAACTCCGCTGGTCAGGGAGCAGGAATGCAGATACTCGGAAAATTGCAGGGCAGGGGATCGGGAATAGGCCGTGACGTCACCGTCACGGGCGTGCTGCTCTCCTTCGCCGTCATCGTCGCGGTCGCCACCATCATGGTGCTGACGGCACTCGAACGCGTGGCTGAGAACGCCAATGTCCTTGATGACGAGCGCTCGCGCGAAACGACAATTGGCGCGTTGAAGACCTTCGAGGATCAGCTCGGTGCGACGCTCGACGATTATGCCGCCTGGGACGATGCCGCCGCCAACGTCTATGCGTCGGATGGCATGGCGTGGACGGTCAGCAACTACGGCGAGATGTCGGTCAACAGCTCACTTTTCGACATGGCAATCGTTGTCGATGATGCGAAGAACTCGATCATGGCGTATCGCGACGGCAAACCGATGGAGGAGCCGCCCGCGGATTTCTTCGCGCCTTCGCTGTGGAAGCTGTTCGACGTGGTCAAGGCGGCCGGTCCGGCCGATTCGCCCCAGGCGGTCGGATTCATCACCACCAAACGCGGCATTGCCGCTGTCGGCGTGGCATTGGTGCGGAAGAAATCCGGCGCGCTTGATGCGCCCGCCGGGCAGCACCGGTATCTCATTTTCGCACGCCATCTCGATGACGACAGGGTGGCCGGACTCGGCCAGACCTATGTGATCGGCGGACTGAGGCTGGCGCCGCCGAGTTTCGAGGCAGAATATTTTGTACCTATCGCCGATCCGTCGGGGGCAACGATCGGCAAGCTCGTCTGGAATTCGCGCTCACCCGGCAATATTGCCTACGCGCAGGTACGACCGATGGTCATCGAGGCACTCGGTCTCGTTGGGCTTTTCTTCGGGGTGCTTCTGGCCATCGGCTGGCTGGTCGGCCGACGCCTGAAGGCGGAGGAAAACAGCGCGCGCGAAGAGGCGCTGCGCGACAGGCTGAGCGGCCTTTCCAATCGCGACGGCCTCGGGCTCGCCGTCGATCGTTGTGTCCTCGAAGCGCGCCAGAGCAAACGCAACGTGCTGCTCCTCTATCTCGATCTCGACGGTTTCAAGGAAGTCAATGACAGCTATGGACACGGCACCGGTGACCAATTGATCCGCGCGGTCGCGGCCGGCCTCAAGGTATTGATCCCGCAAGGCGCAGTTCTAGCCCGCATCGGCGGCGATGAATTTGCGATCGCCTTTCTCTCCGATGGCGAGAACGCCGCCGCCCTGCAGCTCGCCGAGCAGATCCTCGATTTTCTCGTCGAGCCGCTGGAGATCGGTCGCCGTGTCGTCGTCGTCGGCGCCAGCATCGGCATCGCCATGTCGCCTGCCGGCGCAATCGATCGCGAGGAACTGGTGCGCCGTTCCGACCTTGCCATGTATAAGGCGAAGGAGGCGGGCCGTGCGCGCATGACGCTTTACGACCCGTCGATGGATGCGGACCGGCAGCAGCGCAATGCTCTGGAACTCGATCTCAGAATCGCCATTGAAAGCGGTGATCTGACCCTTGCCTATCAGCCGCTGGTCGATGCGGCCACGCATGCGCTGACCGGCGTCGAGGCGCTGGTGCGCTGGAACCGTCCGGGCCACGGCCCGGTTTCGCCAGAGGTGTTCATTCCGATCGCCGAGACCAGCGGCCTCATTGAATCACTCGGCCTGTTCGTGCTGCGCAAGGCCTGCGAGACGGCCAAGCAGTGGCCGGAGCTGAACGTATCTGTCAATGTCTCGCCCGGCCAGTTCCGCAATCCAGCCTTCACCGACTATGTGCGCTACGTGTTGAAGCAGACGGAGATCGAGGCCAGCCGCATCACTCTCGAGATCACCGAAGGGTATATGATCCAGAATCCGCAGCGTACCCGCCAGTCGATCGAGCGGCTGAAAGGTCTGGGGGTCAAGGTGGCGCTCGACGACTTCGGTTCCGGCTTCTCATCGATCGGCTATCTCCGGCAGTTCGGCTTCGACCGCATCAAGATCGACCGCTCGTTGGTGATGGGCGTCAACGAGGACAAGCGCCAGCGCGAAATGCTGCAGGCGACGGTGGCGCTCGCCCGCTCGCTCGATATCCCGGTGACGGCGGAAGGCATCGAAACCGAGGGGCAGGCGGTCGCCATGCGCCTGTTCGGCTGCGACTGTCTGCAGGGCTATTTGTTCGGAAAGCCTGCGGCGGCCGAGCGAATTACCGAGATGCTCAACGAGCTTCGTACTGCGGAACAGTCAACCCCGTGCCGTCTCGGCGCGGCCTGACGGCGAAATTCTGGGCGCAAAGCTCATTCAACAGCAACAAGCTCAGCTGCCGATATGCCGTTGGCCGCGTTTTTTTGCCAGCGCGATCTGATGCTGCCGTTGACGGTAGCGCAGCCGGTCTTCTTCTGTGCGTCTTGGATAGCAGTGGCTGCAGGAAACGCCTTCCTCATAAAGCGGCGAGGCAATTTCCTCTGATGTGATCGGGTTGCGGCAGGCGTGGCACAGCCGGTGCTCACCCTCCTTCAGCCCGTGTTCGACGGATACACGCTCATCAAACACGAAGCAGGCGCCCTCCCAGAGGCTTTCTTCCTGCGGCACTTCCTCCAGATATTTCAGGATGCCGCCCTTCAGATGATAGACCTCGTCGAAACCCTCGGCCTTCATGAAGGCAGTGGCCTTTTCGCAGCGTATGCCGCCGGTGCAATACATGGCGACTTTCGGCTTGTTGTGCAGTCCCGTATTCCGGCGCACCCAATCCGGAAATTCGCGGAATGTCTTGGTCTTGGGGTCGAGCGCGCCGCGAAAAGCACCGATCGCCGTCTCATAGTCGTTGCGGGTGTCGATGACGATCGTATCGGGATCGGAGATCAGCGCATTCCAGTCCTTGGGCGCGACATAGGTGCCGACCACCTTGTTGGGGTCGATGTCCTCGACGCCCATGGTGACGATTTCCTTCTTCAGCTTCACTTTCATGCGCAGGAAGGGCATTTTCGAGGCGCGGCTTTCCTTGTGCTCCAGGTCCGCAAATTCCGGCTGGACGCGCAGGAAGGCGAGCACGGCGTGAATGCCGGCATCCGGTCCCGCGATCGTACCGTTGATGCCCTCATGCGCCAGAAGCAGCGTTCCCTTGACGCCGTTTTCCTCGCACAGCGCCTGCAGCGGGGCCTGCAAGCTGGCAAAGCGCGGCACGGATACGAAATGGTAGAGCGCCGCTACGAGGAACGGGCCGGTGTGTGTCAGGCTGTCGGTCATGCGCCGGAAATACAGAAAATTGACCGGTCGCGCAATTGCCTTCCGCACAGGCGGCCGACCGCCTCCAGGATCGCGCCTGCCATCGCTCAACTTGCAGCCGTCAGCCAGAGAAGCTCGATACGCTCCGATTCCTCGTCGGGATCATCGGCGAAGACGGCTTCGGCCTTGAGGAGGGCCTGCCGCCGGTCTTCCTGCTGGCGGACGATGATTGCCTCAAGAAGATGCGCCAGGTCGTCGTTGCGGGTGAAGAGCTGCGGCTCGGCTTCGACCAGTTCGCAGAGTACGGCAAGGTCATGGATGCGGCCGAGATCCTCGACGAGCTCCTTGGCCGCATCCTGCTTGGCCTTCATCGCACCCGGCCAGACGTCGCGCAGAAGAGCGTGGTAAAGCCGGTAGTCGTAGGTGCGTTTGCGCAGATCATGGAAATCGCCGGCCGATGCATCACCGTGGCAGTTGGCAAGCGCGGCCTCAGCCTTGCGCGCCGTGCGGCGCCAGCTCTTCGCCAGCATGCGGGCATTCTTGCGGTGGCTGCCATCGAAGGAGATTCCATCCAGAGCGGAAATCGCCTCTCTGAGCACGTCCGAGGTTTCCATCAGCTGCCGTTCAAGACCGCTTTCGGCCTCCGCCATCCAGTCGCGGCGCCCCTCGAGAATGATGACGATCCGGCCGAGCGCCTCGCTTTCCTCTTTCCCGCGGGCTGAATGCTGCAGATATTGCGCGGTGCCGATGAGCGCGGCAGCGTCGCGGATTGCCGAAAGCGAGCGCGCGGCGTCGCGCAACCTTGCATTTTCCTGCTCCTGGAAATCAGGCACCTCGCGTGCGACGAGCCGGTAGAGCGAGCGCAATCTCTTCAGGTTTTTTCGGAAGGAATGGATCGCCTCGTGCGCACCTTCCGGCCGTTCTTCGAGAAAGGTAATGGCACCTTCCAGCTGCTCGGTCGCGATGCTCCGGAATGCCTCGGTGAAATCGGCGTCAGGCCGAATGCGATAGGCCATGCCTGTCGTGCTCGTATTCTGTGGCAAGGGCCTGGTTGGAATAGCGGAAATCGCCGGTCACTTCGCGACCAAGCCAGGCAGGCAGGACGGGTTTGTCGGTTTCTGCCGTCATCTCCACCTCGGCAATCACCAGCCCGAGATGCTCGCCGGCAAAGACGTCGACTTCCCAGACGAAGCCCTGATGCGGGACGCGGTAGCGCGTCTTCTCGATGACGACGCCGATCGCGCTCTGCAACAGCTCCTCGGCATCGGCAATCGGGATGTCATATTCGAATTCGTCACGGGTGATGGCACTGCGGCCAATCTTGATCGTCAGCTTCGCTTTCCTGCCGTCGAGGGTGCGAACGCGGACGGAACGGTCGTCCATCGAGGCGATGTAACCCTGCCTCAGGACAGACTTGCTCTCGACGGCGGAACGCCATCCATCGCCGCGTACAAGAAACTTCCGCTCGATCTCTTTCGCCATGTCAGTGAACCTTTTGTGACGAATGCCGCACGGTAGACCAATTTCCAAGCATTTCATACCTTCTTCTCACGCAGCCGGGTTTTATCTCGACAAGGTTCGGCGAGGGCGTTATTCGGGATGCAAATTTCAATCGTTTCAAGGAGGTCGTGCGACCATGGGCGAGAAAACAGAGAAGCTCCTTTCCATCCTGAAACTCCAGCCGGTCGTTCCGGTCCTGATCGTTGACGATGCCAGGTCGGCGGTGCCGCTGGCCCGCGCGCTTGTCGCAGGCGGCCTGAAAGCAATCGAGATCACCATGCGCACGCCGGCGGCACTTGAAGCCGTGCGCGCCGTCGCCGCCGAGGTCGAGGGCGCCGAAGTCGGCGCCGGCACCATCCTGAATGCCGCCCATTGGGAAGCGGCTGTCGAGGCCGGCTCGAAGTTCATCGTCAGCCCGGGCACGACGCAGGAGCTGCTTGATGCCGCTGCCGATTCCGACGTGCCGCTGCTTCCGGGAGCTGCGACCGCCAGCGAAGTCATGGCGTTGCGTGAGGAAGGTTATCAGGTGCTGAAGTTCTTTCCGGCTGAGCAGGCTGGGGGCGCCGCTTATCTTAAAGCGCTTTCTTCGCCGCTCGCCGGCACGCTGTTCTGCCCGACCGGCAGCATTTCGCTGAAGAACGCCAGGGATTATCTTTCGCTGCCGAACGTCGTCTGTGTCGGCGGTTCGTGGGTTGCGCCGAAGGAACTGGTCGCAGCCGGCGACTGGGCCGGCGTTACCAAGCTTGCGGCTGAGGCCGCCGCTCTGAAGGCCTGAGGTTGCATGAGCGGGGTATGAGCGCCAGGCACAGCCCCACGCCCAATATTTGTATTTCAGCCGTCGCAAACCTATGTTCTCCTCCGGCCTCAAACAGGGAGACGACGAGGAATGTTCGACGCAAAGAAGCTTCTCGACCAGTTCTTGGGTTCGCAGGTGCCGGGTCTCGGCGGTTCAGTCCGCGACAGGGCGGGCGAGGCCATACAGACGGCAAAGAACAATCCGATGAAGAGCGGCGCGATCGCAGCCGTGCTTCTCGGCACCAAGACCGGCCGCAGTATTGCCGGCAATGCATTGGCGATCGGCGGTCTTGCTGCTATCGCCGGCCTTGGCTATCAGGCTTACAAGAACTATCAGGTTGGGCAAGCGCCCGCGGCCCCCTCGGATGCGCCGTCGGCAAACAATCCGGTGCTCCTGCCGCCGCCCGTCGACTCCGGTTTCGGACCAGCATCGCCTGCCGGCAGCAACGAATTCGTGCTGGTGCTGATCCGGGCGATGATCGCCGCCGCCAAGGCCGATGGTCATATCGACGACGCCGAACGCGTCCTGATCATGGACAAGATCAAGGCTGCTGACGTCAGCGGCGAGGCTGCGGCTTTCATCGAGGGAGAACTTGCGTCTCCGACGGATATCGACGCGCTCGTTGCTGCGGCGCTCACGGAAGAACAGCGCGTCGAGCTCTACACCGCCTCGCGGCTGACCATCGATCCGGATTCGCGCGCCGAGCGCGGTTATCTCGATCTGCTCGCCGGCCGGCTCGGCCTTGCTGATCAGCTGGTCGACCATATCGAGGCGACGGTGTCATCCGCCAAGACGACCTTGTCACAGTGACATGCCGGCCGATTGCCTTTATCGGGCGACTGGCCTATCCACTCCCGGAGCCTTCCCCGGTTAAATTGACGCTTTCGTCAATTTAATCGGGGAAGGCTCTGGAATAGGGGAGTGAACATGCGCGATCTTGCAAATTTCAAGGGCTGCCCGGCGCCAAAGCCGGTTACGCTGAAAGGCCGTTTCGTCACCGTCGAGCCCTATCGCCGCGAGGAGCATCTCGAAGCGCTGTGGGAAGGGCTCGGCGGCATGGGCATCAACCCGCTGCTGCTCTATTTTTCGCAGGATGATTTCTCGGGCATCGAGGACTTCGCCAGCTGGCTGGAAAACGTCCACACCAAGTCCGGTTGGCTCACCCATATCTTCCGCGACAACGCCACCGGCAAGGTTGTCGGCATGGCGAACTACATGCGCGCCGACCCGGCAAACGGCGTCGTGGAAATCGGCGGCGTGGCTCATGGTCGCGCTATGAGCCGTTCGCCGCTGTCCACCGAAGCGCACTATCTGATGGCCAAACATGTTTTCGAAGATCTCGGCTATCGTCGCTACGAATGGAAATGCGATAATAAGAACGAGGCGAGCAAGACGACGGCACTGCGCTACGGTTTCAGCTTCGAAGGGGTGTTCCGTCAGCACATGATCTCCAAGCATCGCAACCGCGACACCGCCTGGTTCTCGATGATCGACGCCGAATGGCCGCTGATCAACGATGCTTTCGAGGCCTGGCTTTCGCCTGCAAATTTCGACGCGGCCGGCAATCAGATCCGCCGCCTGCAGGATATTCGTGCGGATCTGGAGAAGGAAAGGCTCGCGTGAGCCCGGAAAGCCGCTCGCAGGCGATCGCCGCCGCTGTCATCTTGCTCGGCGCCGGCCTCGTCGTCTACTTTCTGCCGACCATCGTTCTATGGATCGGCAATTTCTCGCCAACGCTGGGGATCGCCGTCGGCTTCTGCCTGATCATGGCGTTCTTTGCGATCTTCTGGCTGCGGGCGCGCTACCAGCGTCGCAGAGATAGACAGTAATCCAGGGGCGTCCGGGGCACGGAGCCCTGAGGGTGTCTAGCCTTGCAGCGAAGCTCCGAGCAGGACGGCGCCCATCAGGATGACGAGCAGGGCGCCGAGGATTTCGATGGCGTTGCCGACCCAGACCGAAGCCGTCGAGCCGCGTCCGGAGAGACGGACCGCCGCACCTTTGGCGGTGACGGCAAGCGTCGCGAGCACGGAAACCGTGATCGCCGTGCCGAGCGACATGGCGCCGACCGAAAGCGCGCCGCCGAGATAGAGGCCGTTCAGCAACGAGAAAGTCATGACAAGCAAAGCCCCTGAGCAGGGTCGAAGGCCGACGGCTACGATCGCCGACCAAGCCTCTCGAGCGCTGAACCTGTCGCCGGCGAGCAGGGCCGGGTCCGGCACGTGCGTATTGCCGCAGGTCTCGCAGGCCATGCCGGGAACGAAGCTGTGGCCGGCGTTCACGGCCTGCGCCTTGCCGTTGAAGGCATAGGCCTGGCGTTCGGCTGCGTTATCCTTCCAATCCAGCATCATGGACACCGGACCGGCCGACGTCGCCACCAGCCGGCGGCGCGGCAGATTGCGAGCCATCAAACGCAGTTTGCGGAACAGCAGCCAGCCGCCGAAGAGGATAACCATGACGAAACTTATAATTTCCATGGCATGAGTGGCTGTCGTCAGTGTAATGCCGGTGCCGCGCAGCACCAGCCAGGCGCCGCCGACTAGCGCCACAGCGACGACGCCCTGGATGAAAGCCGAAATGAAGGAAATAACCACGCCGCGCTTCAACTCGACCTCGTTGGCGATCATGTAGGAGGAGATGACCGCCTTGCCATGGCCGGGGCCGGCGGCATGGAAGACGCCGTAGGCGAAGGAAAGGCCGACCAGCGATGTCAGCTGCCACGGATCCTCGCGCATGCCCTTCAACGCACCGGTCAGCGCCCGATAGAAAGCCTGCTGTTCATAGTTCACGTAGAGCAAAAGTGGCGCAAGCGGCCCGCCGGTCGGTTGGAAACTGGGTTCGGCCGTGCCGATGCCGAGCGGCGATTGCGCGTGGGCGAGGCTTGCCGCGGTCAGGAGCGCAAGGAGCGCCGCGGAAAGGATCAGGGACGGGCGTTTTATCAGCATGTGAGCTCCAGCCGGGTGGCGAAGAGTTTGGACATGTTGGTGCCGGTGGGATCGTTGAAAAAGGCGTCTGTCAGCGACTGCTTGTTTTGCGAGATCACCTCGTCGGCATCCGGCCTTATCACCTGGTGCTTGCAGGCCTTGAAGCCGTCGCCCACCGTTGCCAGCTCGTTGTCTGTGGGGAAATCGATCGACGTATAGAGCGTCGGATCGTAGACGCCGAAGGTAAGCCTGCCCTTGAGCGGCATCTTCTCCACCGGCTTGACCGCAAAGAACATCAGGAGCTGGCCGTTCTTATAGTCGACATGGATGATGTCGGGCTGCTGGACGGTGATGCTCTTCCCGTTGATCGTCAGGTTCATGTAATAATCGTAATCGGCAAGCGATTGCTTCACCGTTTTGCCGACCTGCGCGAGTTCGTTCGGCTCCAGCTTCAGATCGGTGTTCTTGTCGAAATCCATGACGACCGAGGAGGAGAAGACCTCGTCAAAGCGCCAGACATTGCGCAGTTCCTCGATACTGCCGTCAGCGCCGGCCACGACTTCGAGCCGCGCCTCCACGAAGATGTGCGGATGCGCGAAGGCGGCGGCCGGCGCCAGCGAAAGAAGCGCGGTGATCAATGGTATGGATTTGTTCATGCGTCCCGCTGCCTTGTTCGCTCGACCCGAGTTCTTGCCAGAAATTGGGACGGAATTGGGACCGGCTTGTCGGTGAGTCCCGATCGGCACCGCTCCATCGTCCGGCCCGACCGGTCTTGCCGTGCAGATCTCACGGATGCTTCTTGAACCAGTTGTGCAGGTAATCGACAAAGATCCTCACCTTGGCCGGCAGGTAGCGCCGGTGCGGGTAGACGGCATAAATGCCGCGGTCGGTTGGTATGTAATCGTTGAATAGCGTCACCAGTTCGCCGCTTTCGATCGGCTTGCGGGCGATGAAATCGGGAATGAGGGCGATGCCGATGCCGGCGAGGGCGGCGCGGAGTGTCGCGTGCGGGCTGTTGACCTCGATCGGCCCGGAGACGGCGACGGCGAAGGTTGTGTTGTCAGGATTGTGGAAGCGGATGCTCCCCTGGGTGCGTGAATTGGTATCGACGATGAAGGGAAGATTGGACATGTCGCTTGGATGCTCCAGATCCGGATGGCGCTCGAGAAAATCCGGGGTGGCGCAGAGATGGACGCGGAAATCGGAGATCTTGCGAGCAATCATGCCGGAATCTTCGAGCTTGCTGATCCGGATCGCCACGTCAAAGCCTTCCTCGATCAGATCGACGAATCGGTCATCGGCGGCGATCTCCAGCGAAAGGTCCGGGTTCTCGCCGGCGAAATCGATCAGCGACTGGCCGACGTCGGCATCGACGAAGGTGCGGGGGACGGAGACGCGCAACCGTCCCTTCAGCTGTGCATTGTTTTCGCGCACTAGATCGGCAAGGTTGTCGATCTCCTTCAAAATGTCGGAGGCGCTGCGATAATAGGTGTGGCCGGCCTCCGTCATAGAGAACTGCCGGGTCGTGCGGTTGAGCAGCAACGCGCCGAGTTCGTCTTCCAGTTCGCGCACATATTTGGACAGCAGCGCCTTCGAGCGGCCGGTGCGCCGCGCGGCGGCGGAAAAGCCTTCGGCCTCGACGACTTCAATGAAGGCGCGTATGCGGGTCAAGGTGTCCATGAAATCCCCACAGGTGTTTTGGAATGTTGAACAAATCGCGCCGGTTTGTTCAATTATTTTTTGACCTCAAGATCAAAAAATCGCTTGATTATGAAGGCGAATATTCTTATCTCACCAGTCAGCCCAAAGTCGCACGTGCCCATGGGTGTCCGCCGAACCCTCGAATTGGTGAGGAAATCGGTAAGGTACCTGGAATTAACCCCTCCAGTCGCTATTCCGGCCAACCGGAAAATGCGAGGACGCCTGAAGCAACGACGGTGCGGGCCTTTTTGTTCTCTCCCTGCTTTCCATCAGCGGGGGTTACTGAAGAGGCACACCATCATTGCCGGAAGTGCGGTTGGGACTCTCCCTCCAATCCATGGCAGACAAAGCCGAACTTACACCGCGTTTGCGGCGTTGGTTCATTATCCGCGCATCGAGCGCTTGCTGTGGTTCCGGGGTCTCCACCGGCTGGTTCCAATGCGAGTTCTCGTATGCCCTTTGTCCTCCGGATCATGCCGGAGCTCTGGAACTGGAAGAGGGAACTGATATGACCACCCAGCGCATCCGCGACTTTCTCGCAACCCGACGTCCCGACGGTCCCTGCCTCGTGGTTGACCTCGATGTCATCAGCGACAATTTCCACGCTTTCCGCCACGCCATGCCGGATAGCGCCATCTACTACGCCGTCAAGGCCAACCCGGCTCCGGAAGTGCTGAAGCTGCTCGCCAGCCTCGGCTCCAATTTCGATTGCGCATCCGTTGCCGAAATCGAAATGGCGCTCGAAGCCGGTGCGACCGCCGCCCGCATCTCCTATGGCAACACGATCAAGAAGGAACGTGATGTCGCCCGCGCGCATACGCTCGGCGTCAGCCTCTTTGCTGTCGACAGCCACGAGGAAGTCGAGAAGATCGCGCGCGCCGCGCCCGGCGCCCGTGTCTTCTGCCGCGTGCTGACCGATGGCGAAGGCGCCGAATGGCCGCTGTCGCGCAAGTTCGGCTGCGTTCCGCAGATGGCCGTCGACGTTCTCGTCTACGCTCATCAGCTCGGCCTGCAGTCCTACGGCGTCTCCTTCCATGTCGGGTCGCAGATGACCAAGGTCGATGCCTGGGATTCGGCTCTTGCCGATGCCAAGCGTGTCTTCGTCCAGCTGGCCAAGCAGGGCATCCACCTGCAGATGGTCAACATGGGCGGCGGCTTCCCGACCAAGTATCTGCGTGACGTTCCGTCCGCGGAAGCTTACGGAAAGTCGATCTACCAGGCGCTGCGCACGCATTTCGGCAACCAGATCCCGCAGACGATCATCGAGCCGGGCCGCGGCATGGTCGGCAATGCCGGCGTCATCAAGGCTGAGGTCGTGCTGATCTCCAAGAAGTCGGACAATGACGACGCGCGCTGGGTCTTCCTCGACATCGGCAAGTTCGGCGGTCTCGCCGAAACCATGGACGAGGCTATTCGTTACCCGATCCGCACCGAACGCGACGGCGACGAGATGGAGCCCTGCGTGATCGCCGGCCCGACCTGCGACTCGGCTGACGTGCTGTATGAAAAGAACCTCTACCCGCTGCCGCTGTCCCTGACGATCGGTGACGAGGTCCTGATCGAAGGCACCGGCGCCTATACGACGACCTACTCGGCAGTCGCTTTCAACGGCTTCGAGCCGCTGAAGGCCTACGTCATCTAAGGTCTTGTTTCTGCTAGTCCCGTCACCAGCCGGGGCGGCAAATCCACAATTCTCCGAAGTCACCGTCTGAAGCGGTTTTGAGTGCGGGAGGCCACGATGGCCGCTGTTCTTGATTCTGTCCGCGCATTCTTTGCGCCTTCCATTTTCACCATCGACGCCGAAAATCCGTCGGATGTCGTCGCGCGTGAAAACCTGCTCGATCGCGTCATGGGCATTGACCGTCGCAAGAAGTCGTCGGAGAAGATCCGCCGCAACCGCATTGCGGCCGAAGGACTTGCGCTGGTCGCTCGTGATCGCGACGGCCATCTGATCGGCACAGTGCGGCTCTGGAACGTCGAGGCCGGCGTCAACGCTGAAGGCACGCCGATCAATGCGCTGCTGCTCGGTCCGCTGGCCGTCGATTGCCGTCACGGCGGCAAGGGCGTCGGCTCGGCCCTGATGCGCGCGGCGATCCTCGAGGCAAAGAACCGCGGGCATGGCGCGGTCCTGCTCGTCGGCGATGCCGCCTATTACGAGCGTTTCGGCTTCTTCGCCGAAAAGGCTCGCCATCTTGTCATGCCCGGTCCGTTCGAACGTTCGCGCTTTCTCGCCCTTGAGCTCACCGACGGCTGGCTTGACGGCGCGGCCGGAATGATCGTCCCCTCGGGACGCATGCTGGCCAGGGCGCCGGTTCGCCGCGCAGCTTGAGCTGCGCGCCCGCCGGGCAGGTGGGGATCTCTTCCCTGGTCGGCGACGTCCGCGCCGCTTGGCCATGTAGGCAGGCGGGCCTGCGATGGTTGCGGCGCGGATTGTCTTTCAGTGACAGAGCGGTGAGGAGTGCGAATAATGGGCTCACCAGCAGACACGATCGCGTGAAAAGTGCCATAGGGCATGCGAAGATGCCGCTGCGATATCCTATCATGTGCCGCATGATCCGTATTTTTTCCCTTCTCCTTTTTCTCTGCCTGCCGTTTGGCGCAACAGGCCCGGCGTCTGCCCAGGGCACGGCATCCGCCGCCGGGCTTGGTCCGCGTCTCGACCAAGCGGCGACCGATCCGGCGCTGCGACCGCTCAAGACGGTGGTCGTCGCTCGTGAGGGACGCGTGCTCGCCGAACGCGCCTTCCGTGGTCATTCGCCGTCGGAATCGACCAATATCAAATCCGCTTCGAAATCGATCATTTCGGCGCTTGTCGGTATCGCGATCGGCAAAGGACTGCTTGATGGGCCGGACCAGAAGATCGCGCCGATCCTGAAGGCCGATCTTCCTTCATCGGCTGATCCGCGCCTCAACGACATCACTATCGGCAATCTTCTCTCCATGCAGGCGGGGCTCGACCGTATGTCCGGGCCGAATTATGGCCGCTGGGTCTCCTCGCGCAACTGGGTGCGCTTTGCCCTTTCGCAGCCTTTCGTCGACCAGCCCGGTGGGGAGATGCTCTATTCCACCGCATCCACGCATCTGCTTTCGGCCATTCTGACCAAGGTCAGCGGCCGGTCGACCATGGCGCTGGCGCGCGAATGGCTCGGCCCAATCGAGGGTTTCCGCATCGGCGCATGGGAGCGCGACCCGCAGGGGATCTATCTCGGCGGCAATCAGATGGCGATGAGCGCCCGGTCCCTGCTTGCCTTCGGCGAGCTCTATCGCAATGGCGGGCGTACGACGGAGGGAGTGCAGGTGGTGCCTGCCGACTGGATCGTGCAATCCTGGCAGCGCCGTACCAATTCACGCTTCTCCGGCGACGAATATGGCTATGGCTGGTTCACGCGTGAGATCGGCAGCGAGCAGGTGCATTTCGCCTGGGGTTATGGCGGCCAGATGCTCTACATCGTGCCGTCGCTCGATCTGACCGTCGTCATGACCTCGGAAGAGAGCGGTCCCTCGGCCCGAAACGGCTACCGGGATTTGCTGCACGATCTGCTGGCCGATATCATCGGCACGGTGCGGGCCGCTTGACCACGGCGGCGGCAGGGAAAACCACCGATCGTTCAAGTTTTAACGAAGGCTCCAATCAAACCGCAAAATCCTTGCTGTAGGTTCCGCCACCAGAACTTCGGAAAAGCGCCATGCTACTGGATCTCAGGACGATCTATTTCATCGTTGCCGTAAGCTGCTTCGTGCTGGGGATTCTCCAGCTTGCAGCCTATGCAACAGGCCGCTTCGAGAGGTGGCCGCTTTGGTGGGGCTTGAGCAACCTCTTCGTCGGCGTCGGTTCCTTCCTCGTGGCGCTGCGCAATTTCGTTCCCTACGCGGTCTCGGTCGACGGCGGCAATATCGTCACCGTCGCGGGTTATATGCTGATGTTTTTTGCCGTGCGCGTCTTTTCGGGACGGGTTCTCGACCAGCGCACCTTCTGGCTTGCCATCTCTCTCGTCAGCGTTCCCGTCGTGCTGATCGTCAGCGATCCCGCAGCGGTCTCGGCAAGGCTTCTTTACGTCTCAGTCATCTGCAGCCTATGCGATCTTGCGGTCGCAGGGGAGGCGATCAGCATTGTCCGCCGCGAGAAGCTCTATTCCGCCGGTCTGCTCATCGGCCTCTATGTCTGCACCGCCATGATCTTTGCGGTCCGCAGCATCCTTGCTGCGACCGGCGAGATCGGCGGGCCGGATCCATTCGGCGGCAGCGTGGTCCATAGCTGGATGGGGGTATCGGCGGTGGCTTTCATCATGCTGCGCAGCATGGCCATGGTGCTGATGGCAGCCGAGCGCAGCCGCAATCAGCTGACCGAACTCGCCCATCACGATCCACTGACCGGCGCACTCAATCGGGGCGGCCTTGCCCAGCATTTGCCCGCTCTCGCTTCCCGGCCGATATCGCTGCTGATCATCGATATCGACCATTTCAAGCAGCTGAACGACAGGCATGGCCACGCCGCCGGCGACGAGATCCTGCGGCTTTTCGCCAGCATTTGTAAAGGCATCATGCGCTCAAACGATCTGCTCTCCCGGCAAGGCGGAGACGAGTTCCTGGCGGTGCTGAAAAACCTCTCCCAGGAAGATGCGGTGGCGATTGCCGAGCGCATCCGTCTCGACTTCGCCGCCGCCGTCACGCAGCGGCAGGATCTCGCCGTCTTTCCGACGCTGAGCATCGGCGTCGCCACGCGGGAAGGCGGCGGAGAATTCGAACGGCTCGTACACAAGGCCGACGAGGCGCTCTATCGCTCGAAGCGTGAAGGTCGCAACCGCGTCGAAGCCTTCGGAGAAAATCAGCAGGCTGCCTAAGGGCCGTACTTATCGGCGAAGCCTAGGTGCCGCCTTTGATGTATTTGGACGTCGTAGAAAAGCCTCACTTGAAATCGCATTTGCGCAGGGCGAACCATCGCGTCGCATACTGAACCCGACTATTTGCTCATAGAGAATTTGATGTCAGTAATTCGCAAGCTCCTATTCGGGCTGACGGCAGCTTTTGTCGTTATGATTGTTGTCGGCGCCGGTTGGCTCTGGCAGGTCGCCGGCGTTTATGGGTTCAACACGATATTGCGCCGTGGCGGAACCTACTGGATCACCGTTAAGCCTGACGATGAGCGGCTATCGGCCTCGATGCAATTGGCGTTGAAGAGCCCGGTTCCGGCCGTGCAGCCGGGATCGCTGGCCTGGCAAGAACCTGAAATTGGCTTCGAGGTGGCGGAGCTGCCGGTGCTTGCCAATGGTCGTGAAGTCGATCGCATTTTCCTCAGCAGAATTGATCCGGCGCGCTTCCGCTTCGTCGTCCACAATGCGTCACAGGGTGTTAAGGGCATTGACGAATGGGAACATGCCTTGCCCAAGGCCGTGCTGATCGTCAATGGCAGCTACTACGACATGCATGGCCGGCCCGACACGCCCTTCATCAGTGAGGGTGTAGCGATGGGTCCCCAGCAGTATGATGCGAAGGCAGGCGCCTTCATCGCGGACGCTGCCTCCGCCGACATCCGTGACCTGACCCATCAAGATTGGGGAAGCGCCTTCGCCGGGGCGACGAATGCGATGGTTTCTTATCCGCTCCTGATCGGCGACGATGGTCAGACTCATGTGAATGTGAAAAGCCGCTGGCTGGCCAATCGAACCTTTGTCGCCAAGGATGGCTCAGATCGCATCGTGATCGGCACGACGAAGGAGGCGTTCTTTTCTCTCGATCGGTTGGCGGAATTTCTCAAGGCGTCGCCACTTGATCTCAAGGTCGCCCTTAACCTTGACGGCGGACCCCTCGCGCACCGCAGCGTTCGGCTGAACGGGTATAGCCAGAAATTTTATGCGCGATGGGAGGCGCAGGTCGAGGATGACAACGTCAAATTGCTACGTTGGCCGATTCTTCAGGCCACTTGGGCCATGCCGATGGTTTTGACGGTCGAGCGGAGATAGTTTGAGGGCAAAGCCGCAAGAACAATACCTGTCGTCTCCGCCGGCATTCGAGCTCCGTCGTCACATCGCAATCGATTCATCGATCGGAGGATTTGCGCTAAATATTCTGATCCATCGTCTCGGCCGGGATCTCATCGCCGCGATGGATACGAACGACAGCGGCCGGCACGCCGGCGACCGTGCAATGTTCGGGAACCGGCTTCAGCACGACGCTGCCGGCGGCGATTTTGCTGAAGGCGCCGATTTCGATATTGCCGAGTATCTTGGCGCCGGCGCCGATCATCACGCCGTGGCGGATCTTCGGATGACGGTCGCCCGTCTCTTTGCCGGTGCCGCCTAGCGTGACGTTCTGGAGGATCGACACTTCGTCCTCGATGACAGCCGTTTCACCGATGACGATGCCCGAGCCATGGTCGAGCATGATGGCGGCGCCGATCCGTGCTGCCGGATGGATATCGGGGCCGAAGACCAGCGAGGCCAGATTGGCGAGCCAGGTGGCAATCTCCGGGCGGCCGCCGTTCCAGAGCGCATGGGCGATGCGATGGGTCTGCAGCGCATGGAAGCCTTTGAGGTTCAGAAGCGCGTGCAGAAACGTCGTGCAGGCCGGGTCGCGCTCGCGTACGGCGGCGAGATCGGCCTCGACTTTCCGCATGATGTCGTCATCAAGCGCAGACAGGATGAGATCGAACAGATCGCCTGTTTCAACTTGCGCCACCGCGAGCCGCGCGGCTAGCACGCGGGCGAGGATCTCATGGCTGCCGGCAGCGTCCGTCACCTGCTCGGCAAGCAGCCGCCGCAATATCGGCTCGCGCGTCGCAAGCTCGTTCGCCTCGGCGCGGATCACGGCCCAGACGGCGGATACGCTATCGAGGGACTGAGCCTGTGGCTCGGCCAAACCGAGGCCGGTCGACTCCGGCATTGGCGTTTCCTCCGTCCGTCACGCCCAGGTGATCGCTGCGCGGATTTTTATGTTTCCTCTGGCCAAGACAGTGGCAAGCCCGATATTCTAAAGCCTTGGCATCCGATCTTCTAGCCAGTTCGTTCAGGCAGGCGTCGGCTTCGGAAGCCGGCGCGCGAATGAAAGAGCACGTCAGGCTCTTCTTTCCCAGGCGTCTGCAGCGGGCAGCGGCTCCCACAGAGTGACAGGCCGAATCCTTACCGCCGCTCGTAGTTGGTCGGCGCCAAGTGCGACGATTTTAGGTTCCGTCAAGGCATCGGCCATTGCGGGTAACGCAGCCTCATGCCGAAATGTCGACGACACCGCAATCGCCGGCTTCCGAGGCGAACGCAAGCAGCTTGCCGTCCCTGCTCCAGCTCATCGCCGTGATCGCGCCCTTGCCGGGGCGGCGAAGCAGCGCTTCCTTGCTGTCGGCGATGCGCACAGCCAGGATCATCCCATCGACGAAGCCGATGGCAAGGATATCCTCCAGCGGATGGAACTTCACCGACGTCGCCATGATGTTGGCGCGAGTGCCGAGCTCCAGCGGCGCCTTTCCCATCGGCCCGTCCTTGCCCTGGAACGGCCAGACGATGGCCGCCGGCGCGCCCGAGGAGGCGAGCCATTTGCCCTTGACCGACCAGGAGAGGGATTTCACCTTGGAGGGGTAGCCGGTCATGCGCATGTGCCGGGCTTCCGCGCCGGGTTTGCTGTCGAGCTTCCAGCCATGCAAGGCGTTTTCCTGCATCGAGGTGACGAGGAAATTGCCGTCAGGCGAGAAGGTCACGCCGGTATGCGCACCCTTCCATTCGAGATCGACCGGTTTGGCGTTCATGCCGACCCAGTGGAGCGACACGCCATTGTAACGGGCGGCGGCGATGCGCAGACCCTTCGGCGCGAAGGCGATTCCTTCGACGGTGCGCTCCTCAGCGAATTCCTTGGTCGTGCCGTCGGCAAGACGCACGAGCGAACTCTTGCCGTAGGAATAGGCGATGGCGCCTTGCGGGCCGGCCGCGACCTGAGAAATCCACTTGCGCGGCGCGGTCGCGAGCTCGCTGACGCTGCCGTCGGCGGCGATGCGCAGGACCTTGCCATCCTCGCCGCCGGAGATCAGGCTTTCGCTGTAGGGATCGCGGATCGCGGTGAGCATGCCCTGATGGGCCTCTGAAACCTTCTCGCCGCCATCCAGCCGGTGAAACGTACCGTTTGCGCTTGCGAAGAAGGGGACATCACCCAAAAATTCGACGGCCAGAACGTGGCCGTCGAGATCAAGCGGCGCAACTGTCGGCATCAGGCGGCTGCCTCGCAGGCCTTGAAGGAAGCCTCGAGTTTTTCGCGGTCGAGATCGCGGCCGATGAAGACGAGACGGCTTTCATGCTTCTCGCCATCCTTCCACGGACGCTGGTGATCACCCTCGATGATCATGTGTACGCCCTGGACGACGTAACGCTGGGGATCGTCCTTGAATGCGATGATGCCCTTGAGGCGAAGAATGTTCGGGCCTTGCACCTGGGTGACTTTCTGAATCCACGGGAAGAAGCGCTCCGGATTCATCTCGCCGCCGCGCAGCGACACCGACTGCACCGTCACATCATGGATCGCCGACATCGCACCATGATGGTGATGGTCGTGATCATGGCCATGATCGTGATGGTGGTGGTCGTGATCATGATCGCAATCCGGGCCGCAGACGTGGTCGTCATGGCCGTGTTCCAGGAAATGCGGATCGTTTTCGAGCGCGCGCTCCAGGTTGAAGGCGCCCTGATCGAGCACGCGGGCGAGATCGACGCCGGAGCGGCTGGTCTTGTAGACGCGGGCGGCCGGGTTGATGGCGCGGACGATGTCTTCGATCACATCGAGCTCTTCCGGGGTAACGAGGTCGCTCTTGTTGATGACGACGACGTCGGCGAAGGCGATCTGGTCTTCGGCCTCACGGCTGTCCTTCAGGCGCAGCGGCAGGTGCTTGGCGTCGACGAGGGCGATGACGGCGTCGAGCTCGGTCTTGGCGCGAACGTCGTCGTCCATGAAGAAGGTCTGGGCGACCGGTACCGGATCGGCGAGACCTGTCGTCTCGACGATGATGCCGTCGAAACGGCCGGGGCGGCGCATCAGGCCCTCGACGACACGGATCAGGTCGCCGCGCACCGTGCAACAGACGCAGCCGTTGTTCATCTCGTAGATTTCTTCATCCGACTCGACGATCAGGTCGTTGTCGATGCCGATTTCGCCGAACTCGTTGACGATGACCGCGTATTTCTTGCCGTGGTTTTCGGAGAGGATGCGGTTGAGCAAGGTCGTCTTTCCCGCACCGAGATAACCGGTGAGCACAGTGACGGGAATAGGCTTCTGGGTGGAGATCGCGTCGGTCATGAGAACCTCTAAATTAGGCGTACGGCCGAGCGGCTAGGGATCGGCCGCTTGAACGGTTGGTCTCATATAATGGCATGGGCACGGCAGTTCAAAGGATTTTATATGTTATAAGATCACGTTGCCGGCCGATGCGGATGATCCCTCTTCAACTCAGTGCGCTGACGTCGAAGGCATCGACATCCTCCAACAATTCCACCAACCCCTTCACCGCATGGGCAATCAGCGCCTCGCCCTTTTCAGCCGTCGCAGCCGCGGCATTGCCCGCCACGCCTTGTTCATTGATATCCGACATCTTCCAGCCGAAGGCATGCGGGCCGTAGGCGCGCAGGTGCTTGAAGCGGGTGGCGAATTCCGTCTGCCGCGAGGGAAAATCCTCAGCCTTTGCCATGTCTACCTTGTCGGGGTGAAGCGCCAGCATCACCGAGGTCTCGATATCGCCGCCATGGATGCCGATCGCCTTTTCTGCCAGTGGGATCACGCCATCCGGCAGGCCGAAGCGGGTCCAGCTCGTCGCTACCGCCAGCATGGCAAAGCGGACCCGCGCCTCGGTCGCGACGACTGATATCAGAGGCGAATTGCCGCCATGGGCGTTCAGCATCACGAATTTGCGAATGTCTCTCTTCGCCAACCCTTCGGCAATGCCGAGCCAGCGGTTGACCGCTTCTTCGAAGGCGAGCGTCTTCGTTCCTTCAACATCCATATGCTCTATGGAATATCCGACCGATTCGGCGGGCAGGAAGGTAACGGGTAGGCCGGCGGGCAGGGCCATCTTCAATCGTCCGGCGATGCCTTCGGCAATCAGCGTGTCCGTTTCGAAGGGCAAGTGAGGGCCGTGCTGCTCGTGGGCGCCAAGCGGCAGTACGGCGATCGGATGGCGCCCGGCAGGGGCGCAGACCGAGCCGCTGTCCTCGAAACGGGGCGAAGGCGTCATCATCCGGTCGTTGCCTCTTGTTTATGACGAGATCATGGGCAATGTCATAGCGCAGTGGCGTCGGGGCTTAAAGATCAAAGGGATGGCTATGGGAAAGAAGCATAAGGACGGCAAGAAGAGCAAGTCCAAGAAGAAGGACCAGACGGAGTACACGCTCGTCGATCTTTCTCCGGCGCTCACCCAGGCGGCCCGTTCCATGCGCACGGTGCTCTCGCGCAACCTGTTCGAAAGCGGTCTCTATGCCGGCCAGGACGGCGTCATTCTCTCGCTTGCCGAGAGCGACGGCATGACAGCGGGCGGTCTTGCGCAAAAGCTCGGCGTGAAAGCGCCGACGATGACGCGCACAATCGGTCGCATGGAGGCGCAGGGGTTTCTCGAGCGCAAGCCCGATGCCGAGGATGCACGCCTCACCAAGGTCTATCTCACTGCGCTGGGCCGTGACAGCGTGCGGGCGATCGAGATGGCGGCCTCGGCCTGCGACAGGCTGGCGACGCAGGAATTTTCAGAAAAGGAAATCCGCAATCTGGTTCGTCTGCTGAAGGCGATCGACGCCAATCTGCAGGCCGAAGCGCAGGCCATCGAAGAGCCGGACGAAGACTGAAATTTCCCCTGAAAGACGAATTGCCTCCGCCGGTTAAATCTTTTAATTAAACATTTTAAGGGCGGCGCCGTTTCCGGCGTGGTCTCTTGCTGCCTTGCGTGCTGCCTGGAGGAGGACACGTGGTCCAGAAGATCAAGCTTTCGACAATCGCCGAGACGCTCGGCATCTCAACGGCGACCGTGTCGCTCGCCTTGCGCGACAGTCCGCTCGTCGCCGGCAATACGCGGGAGAAGATCAAGGAGCAGGCGCGCGCGCTCGGCTATATCTACAATCGCCGCGCCGCCAGCCTGCGCACCTCGCGCTCGGGCATCATCGGCGTCGTCGTCCACGATATCATGAACCCATTTTACGGGGAGATTCTGAAGGCGATCGAAAGCGAGCTCGATCGCAGCCGTCACACCTTCATTCTTTCCAACCATTACGACAATGTCGAAAAGCAGCGCACCTTCATCGAGACGCTGCTGCAGCTCGGCGGCGACGGCGTCATCATGTCTCCAGCAATCGGTACGCCGCCGGAAGATCTGCAACTGGCGGAAGAGAACGGCATGCCGGCGATCCTGGTCGCCCGCTCGATGGACGGTCTGGAGCTGCCGACCTATCGCGGTGACGACAGCTATGGCATCTCGCTCGCCACCAACCACCTGATCGGTCTCGGTCACCGCTCAATCGCCATGATCGGCGGTACGGACCAGACATCCACCGGCCGCGACCGCTACCAGGGCTATGTCAATGCCCTGCGCAAGGCGGGCATCGAAGTCGATCCGAACCTGCGCATTCCCGGGCCCCGCTCGAAGCAGGGCGGTTTCGAGGCGGCGGTACATTTCCTCTCGCTGCCGCAGAAACCGACGGCGGCCGTCTGCTGGAACGACCTCGTCGCGATTGGTCTGATGAACGGCATTGCCCGCGCCGGCCTGGTGCCGGGCCGGGATATTTCCGTTACCGGTTATGACGATCTCGAGGAGGCCTCGATCGCCACGCCGGCGCTGACAACCGTCTGGAACGGCCAGACCGAAGTCGGCCGCCTGGCTGCGCGCGCGCTTCTCGATCGTCTTGCCGGCAGCCACGAACCGGATGGCATGCATCTCATCAAGCCGGAAATGCGCATCCGCCAGTCGACCAGTCCCCATCGGCCCCGCGCCTGAACCAGCCCCCGTCCAAGAGGAAAAGCCATGTCCCGCATCGCCATTCTCGTTCCTGGGAAGATACACGAGCGTGTTCTCGAAAGGCTGAAGGATCGTTTTGAGATCATCGCTGTCACCCGCGAGGAAAAGCTAGCGCTCGACAGCGACACCGCCGGCCGCATCCGCGGCGTCGCCGTCTCCGGCGCTTTTCCCGGCGCCTGGATGGACCAGTTGCCTGACGTCGAGGTGATCGCCAGTTTCGGCGTCGGTTATGACGGCATCGATGTGAAGCGTGCGGCGGAAAAGGGTATCGTCGTCACCAATACGCCAGACGTTCTGAACGACGAGGTTGCTGATACGGCGATCGGCCTGCTCCTGAACACCATTCGCGAGCTGCCGCGGGCCGAAGCCTGGCTGCGTCAGGGCAATTGGAAGCCGGGCACGGCTTATCCGCTGTCACGCTTTTCGCTCAAGGGCCGTCATGTCGGGCTCTACGGCCTTGGCCGCATCGGCGTCGAGATCGCTAAACGGCTGGAGCCGTTCAAGGTGAAGATCAGTTATCACACGCGTTCGCGCCATCCGGATGCACCGTATGATTATCACCCGACGTTGAAGGGATTGGCGGAGGCGGTGGACACGCTGATCGCCATCGTTCCGAAAACGCCGCAGACGCATAAGACGATCGATGCCGATATCCTGGCCGCTCTCGGTCCGAACGGAATTCTCGTCAATGTCGGCCGCGGCTGGACGGTTGACGAAGAGGCGCTGAGTGCCGCCCTCGCATCAGGCGCGCTCGGTGCGGCCGGCCTCGACGTCTTTTACGAAGAGCCGAGCGTCCCATCCGGCCTGCTGGAAGCGGCCAATGCCGTGCTGCTGCCGCACGTTGCTTCGGCCTCCGCGCCCACGCGCATGGCAATGGCCGATCTGGTCGCCGACAATCTCGTCGCCTGGTTCGAGGAGGGGGCGGCGCTGACGCCGGTGCCGGAGACACCGCAAAAGGCGAAGCGAGACTGAGTTCGGCTGCCTCAGAGATACCATGCGTGCTTGAGGACGCACAAAGGACGCTCGTGCTTTCCGGAAATCGGCACCGACGGTTGGCCGATGCGCTAGGCGATCGCCTGCGCGGCGACAACCGCCAGTTTTCTGGCGGCGTAGCTGCGGACGGCGTCGCCGAAGGCGGCAAACAGCTTGTTCGACGCCTTGTCGGTTTCGGCCCAATATTCCGGATGCCATTGTACGCCGACGGCGAAGGCCCGGGCATCGATAACGGATACTGCCTCCACCGTGCCGTCTTCGGCGGTGGCTTCCACCTGCAGGCGCGGTGCGGTTCTGGCGATCGCCTGGCGATGCAGCGAATTCACGCGGATATCGCCCGGGCCGAGAATGCCTGATATGCAGGAGCCTTCCTTGACATGGACGGTCTGGCGGATGGCATACATGCCGTCACGGTCGACGCCCTCCGGCCGGCGATGGTCCCAGATGCCGGGCTGCTCATGGATCTCGCTTGCCAGCGAGCCGCCGAGAGCGACGTTCAGTTCCTGAATGCCGCGGCAGATGGCAAGCAGTGGGATGGCGCGGTCGATGGCGCGGCGAATGAGCGGCAGGCTGGTGGCGTCGCGCGCCGGGTCGAAGGGGCCGTCCCGGTCGGTCGCCTCGGCGCCGTAAAGCGAGGGATGCACATTGCTGGCCGAGCCTGATACCAGCAGACCATCGACGCGGTCGAGCACCACGTCGGGATCATAGCCTGCCTCGAAGGCGGGGATCACGAAGGCCATGACGCCGGCCGCATTCAATGCGGCACTGAGATATTGATGCTGTACGGCATGCCAGGTCGCGCCGTCGAAGCTGCGGATATCGGCAGGAATGGCAATGATCGGTTTCGTCATCTTTGCACCGGTAAAATCTTCTGCTCGTCGTTTTTGCCGCCAGAACGGTCGTGAAGTCAACGCCTGGCTTTGTCCGACGACCAATTGCGCCGCAAACGGCGTCGCGGTTCCGGCGCCCGCGCTAAGCTGCTGATTTTGATGGGCGCCGCGCGCGCTCCCTATTGCTATCCTGATGCCAAAGGCTAATAGACTAAAGCTTGAATCGCGGCCCCCTCCATGCTTAGCTCTGCCCTCGCTGCGGGTAGGGATGGATTGGCCGCGCAGTGCCATCTATACGGGAGGTTTTTTGATGGATCGTCGTTCGTTTTTCAAGAAGGCGGGAACCGCCGGCGCCGGAGCGGTTGCCGCAACGGCGCTGGCAGCGCCTGCGATCGCGCAGGAGAATCCGAAGATCGCATGGCGTATGACGTCATCCTTTCCGAAGAGCCTGGACACGATCTATGGCGGTGCGGAAGACATCGCCAAGCATGTTGCCGCCGCCACCGACGGTAATTTCACGATCCAGCCTTTCGCGGCCGGTGAAGTCGTGCCGGGCCTGCAGGCTGTCGATGCGGTGGCCGCAGGGACCGTCGAGGCAGCACACACCACCTCCTATTATTTCGTCGGCAAGGATCCGGCCTATGCCTTCGGAACAGCCATCCCGTTTGGATTGAACAGCCGCCTGACCAATGCCTGGTTCTACGAGGGCAATGGCAATACGCTGATGAACGAGTTCTACGCCACACAGGGCATGTATGCCCTGCCGGCCGGCAATACCGGCGCGCAGATGGGCGGCTGGTTCCGCAAGGAGATCAATACGCTTGACGATCTGAAGGGTGTGAAGATGCGCATTGCCGGCCTTGCCGGACGCATCATGGAGAAAGTCGGCGTCGTCCCGCAGCAGATCGCCGGCGGCGACATCTACCCGGCGCTCGAAAAGGGCACGATCGATGCGGCCGAGTTCGTCGGTCCCTATGACGACCTGAAGCTCGGCTTCCACAAGGTGGCGAAATACTACTATTACCCGGGCTGGTGGGAAGGTGGCCCGACGGTGCACGCCTTCTTCAACCTGGAAAAGTGGAGCAACCTGCCGAAGCACTATCAGGCAGCGCTCGCCGACGCCTGCGCCTTCGCCAACACCAACATGCTGGCGAAATACGACATGAAGAATCCGACGGCGCTGAAACAGCTCGTTGCGGAGGGTGCGACGTTGCGCCCCTTCAGCCAGGAGATCATGGAAGCCTGCTTCCAGGCGGCAATGGGCATCTACGGCGAAATTTCGGCCAACAACCAGTATTTCAAGAAGATCTACGAGGACCAGACCGCCTTCAAGCGCGACGCCTATCTCTGGATGCAGCTTTCGGAATACACCTTCGATACATTCATGATGATCCAGCAGCGGGCCGGGAAGCTTTAGGCTTTCCACGACCGACATCGACGCTTTAGGCGAATGCAAGAAAAACCCCGGATCATTGATCCGGGGTTTGTTTTTGTTTGGCTATTTGGCTGGCGCCGGCGGGGCGCCCGGCAGGCCGTTCAGCGGCGGCAGGGTCAGGCCCGGAATCTGCGGCGAGCCGTTGCCCCCGCCGCCCACCGGGGGCAGGCCGAGCTGGCCGCCGAAGCCGGGGACTTCGATCTTGATCGAGTTCGGATCGACCTTGGGGCCATGATCCAGCCAGTAGGTGACCGACTGCGGCCAGAAAATCACGATCGCCACGAGGATGATCTGCATGCCGACCCAGGGAAGGGCGCCCATGTAGATATCCGAGGTCTTGACGTCCTTGCTGGCGATCGAGCGGAGGTAGAAGAGCGCAAAGCCGAAGGGCGGATGCATGAAGCTGGTCTGCATGTTGACGCAGATCAGCACGCCGAACCAGATCAGGTCGATCCCAAGACTGGAGGCTACGGGGGCGAGCATCGGGATGACGATGAAGGCAATCTCGAAGAAATCGAGAAAGAAGGCGAGCACGAAGATGAAGATGTTGACGAAGATCAGGAAACCGACCGGGCCGCCGGGAATCCCCGACAGCATGTGCTCGATCCAGCGCGAACCATCCATGCCCTGGAAGACCAGGCTGAAGCAGGTGGAGCCGATCAGGATCATCACCACCATCGACGTAATATGGGTGGTCGATGTCATTGCTTCGCGGATCAGCGGCCAGGTAAGACGGCGGTTCATGGCTGCCAGGGCCATGGCGCCGACGACGCCGAGCGCGCCGGCTTCCGTCGGCGTCGCAAGACCCATGAAGATCGTACCGAGCACGAGAAAGATCAGCACGATCGAGGGCACCATGCCCATCAGCACCCTCGCTAAAAGCGCCCAGTTGAAGTCACCGCGCACCTCTTTCGGCAGCGGCGGCATCGATTTCGGCTGGATGATCGACATCACCAGGATGAAGAGCACGAAAATCGTCACCTGCAGGATCGAGGGGCCGATGGCGCCGAGATACATGTCGCCGACCGATCTGCCGAGCTGGTCGGCGAGGACGACGAGCACGAGCGAGGGCGGGATCACCTGGGTGATTGTACCCGAAGCGGCAATGACGCCGGTGGCAAGGCGCGGGCTGTAGCCATAACGCAGCATGATCGGCAGCGAGATCACCCCCATGGTAATGACGGAGGCGGCTACCGTGCCGGTGATGGCGCCGAGCACGGCGCCGACGAGGATGACCGCATAGGCGAGGCCGCCAGGAACGCCGCCGAAGAGCTTGCCGGTGCCTTCGAGCAGATCCTCGGCAAGGCCGCAGCGTTCTAATATCGCCCCCATGAAGGTGAAGAAGGGAATGGCGAGCAAGAGGTCGTTGGAGACGATGCCGAAAAAGCGCAGCGGCAGCGCTTGCAGAAAGGCTTCGCTGAAATGACCGGTGACGATGCCGATGATGCCGAAGAACAGGCCGACGGCGGCGAGTGAAAAGGCGACCGGAAAGCCATAGAGCATGAAGATGACCATGCCCAGGAACATGGCCGGCGGAATGATGCCGAAATCAAACAAATCCGTTCCTCCCGGGAGCGCTACTGCAGCGGCTTTTCGTATTTGGTGTCGATGCTGATGTGGCCGCTCAGCGCCGCGATCCGTTTGATCAGCTCGGAAACGCCCTGGAGGGAAAGCAGCGCGAAGCCGGCGACGAGGATCAGCTTGACGGGCCAGCGGATCAGCCCACCGGCATTGCCCGATATTTCTCCATGCCGATAGGAAAGCGCGAAGAAAGGCCAGCAGAGCCAGGTGAGGAACACGCAGACGGGAATGAGGAACAGGATGAGGCCGACGATGTCGATCCAGATCTTCGCCTTGTCGGACACTGCGCCATAAATCAGGTCAACACGAACGTGCTCATTGTTGCGCAGCGCATGCGAGGCGCCGAGCATGACGACGAAGGCGAAGAGGTACCACTGGATCTCAAGCCAACCGTTCGAACTGTAGTTGAAGGTGTAGCGGACGATGGCATTACCGGCGCTGATGAGACAGCAGAACAGGACCATATATTCGGAAAGTTTGCCCATGATCCGACTGACCGAATCAATCAGCCGGCTTGCCGCCAGAAGTCTCGACATTCGTTTCCCTTGTTCTTGTCCTGCCATTTTTCGGCAGCTTTCCCTCTTTGGAATCGGTGTAGACCACGGCTTTTGAAATTGGAAGGATAAATGCTTCGCGTTAGAGCATAGTCTAAGTCGCAACGGGCGGTCTGTATGGTTCGCCGATGTTTTAACAACCCAGGCGTGGATAAATTATTTTCCAGTTCTCGCCAGGAGGATGCATTATCTCGCGTAAGCTGTGGTGTTCATCCGTTGGTTTTAGAAAATTTGACCAAATGTTTGATTCGATTGAAATCAATTTTTAAAGGGTTGGGCTTAGAATCCCCGCGCACAGGGAAAGTGTGGATGAAGCCAGATAACCCGAACAGGGTCCCTATTGATGTGTATTTGTCGTTTGTGAGCTCCCTTTCCGGGAACCGCATGACGCTTCTTGTCGGCGTGATCGTCCATGTCGCCACGTGCCTTGCAGTGGCTGCCAAGACACAGTACTCCATCTACATCCTGCTGTCGGTCGCCTTCCTTCTGGTCTTCAGCGCTCGCATGGCCATCTTCCGACAGTTCGATCGTGTCGACAAGCAGAGCCTGTCGCGCGCCGGGATCGAACGTTGGGAGAGGATTCTTGTTGCCTCCGGATCCTGCACCACCGCACTCCTCGGCATCGCCAGCGGCTACGCTATCTTCGTCGTGCACGATTCCTTTGCGGAGCTTGCCTGCATTTCCGTCACCATGGCGACCATGGTTTCCGTTGTCGGGCGCAACTACGGCTCGCGTTTCGCGGTCGACCTCCAGACGGCCTTCTGCTGCCTGCCGATGATCGTCGGCAGCCTGCTGGCGCTGGACTTCTATCGCGGCGTGCTGTCGATCTTTCTCATCCCGTTCTGGCTGACGACGCGGGCGATGGCGAACGGCGTGCGCGAGTTTCTGTATGAGAATGTTATCGCGCGCCGGGAAATCACCATCATCGCCGACCGTTTCGACACGGCGCTCAACAACATGCCGCATGGCCTCGTGATGGTCGATGCCGAAAACCGCATCCAGGTCGTCAACCGCAAGGCCTGCGAACTGTTGAAAATCGGCGCGCCGGAGCGGTTGAAGGACCGCGATCTTGGCGCCGTGCTGCGCTATGGCGCACGCTACAGCTTCATGGACGCCTCACAGCCGGAGCTCATTCTGCGCCAGCTCACCCAGGTGGCCGAAGGCAACCTGTCGCGCACGCTCATTCATTTTCCCGAGAGCCTGTCGCTCGAATTCTCCGCCAGCCGCAGGGCTGACGGCGGCGCAGTGCTGATCTTCGAAGACGTATCCAGCCGTGTGAAAGCCGAGCAGAAGATCATGCACATGGTCCGCTTCGATGCGCTGACCGGCCTGCCGAACCGCGAATATTTCGGCCAGCTGGTGCAGGAGTATCTCGCCAAACATCCGAGGAAATCGGGGCCGCTTGGCTTTATGGTGCTCGATATCGACGAGTTCAAACATGTCAACGACATGCGCGGTCACGTCACCGGCGACCATCTGCTTTGCGCCATCGCCGCCCGCATCAAACAGGTCTGTGGCAACGCCATCCTCGGCCGGCTGATGGGCGACCAGTTCATCCTGTTCTTCCCGCATGCGAAGGAGCCAGCCTCACTCGACCTCGAGATCCGTCGCGTGCACGCTGCGATCCAAGGCCATTTTGAGGTCGATGAACTGACCTTCCTCATTTCGCTCAGTGCTGGTTACGCCATTCTCGAAAGTTCCGCTTTTGCGATGGACGAATGGAGCGTCAAGGCGGATCTTGCGCTGTTCGAGAGCAAGTCGCGCTTCAGGGGCGGTATATCGGGCTTCGAACGCGAGATGGACGGGCGCTATATCGAGCAGCAGAAGCTGAAAGCAGACCTTCGCGAGGCGGTCACGGCGCAGGCGCTGCATCTCGTCTTTCAGCCAATGTTCCGGTCTGACGGCTCGCGCATCGAATGCGCCGAGGCGCTGGCGCGCTGGGTGCATCCGGAGAAGGGTTCAATTCCGCCTGATGTCTTCATCCGGCTCGCCGAGGATATGGGCATCATCTCCGACATCACCCGTTTCGTGCTGTTCAAGGCCTGCAGCGAATGCATGACCTGGCCGGAGCACATCGCCGTCTCGGTCAACCTCTCGGCACGGGATTTGCGCGATGCCGACATTCTGTCGGTGGTCGCCGACGCGCTTGCCAATTCCGGGCTCGACGCGGCGCGGCTGCATCTCGAAGTCACCGAAAGCTGCCTGATCGACGAGCCGCAGGCTGTGCGCGCCATCCTGGCGGAACTCAGAGCCCGCGGCATCACCATCGCGATCGACGATTTCGGCACCGGCTTCTCCAGCCTCAGCTATCTCGACACGCTGCCGCTCGATATCGTCAAGATCGACCGCTCTTTCGTGCGTAATATCGTCGAGGATACCCGTCGCCTCAAGCTCTTGCGCGGCACGGTCAACCTCGCTAGGGAACTCGGCCTCAAGATCGTCATCGAGGGGGTTGAGACCGAAGAGCAGCTCGCATTGCTCAACAAACACCGCAGCACCGATCTGGTGCAGGGCTATGTTTTCTCGCAGCCGGTGCCTTCCCAGAACATCCCGCTTCTGCAACAGGGCGTCGGCCGCCGCGTCGTCCAACGTCGCCGCAACAAGGTCGCCTGAGCACTCGGCAGCCGCCTATTTTCCTTGTCACACTCCCCCGCCGTTAACCTTAATACTTTATAAATGGTCCGAATTATCGGATTTCCTTGCCTAAATCTCGCGGGCATATGATTAATGATCCGTTAACGAGTGGATCAAAATATGTCAGACACACTGTTCACGCGTAGTGATTTCAGTACGAAAATTTTGGAAATTCTCGATCACGTCGAATATCGCCGTGTCGAAAGCAGCGAAGACATGGAGGAGGTGGAGCGGCTGCGCTACAAGGCCTACAAGGCCCACGGCGCGCTGTCGCTTGCCCCGGAAGGCCTATTGGACGATGTCGATTTCGACAGCCATGCTTATATCTTCGGTCTCTACTATTATGGCGAACTGGTCAGTACGATCCGAATTCATTATGTGACGCCGGAGCATCGTATCAGCCGATCCGGAGAGGCCTTTCCCGAGGCGATGGATGAGCTTTTGGACGCGGGGCTGACCTTGATCGACCCGGCGCGTTTCGCAGCCGATCCGGAGCTCACCGCCAACATGCCATGGGTTCCCTATCTGACGCTGAGACCTGCCATCGTCGCGGCAGCGTATTTCCGGGCTGACCGCGTTATTCAGTCCGTCCGGCCCCCGCATGCCGCCTTCTACAAGCGGGTCTTCTATGCCGATACCATCGTGCCCGGCCGACTGGCGGAGAGTTACGGGGTTGATGTCACGCTGATGGCGACGAATGTGGTGGAGGTGGGGCGCAAGTTGTTGACGCGCTATCCTTTCTTCATCTCCAGCGCCAGCGAACAGCGCATGATGTTTTCGCGCACACCCCACGATACGCTGCCGCCGCTTACCATCATCCCGACGGCGCGCTTCGTGCCGCAAGGTGAATTCGGCACCGACCTGCCGCTGTAATTTCTCCTGCTCTGCGAATGAGGAGAAGTCATATAGCGGTAACAAAATCCGCAGCCGACGCCCTCACGTTTTTTCCTTGCGGAAGAAGGTGGTTTGGAACCGCGGCTGCGGCATTCTCATGCATTGCGCTTTCGCCTGTCATTGTGTAATTCCTGCAGGCAGGGACTTCCCTCGGCGTAAGAGGGAATCAGGCAGCGCAAAAGCATTTCAGGGAGACGATATTTATGGCCGAACATCATACCGGACCGGTCGAGACCGGCGCGCCGATGGATTACAAGGAACATGAGCAGACCTACAACATGTTCATTGCCGGCACGAAATACGGCACGATGCTTCTCGTCGTTCTCCTGCTGGCGATGACCGCCGGTTTCTTCGGCGGCGCCGGCCTTCTCGGTGGCCTCTTCGTCTTCATCGTTCTTCTCGCCGCCGGCATCTTCCTGTTCCGCTGATCGCGGCTGGCGCATCGGCCTGAAAATCGCAATTGACTTTCAGCAAACACGACGTGTCGACTGAGGGAGTTGGAGCGTCTTTGTGCGTCCGGAGGGGGACGCACGGCGCTCTAAGGGGAGGGGAGGCTTCTCCGAAGCTTTGTGAATTAGAGCGGTTCAGCTTTTCACCGAAGCGCAGAACCGCTCTAACATTTTGGATTTACGCAATTCCGGACGGAAAACCGATTCGCACTTTCCTGGAATTGCTCTAGGTGCTTGGCCTGCGCAGGCGAGCCTGCGGCGGTCTGGCTGACCCGGAGGAGGGGGCAGTTGGGCAATATTGTTTTCGTTGCAAAGGAAGTCACGGACGGAGAGACGCGAGTCGCGGCTTCCGCCGAGACCGTGAAGAAGATGAAAAGTTTCGGCTTCGATGTCGTCGTCGAAGCCGGCGCCGGTACGGCGTCGCGCATTCCGGACGCCGAGTTCGAGGCCGTCGGCGCGAGAATCGGCAGTTTTGCCGATGCCGCCTCGGCCGACGTGGTGCTGAAGGTGCGCCGCCCGAGCCCATCGGAAATCGGGGGTTATAAGAGCGGCGCCGTCGTCATCGCGATCATGGACCCCTACGGCAATGAGGAGGCGATTGCCGCACTCGCAAGTGCCGGGCTTTCGGCTTTCGCCATGGAGCTGATGCCGCGCATCACCCGCGCCCAGTCGATGGACGTGCTCTCCTCTCAGGCCAATCTCGCCGGCTACCAGGCCGTCATCGAGGCCGCGGCGGTCTATGATCGCGCCATGCCGATGATGATGACGGCGGCAGGCACGGTGCCGGCCGCCAAGGTCTTCGTCATGGGCGCCGGCGTTGCCGGCCTCCAGGCGATTGCGACGGCGCGCCGCCTCGGTGCTGCGGTCTCGGCCACCGACGTGCGCCCGGCGGCCAAGGAGCAGGTTGCCTCGCTCGGCGCCAAATTCATCGCTGTCGAGGACGAGGAGTTCAAGGCAGCGGAAACGGCCGGCGGTTATGCCAAGGAAATGTCGGCAGACTATCAGGCGAAGCAGGCGGCGCTCGTCGCCGAACATATCGCCAAGCAGGATATCGTCATCACCACGGCTCTCATTCCCGGCCGGCCGGCGCCGCGGCTCGTCTCGCGCGCCATGCTTTCCTCTATGAAGCCAGGTGCGGTCGCCGTCGACCTCGCGGTCGAGCGCGGCGGCAATATCGAGGGTGTCGTCGCCGGCGAGGTCGCCGACGTCGACGGCGTCAGCGTGATCGGCTTTGCGAATATGCCGGGCCGGGTCGCGGCCAGCGCCTCGGCGCTTTACGCCAAGAACCTCGTCACCTTCCTCGAGACGATGGTCAACAAGGAAATGAAGGCGGTCGTCGTCAACCTCGACGACGAGCTCGTCAAGGCAACGATGCTGACCTATGCCGGCGACGTGGTTCATCCCGCCTTCGGCGGCGCGAAGAAGGGAGACATATGATGGCCAGCGAAGCGATGGACAGAGCGCTGCAGCAGTTGAACGACGCCGTGACGGCCGTCGCCACTGCAGCCGCGCATGCCCCGGAAGCGGCAAGTGCGGCAACGGGCGGGGCAATTGATCCCTTCGTCTTTCAGCTGGCGATCTTCGTCTTGTCGATTTTCGTCGGCTATTACGTCGTCTGGTCGGTGACGCCGGCGCTGCATACGCCGCTGATGGCGGTGACTAACGCGATCTCCTCGGTCATCGTCGTCGGCGCGCTGCTGGCGGTCGGCATCTCCACAAGCGGGCTTGCGACCGGCTTCGGCTTCGTCGCCCTGGTGCTGGTTTCGGTCAACATCTTCGGCGGCTTCCTGGTCACGCAGCGCATGCTTTCGATGTACCGCAAGAAAGACAGGTGAGGGACCGATGACCAATATCGCAGCCTTCCTCTACCTCGTTTCCGGCGTCCTCTTCATTCTGGCGCTGCGCGGCCTGTCGCACCCCGCCACCAGCCGCAAGGGCAATCTCTACGGCATGATCGGCATGGGGATCGCCATCCTGACGACGCTGGTGTTGGCGATGCCCAATTTCGCCGGCTTCGTGCTGATCGTCCTCGGCCTTGCCATCGGCGGCAGCGTCGGCGCCTATGTCGCCCGCACCATCGCCATGACCTCGATGCCGCAGCTCGTTGCCGGTTTCCATTCGCTGGTCGGCCTTGCCGCCGTGCTGGTCGCCGCCTCCGCGCTTTATACGCCCGCCTCCTTCGGCATCGGCGATATCGGCCATATCCACACCGAGGCGCGCATCGAGATGGCGCTGGGCGTCGCGATTGGGGCGCTGACTTTCACCGGCTCGATCATCGCCTTCCTGAAGCTCGACGGGCGCATGTCCGGTAAGCCGATCCTGCTGCCCTACCGGCACCTGATCAATGCAACCCTGCTGGCGCTGATCGTGCTCTTCATCATCGGCCTTGCCGCGACCGAAAGCCACTTCGACTTCTGGGCGGTCGTGGCACTGTCGCTGGCGCTCGGTGTCCTGCTGATCGTGCCGATCGGCGGGGCCGACATGCCCGTCGTCGTCTCGATGCTCAATTCCTATTCAGGCTGGGCTGCGGCCGGCATCGGCTTCACGCTCGGCAATCTGGCGCTGATCATCACCGGCGCGCTCGTCGGTTCCTCAGGCGCCATCCTGTCCTACATCATGTGCAAAGGGATGAACCGCTCCTTCATTTCCGTCATTCTCGGCGGCTTCGGTGGCGAGACGGCGTCGAGTGGGGCCGATACGTCAGACAAGACCGTCAAGCTCGGCTCGGCTGAGGATGCAGCCTATCTGATGGCGAATGCCTCGAAGGTCATCATCGTGCCGGGATACGGCATGGCGGTCGCCCAGGCCCAGCATGCGCTGCGCGAACTTGCCGACAATCTGAAGAAGAACGGCGTCGAGGTGAAATATGCTATCCACCCGGTCGCCGGCCGCATGCCCGGCCATATGAACGTGCTGCTGGCCGAAGCCAATGTTCCCTATGACGAGGTCTTCGAGCTCGAGGATATCAATTCGGAATTTGCCCAGGCCGACGTCGCCTATGTCATCGGCGCCAATGACGTCACCAATCCGGCAGCGCGTGACGACAAGACCTCGCCGATCTACGGCATGCCGATCCTCGACGTCGATCGGGCCAAGACCTGCCTGTTCGTCAAGCGCTCGCTCGGTTCGGGTTATGCCGGCATCGACAACACCCTGTTCTACAAGGACGGCACGATGATGCTGCTCGGCGACGCCAAGAAAATGACCGAGGATATCAACAAGGCGATCGCGCATTGAGCTGATGAACCGCCCTTTTGGGGCGGCTTTCTCATATCTCGCCCGGCACCAGCGTCATCTTCTCTACGCCGATCGCCAGGTTCAGCCCTTCCTGGGCCTGGACATTCAGCGGCTGCAGCATGAAAGCTTTGTTGGTGCCGCCGGCGATCACTTTGGCGCCGGCGCCGGCGCCAATGCTCGCATCAGCGCCGACACCGTAATATTCGCCGGCAAGGGCGAATTGTGGCATGTCGGTGCCGGTCTTTGCCAGGACCTGCCAGATCATCACGCTCTTGCCCGTCTGGCCGATATCGAGGCCGAACTTCTCGATTTTACCGGCATAGACTGCCTTGGCGCCGCCGGCTGCCGGCGTATAGGTGCAGATGAGGTTCTTCTGTGAGGTGACGATCAGACCCTGACCGCCATCCGATCCGCAGACCAGGCGGCCAAGCGTCACATAATTTTCCGCGCTCGCCGGGCTTGCCCAGGCGGCCGCCGTCAGAGCCACGGCGGCCGTCATCGTTTGCTTGAACATGGTCCTTCTCCTTGTGAACGACCTGTTCGAAACGGGTTGAGGTTGCGATTGTTCCTGAGTTATTCCCGCTCCAGCGTGGAGCGCTGAGCTGTCAGCACCCATAACAGGCCTTCTGGCCGGAAATCGATCTCTACCGTACCGCGGAAGGCCGAGGCGGCGTGCGCCTTGATGACGGTCGTGCCGAAACCCGAGCGCGACGGCTCTGTGACCGGCGGGCCGCCGCGCTCCTCCCAGGTGAAGCGGAGCAGGGCATCCGGCTTGTCTTGATCCCCGACATCGTGCCAGTCGAAGCGGACGCGGCCCTGCGGGACGGAAAGCGCGCCATATTTGACCGAATTGGTGGCGAGCTCATGCAGGGCAAGGCCAAGATTCTGCACTGCATCCGGCTTCAGCACGAAATCTTCACCGCTGACCTCGATCTGTTCGCGCGCATGCGGGAAGGCCTGGAGGTGGATGTCGATAACGCGCCTTAGCGACACGCCTCCCCATTGCTCGCTGGTCAGGAGCTCGATCGAACGCGCCAGCCCCTCCAGGCGGTCGGCGACAGCGGCTTGAAAGGTTTCGACGCTTTCGGCCTGTTTGGCAAGCTGGCGCATCATGGCCTGAGCAAGCGTGAGAAGGTTCTTGGTGCGGTGGACGAGTTCATGCATGACGAAGCGCAACCGGTCCTCGGTCTGGCTGCGATCGAATGAGGCGTTCGAAAGAGCGATCGCCACCTGGTTCGCCTCGATGACGCTCGTTTCAACGGGCGAGACGATGTGGCCTTCGCCCATGCGGTTCGCCATGTCGGCAATCTCGCGGATGGTGGTGCGGACTTGCCTGGCGACAGCATAGGCGGCCAGGATCGCGACGAGCACGAGTGCGACGCCGCCGATGATGAGGAAACGCCAGGTGCTGAGAATCGACGCCTGCGCCACCGGCCCCCAGATCACCGTCTTCCACGACCAGCCAGGAATCTGTGCGTAACCGAGGAGCATGTGCGGCAGGATCGCCTTGTCTTCGAAAACACCCCGGGAAAAGCTAAGCGCCGGCAGGATGCGCGGATCGAAGGGGGTGCCAGGCTTGAGGGCGGCGGGACCGGCGGCAACAACCACGTGGCCGCTTTGATCGATGACGGCGGCCGACCAACCGGGGGCAAGACCTTGGGTCGTCACCAGCCGGCCGAGATCCCTGGCGTCCTGGGTGATGATGAGGGCGGCGACAGGATCGCCCTGCCTTGGCAAAGTGACGTTGTAGACCCACTCGCCGCTGGTTCTGCCGTGAAAAACATCGGACGCCTCGATTTGGCCGGATTTCATTGCGGCATCGAGCGCGGCGATGTTTGCCGTCTTTTCGAGCGGCGTGCCGAAAGGCCGGCGCGTGTTCAGCAGTTGCTGGCCATTGCGGTCGACGGCAAGGACATAGAGCGCATTGTTCCGCAGAGCCGTTTCCGTGCGCTCGTGGAAGGAGGCGAGATCGCCGTTTTCAAGTTCAGGAGAGCTCGAAAGCAGCCGCAGCGTCGTCGCCATGTCCTGAAGCTGGCGATCGATGATGCGCGAAAGGGCAAGCGCGTCCTGCGCCGTCTCGCGCTTCAGCGTCGAGCGCTGGTTGTCCTCCAACTGCAGCAGAAGCAGCGCCACGAAGGCGAAGATCGGCAGCGCGATCGCCACCGCCATGGCAACCAGATAGGTGCCGATCGAAGCTTTGGGAAAAAACAGTGCGACGATCTTCATTTATTGCGCGCCGCCGCCACAAGTCCCGGTATTGCCGCGTCCCTTGTGCGTCTTGAAGGACGCGCGGCGCTGCTGTGCGCGCTGTCCGCAACAGTTTCGTCTGCGGTCAGGAAAGCAAAGATCCGCATCTCTCGCAAACCGCCCTCAACGTGTTTTCGCACACCCCGATAGCGGGCTATCGAAGCAGCCACATGTTAGGGGGAGCAAAAGCAGGTTGCAACATACTATGACATGCCATCGAAGCCGGCGGCGGTTTTTCCGTCTCTCTTTTCAAAGCGATGCGGCGCCTTCATGACGGCTTACTCTGGCCACCCGTTGCTGCACGCGCACCGGGCCGGTCATCGATAAAGCGGTTCTGCCGGAGATTTATTTTCCTGCAACGCCAAGGTTCTGGGGGGATCCGATGTTCCGGCCGCCCCAATTCACATCCTTAGCCGGCTGGAGCGCCGACTCGGGCGAGACCATCGCGGGCCGGCTGGTATTTCGGGTCAAGTCCGACCGCATGGCGATAGGAGCGGGCAGCTTTTGCCTTGTCGCCGCGGCGTTCGTAGACAAGAGCCTGGTTGGCCCAGGATTCGGCGATGTTGCCGTTGAGATCGATCGCGTGATTGAAATCGGCAAACGCGTTGTCGTCGTCATTCAGCGCAATATAGGAGATGCCGCGGCCATTATAGGGCTCGGGCGAATTCGGCGCGAGCGAGATGGCCTTCGAGAAATCGTCGATTGCCTTATCCTGCTGATTGCGCTTCTGGTAGATCAGGCCACGATTGTGATAGGCGCGGCCATCGGTCGTGCCGAGCTGGATCGCCTTGCTGAAATCGTTGAAAGCTGCATCGTCCTGTCCGGCTATGCGATAGACATTGCCGCGGCCGATATAGGCGACGTCGTAGCTCGGATTGATCTGCAGGGCGGCATTGTAGTCGGCAATCGCCTGCTGCTGCTGGCCCATGTTGCGATAGACGAGCGCGCGGTTGGCATAGGCCTGGAAGAAGCGCGGGTTGATCTGCAATGCAGTGTTGAAATCATTTAGCGCCTGACGGAACTGGCCGCCGCGGCCATAGGCTGAACCGCGGACATTATACCCTTCGGGATCCCTCGGATTGGCGTTGATAACGGCCGTCAGCGACGCGATGTTTTCTTCCGAGCCCTGCGCCTTGTCGATGCGCATTACGGCATCCGTCGTGTTGGTCGTCTCGCAGCCGGCGAGGCCAACCATGGCCGCCAGCGTCAAGGCCGGCAGGAATGCGGTTTTCTGAAAGCGCCAAGCGCGGGACGGATTGAAGGTGGTATCAGCCATTCGGGCTCGCTTTCCCCATGCGGCATATCCGATATCTGGATACGCGATCTTCAGCGGCAAACTAAAAAGGCGGCGGCGAACCCATCGCCCCCGCCACAATGCATCTGAAAACGTCGAAAAAACGACGGCAACGCTTAGCGTGCGACCAGGCCTTCGCGCTGGGCGCGCTTGCGGGCCAGCTTGCGAACACGGCGAACAGCCTCGGCCTTTTCGCGAGCGCGCTTCTGCGACGGCTTCTCGTAGTAGTCGCGCATCTTCATTTCGCGGAAAATGCCTTCGCGCTGCATCTTCTTCTTGAGAGCGCGGAGAGCCTGATCGACATTGTTATCGCGGACAAGTACCTGCACGAGAATCACGTTCCTTTGGTTTGGTTGATGCCTGAGGCAGCGCAGCGCCAGGGGCAAAAATATAACGTTCGCGCGGCCGCGGCCTTGCGATTGGTGATGCGGGATAGCAGATCGAGTAGGGGAAGTCCAGATGGATATCGGCGGCAGGTGGAAAAATCACATCTGCCCGGCATCCTGTCTCAAGCGAGCCGCTTCCGGCGGGGCCTCGTCCAGGGCGGCGATTGCCTCCTTGAGCGCCGTCCTGACCCGGAGTCGATCGGCAGGCTCCAGCCGGCTCATATCCAGATGCAGGTCGAGACCCGAGAGATGTTCGCTGAGAACCCGGCTTTTGTGTTCGGCGCCGAGCGTCAGTCCATCGACGGCATAGGGCACGACCTCGCGCTGGATGCCCTTCATGGTGATCGGCGGCAAGGGATGGGCATCGACAATCTCGTTCACCAGCGCATAGGTTTCGTAGCTGATGACGATTTCTCCGCCCTGGGCGATCGACTGCAGCCTGGCTGCGAGATTGGCCTCCGCGCCGATGATCGTATAGTCCATGCGATCGTTGCTGCCAAAATTGCCGACGTTGCAATAACCGCTGTTGATGCCCATGCGCACGACGAAAGGCTCCTCGGTGCCGTTTCTGCGCCATCTGTCCTTGAGTTCGCCGAGGCGGCGCTGCATGTCGACGGCCATGCGCAGGCAGGCTTTCGCATCCTCCTCCGGACCCTTCGTTTCCGGGTCGCCGAAGAAGACCAGCATGGCATCGCCGATGAACTTGTCCACCGTGCCGCCATGGGCGAGGGCAATGTTCGACATTTCGGTGAGATATTCGTTGAGCATCTCCGTCAGCGCTTCGGGCTGCAGCCGCTCGGTGGTCGCGGTGAAATCCTTGATGTCGGAGAAGAAAATCGTCAGGCGCTTGCGCTCGGTATGGACGACGACGTCTTTCTGTCCGCTGAAGATGCTTTTGTAGATCTGCGGCGACAGATAGCGTGAAATCTTCAGCGAAACGCTCGCCAGGAATTCGTTCGCCGCTTCGAGATCCCGGTTGGCGCCATGGATCGCGCGGGCCTGCTGGCGCTGCAGCAGAATGAAGCTGAGGCCGATGACGGCGACAAAAAGAAAATAACAGAGCAGATATTTGAAGGCGAAAACGTTGCTTGCATAGGGTTGCTTGATCACCACTTCCTGAATGCCGCGCACATCGCCGACCTTCCAATCGGTCTTCGGGCTTTCCGGGTGGCTGTTGTGACAGGCAACGCAGGCCTGGCTCATGACGACGGGCGTAATGAGCCGTAGGGTATCGGTCAATCCGACGCGGGTGAGGTCGCTCAACGTCTGCTGCGGATTGGCGCGCAACGCGGCAAGCGCTCGTTTCTCGAAATCGTCGAGCTCGTGGGAAGCGCGGCTCTTGAACGGCAGATCGGAGACGAAGCGGTATGTGATGTTGGCCTGCTGCTCCTTTATGACGTCGCCGAGTTCCAGCGAAAGTGTTGCCGGCAGCGGGATGGCGCCTGGGATATTGGCGTAGTTGTGGGAAACGACCGTGCCTGCGGTCGCGCCGCTGGCGTGCGCGGCCAGAACGCGTCCGACGACATTGGCGGAATAGTAGGAGCGGATGCTCGATATTAGCGAGCTCATATCGCGCGCCTGGCGTCTGAGGGTGTTTCCGGAGAGATCGCTGATGTCGAGCCAGACGGCAAGCGGCAGTCCTGCAAGCATCGCCAGCACGACGACGATCAGCCAATAGCCGCTGCGGCGCACGGCGGTTTCGGAAATCACGGGAGCCCCTCACTCTTCGACATAAAAGCATTCGCGCTTCGGCCGTTACAAGAACATTTCGCCGCGCCCCCGGCAAGCTCGAAGCCGAGCCGTCCAAGCAAAAGCATGGCGGAACGACAGCGTCGTCGAATTTGCAGACACTGTTGCGCCGACCGGCGGGAAGCGGAAGGCTGGAAAGCGAAAAGAAGCGTCGGGAGCGCATGGGCGAATGGCGTTCGGACAGAAAGCGGCGTAGCGTGTCGGCCGACAGGCGCGGGCCGCTCGATCGGCCGTGGGAGGGACACCGGTTGAGATGATGACGCGCGTGCAGCAGATCGGTGTCGTTATCGGCCTGGTGATCGTGGCGGCCCTGACGATGCTGCGGGCAGACGATCCCGGAATCTTCAAGCTGATCCGTGGCGTGACTTTCGACGAGTACCAGCGCCTGCTTCCGAGAACATTCGAGCCCATGCCGGTCCATGTGATCGACATCGACGAGGCGTCGCTGCGCGAGTTCGGTCAATGGCCGTGGCCACGGGACCGGTTGGCCATGCTGGTGGACCGGCTCTCCGACATGGGCGCTGCGGCCATCGCCTTCGACGTCCTCTTTTCAGAGCCGGACAGGCTGTCGCCGCGCAACGTCGTGCGCGAGGTCGCGGGGGTTGACCCGTCCCTGGCCGAGAAGCTCCCCGACAATGACGAGATATTTGCCCGCTCGATCTCCGGCAAACCCGTCGTGCTCGGCTTCGGGCTTTCCAACGAGGGCAGTTACCGGCCGCCTGTCAAGGCGGGCTTTGCTTTCACCGGGGAAAGCCCCGTCTCGGCTCCGCCCTACCTTGCCGCATCGACGCCGCTCAGGCCGCAATTGGAAGCCAACGCGGCAGGGCTCGGCCATATCAGCCTCAATCCCGGCAATCCTTCGCCGGTGGTGCGGGCGGTGCCGTTGTTCCTGACCGACGGCGTGCAGCTCTATCCCAATCTCGCCGTCGAGGCGTTGCGCGTCGCGCAGGGTGTATCGACTTATGTAGTGGCCGGCGCGCCCGATCGGGCCGGCGTGATGACATCGGCAAAGATCGGCGATTTCGTCGTGCCGCTAACGGCGGCGGGCGAATTCTGGCTCTATGTCAGCCCCGACCGAGCCGAGCGCTATATCTCCGCCCGCCAGGTGCTCGCCGCCGGAGGCGCCCCTCCCGAGGTCGCTGCCGCCATTGACGGCAGCATCACCTTCATCGGCACCTCGGCGGCAGGCCTGCAGGACATCCGCGTCACGGCGCTCGGCGAGAATGTTCCCGGGGTTTCGATGCATGCGCAGGCCGTCGAACAGATTCTCTCCGGCCGCTTCCTGTCGCGGCCCGATTGGGCGGACGGCCTGGAAATCCTCACGATAGCGGTGCTCGGCTGCCTGCTCGTAGTGGTGACGACTTTCGTCAGTCCCGCCGTCGCACTGGTCTGCGGCCTGCTTATTACCGCAATGGCGCTCGTGGCCTCCTGGCTCTCCTTTCTTTATGCGGGGCTTCTTCTCGATCCGCTGGCTCCGATCGTCAGCGGATCGATCACCCATTTTGCCGCAACCTCGTTCCGCATTCTGGTGATCGACCGGGAAAGGCGCGAGGTGCGGCGCGCCTTCGGACATTATCTTTCTCCGTCACTGCTCCATCGCATCGAACATAACCGCGATGCCTTGCGCCTCGGTGGGGATGACCGGGAGCTGACGGTAATGTTCGTCGACGTCAGGAACTTCACCGAGATCAGCGAAAGGCTGGCACCGACGGATGTCGTTGCCTTCCTGAATACATTGCTCGACGCGCTGAGCCGTCATGTCGTGGCCAACGAAGGTACTCTCGACAAGTTTATCGGCGATTCGATCATGGCATTCTGGAATGCGCCGGTCGATGTTGCGGATCACGAAATCAAGGCGGTTCGCGCGGCGCTCGCCATGCGCGAGACACTCGCCGAACTGAACGCCGCCGACGCCTTCGGTTTCGGATCCGATCAGGAGGTCGGCATCGGCATCGGCATCCATACCGGCGTTGCTTGCGTCGGCAATATGGGCGCCAAGACCCGCTTCAACTATTCGGCTGTCGGAGATGCCGTCAACGTCGCGGCCCGCATCGAATCGTCCTGCAAGGAAGTCGGCTTCGATATTCTTATCTCCGACCGCACCGCACGCTCAGTGCAGGGAATGGCGCTGATCGAAGCGGGCGCCCTTCCGCTCAAGGGGAAGAGCAGCCGGACACAGATCCTTGCCGTCGTCGGCGATGAACGGGTGGCGGTGTCCCAGGAATTCGCCGCGCTCGAGGTCGTTCACCGGCAGCTGATGCAGGCCCTGCAATCGCATTCCAGGAACAGCCGTAAGCTTATCGGGACCGCAAAGCTCAGGGCAGTGCAGGTGATCGGCGGTCTGGCGGAATTCTACCAGCGCATATCCGGCAGGACCGGTCATTTCCGCGAAGTGCCGGAGGGAATCGAAAAGAGCGCTGCAGACTGACGGGCCTCAGCGGCCACGACCCCTGTCGTGGTTGCGATCGTTGTCATCATCATGATCACGATTGTGATCGCGATCGTGATGTTCATGATCACCGCGGTTGTGTCCGCGATGATCCTCGCCGTGATTTCCGGGCTTGCCGTCATTGTCATGCCGGCCATGGCCATCATGCTTGTCCGGTCTATCCGGCTTGTCATGATGGGGCTTGTCATGATGCGGCCTGTCATGGTCATGATGGGGCTTATCGGGCTTGCTCGGTCGCTCCTTTTGTGGCTCGGCCTGTCTCTGCGGCGGATCCTGTCTTTGCGGAGCTGGCGCAATTGCCGGCGGAGGTCGCACTCTGTCTTTTCGTTCCGGTGCAACCGAGGCCATATTGCAGCCGCCGAGCATGCCGATGCCGCCCGCAAGCCGCTGGTTGCCGGAGAGGAAGGGGAGGGCGCGGGGATTTCCGAGTGTATCGAGAACGCTCGGATCGACCCGGCGGGCCGGCGACATATCGCCGTTCGGCTTGGCGACGACGCAATCGCAGCGCTGCTGCAACTGGCGGCAGCCGCCCGGGCCGCAGAAGCTGGCCGCACCGTTCAGCAAGACGACGGCCGTGGTGCCGTCCTGGCCGACGTAGAAATCGAATGCGGTGCCGCGCACGCCGATGGTGCCGGCGGGCGTCAGAATCTGGTAGGCCGAGGATTGGGAATTGCCGCTGACCCAGCGAAAGGTACCTTTCGCTGCCTTGATGGTGAGTTTCTTGACCGATTGTGAATCGTCGAAGACATATTTGTCGATGACGACCGAAGAGCCCCAGCCGACCGCCAGCTTGGTACCGTCGCGAAACAGGAATTGGCCGAGTCCGGATTGCGATGTCCTGATACGCTCGTCGCGGTGAACGCTGTTGTTGACTTCGATCGGGCCGGCTTGTCCCGTCACCTCGGTCTTGATAACCACAGCCTGGCCGACCGGCTCGGCGGCAGCTGCCAGCCGGACGCCGCATAGCGCAATGTAAAGCGCCTGGAATAAACCCCGCCCCCGTATGCACATGATACACCAGTCCCGGCAACGGGGAAAAATTAACATCATACTAACTGCTTGTCTTTTCACCCTCTTGGGTTAGGCAAGTCTGCCGCCGGGAGAACGGCGTTCTTCGCAGCATCATGCAAGATGACGTTCGTTTCAGAGTCATCGCCGGACAGCATCGGAAGCTGCGCAGTTTTCGACACGATGTCGTTCAGTGTCAAAAGCGAAGCTCTCGGACGTCGCAAAAGAGCCGTTGTGCCGCATTTGGATTTGCGATTTGTATGGGCGCGAGAACAGCCCTTGCCCGAAGGAGAAGAAGGCGGATGCGGAAATATTCGGTTTTTGCCGTGGCGCGGGAGGCCCTTCGCGGCCACAGAGGTTGGGAGAAGCAGTGGACTTCGCCGGAACCGCGCGCCGAGTACGATGTCGTTATCATCGGCGCTGGCGGACATGGCTTGGGAGCCGCCTACTATCTTGCCAAGGAGCACGGCATCACCAATGTGGCGGTGATCGAGAAGGGTTGGCTCGGCGGCGGCAATACCGGGCGCAATACCACCATTATCCGTTCGAACTATCTCTATGAAGAGAGCATGCACATTTACGAGCATTCGATGAAGCTCTGGGAAGGGCTTTCACAGGAGCTCAACTACAATGTGATGTATTCGCCGCGCGGCGTGATGATGCTCTCGCACAATATTCACGACCAGCAGTCGTTCAAGCGACACATCCACGCCAACCGGCTTTACGGCATCGACAATGAATGGCTGACGCCGGAGCAGGCGAAGGCCTATTGTCCGCCGCTCGACATCTCTGCCAGTGCGCGCTATCCGATCAATGGTGCGGCGCTGCAGCGCCGCGGCGGCACGGCGCGGCACGATGCTGTAGCCTGGGGATATGCGCGGGCAGCCTCAGACCGAGGCGTGCACATCATCCAGAACTGCGAAGTGACCGGCATCCGGCGCGGTCCGGACGGACGGGTGACCGGGGTCGAGACTTCGCGCGGCTTCATCGGCGCCAGAAAGGTCGGCGTATCGGCCGCGGGCCATACATCGACAATCATGAAGATGGCGGATGTGCGCGTGCCGCTGCAGTCGAGCCCGCTGCAGGCGCTGGTCTCCGAGCCGCTGAAGCCGATCTTCCCCTGCGTCGTCATGTCGAACACGGTGCATGCCTATATCTCGCAGTCCGACAAGGGCGAGCTCGTCATCGGCGCCGGCACAGACCAGTATAATTCCTATTCCCAGACCGGCGGGTTGCAGATCATCACGCATACGCTCGACGCCATCTGCGAACTCTTTCCGATGTTCCGGCGCGTCAAGATGATGCGGCAATGGGGTGGCATCGTCGACAATACGCCGGATCGTTCGGCAATCCAGTCGAAGACGCCGGTTCCGGGGCTTTACGTCAATTGCGGCTGGGGCACCGGCGGCTTCAAGGCGACGCCGGGCTCGGCCAATCTCTTTGCGCATCTGATCGCCCGCGATGAAGCGCACAAGTTCAATGCCGGCCTGACGCTGGAACGCTTCCGCAGCGGCCGGCTGATCGATGAAGCGGCGGCTGCGGCGGTGGCGCACTGATGATGAACGTGTTCGCTCAGATGCTCGCTTCTTTGGTTATTCACGCCCTCATCCGCCTTGAACGTACCTTCTCCCTGCTGGGGAGAAAGGGAGGAGAAGGAAATTTCATATGCTGCTGATCCATTGCCCTTATTGTCAGGAAGAGCGTTCCGAACTCGAATTCCGCGGCGCGGGTGACGCGCATATCGCGCGGCCGGCCGATATCGCCTCGATCTCGGATGAGGAATTCGAAGAGTATTTCTTTCTGCGTGACAACCCGAAGGGGCTGATCTTCGAGCGCTGGCGGCATATTCACGGCTGCGGCCGCTTCTTCAACGCGGCGCGCGATACGGTGAGCGACAAGTTCATCATGACCTACAAGGCAGGCGAGCCGAAGCCGCGGATCGGTGCCGAGGCCGAACAGCACGGGCCTGTCGAGACCTATGAAGCCGTGGAAGGAGAGGCGCAATGAGCGGTGCCAATCGTATCGTCGGCAAGGGGCGTCTGACGCCTGCAAAGACCGCGCGCTTCAGCTTCGACGGCCAGAGCTATACCGCGCTAGAAGGCGATACTGTCGCCTCGGCGCTGATCGCCAACGGCATTCATCTCGTCGGCCGTTCGTTCAAATATCACCGGGCCCGCGGCATCCTCTCGGCAGGGGCCGAAGAGCCGAACGCGCTGATCGACGTCGCCCGTGACAAGGCGCGCAAGCAGCCGAACGTGCGCGCCACGGTGCAGGAAGTCTTCGACGGCATGATCGTCCAGTCGCAGAACCGCTGGCCTTCGCTTGCCTATGACGTCGGCGCGGTCAACAACCTGATGTCGCCGTTCTTCGCCGCCGGCTTCTACTACAAGACCTTCATGTGGCCGCGCTCCGCCTGGAAACATGTCTACGAGCCGTTCATCCGTCGCGCTGCCGGCCTCGGCGTCGCGCCGACGGAGGAGGATCCGGACCATTATGCCAGCCGGTACGCCCATTGCGACGTGCTGGTGGTCGGCGCCGGTGTGGCCGGACTTTCGGCGGCGCTGGCAGCGGCCCAGACCGGTGCGAAGGTGATCCTTTGCGACGAGCAGGCGGAAGCCGGCGGTGCGCTGCGCTACGATGCCGGCGTCAGGATCGACGGACAGGATGGTTACGCCTGGGCGCAGAAAACCGTGGCGCGGTTGAAGGCGATGGACAATGTCGAAGTGCTCATCCGCACGACCGCCTTCGGTTACTACAACCACAATTTCGTCGGCCTTGCCGAACGCGTCACCGATCATATCGCCAAACCATCGAGCGATCTGCCGCGCGAGCGGCTCTGGCAGGTCCGCGCCAAGCGGGTAATCCTCGCCAACGGCGCGATCGAGCGGCATATGGTATTTCCGAACAACGACCGGCCCGGCATCATGCTGGCTTCGGCGGGGCGGATGTACCTCAATCATTACGGCGTTGCCGTCGGAAGCAATGTCGGCATCTACACGGCGCATGACTCCGCCTACGAGGCGGCTTTCGATCTCAAGCGGGCCGGTGTCTCGGTCGCCGCCATCGTCGACTGCAGACAGGCGCCGGGAGCGGCGGTACTGGCGGAGGCGCGTGCGCTTGGCATCGACGTGCTCACCGGCCAGTCGGTCGTCAATACGGCGGGGCGGCTGCGCATCTCATCGATGACGGTGGCGCGCAACGGCGGCGGTTCGCCGCACAAGATCGCGGTCGATGCGCTTCTGGTTTCGGCCGGCTGGACGCCGTCGGTGCATCTGTTCTCGCAGTCGCGCGGCAAGGTGGCCTTCGAGGCGGAAAGTCAGCGCTTCCTGCCCGGCACCTATGCGCAGGATTGCCTGTCTGTCGGCGCCTGCAACGGCACCGACGACCTGCAGCGGACGGTCGAGGAATCGCTTGCCGCCGGCGAACTGATGGCGCAGGCCGCTGGCAAGAGCGGCGGCGGCAAGATCACGATCTCGGCCGAGCAGCCCTATGACTGGACCGGCGGGATGATCGGTGCTGCCGAAGGCGCCGGCCCAAAGACGAATGCCAAGGCCTTCATCGATTTCCAGCACGATGTCTGCGCCAAGGATATCCGCCTCGCCGTGCGCGAGGGCATGCACTCGATCGAGCATATCAAGCGGTTTACGACCAACGGCATGGCCTCGGACCAGGGCAAGCTTTCCAATATGCATGGCCTGGCGATCGCCGCCGAAATGCTCGGCAAGGAAATCCCGCGAGTCGGTCTCACCACCTTCCGCGCGCCCTATACGCCGGTGACCTATGGTACGCTGATCGGCCATTCGCGCGGCAAGTTGTTCGATCCGACGCGCAAGACGCCGCTGCACGGCTGGGAAGAAGCGCATGGCGCTGTTTTCGAGGATGTCGGCAACTGGAAACGCGCCTGGTTCTATCCGCGCTCGGGCGAGAGCATGCACCAGGCGGTTGCGCGCGAGTGCCGGACGGCCCGCGAGTCGGCGGGTATCTTCGACGCATCGACGCTCGGCAAGATCGAGGTCGTAGGCCCGGATGCGGCGAAATTCCTCAATCTCATCTACACCAATGCCTGGGACACGCTGAAGCCCGGCAAGGCGCGCTACGGCATCATGACGCGTGAGGACGGCTTCGTTTATGACGACGGCGTCGTCGGTCGTCTGGCGGAGGACCGTTTCCATGTGACGACGACAACAGGCGGAGCGCCGCGTGTTCTCCATCACATGGAAGATTACCTGCAGACGGAATTCCCGGATCTGAAGGTATGGCTGACCTCGGTGACTGAACAATGGGCCGTCATCGCCATACAAGGGCCGAAGGCGCGCGAGATCGTCGAACCTCTCGTCGAAGGCGTCGATCTTTCCAACGAGGCCTTCCCGCATATGAGTGTCGCCGAGTGCACGGTCTGCGGCGTACCAGCGCGGCTCTTCCGCGTTTCCTTCACCGGTGAAATCGGTTTCGAAATCAACGTGCCGGCCGATTACGGCCAGTCGGTGCTCGAAGCGGTCTGGGCCAATGCCGAACCGCTCGGCGCCTGCGTCTACGGTACGGAGACGATGCACGTTCTTCGCGCCGAGAAGGGCTATATCATCGTCGGCCAGGATACGGACGGGACCGTGACCCCTGACGACGCGGGCGTCGCCTGGGCCGTTTCGAAGAAGAAGAAGGACTTCGTCGGCATTCGCGGGCTGCAGCGGCCGGACCTCGTTAAGGAGGGGCGCAAGCAGCTCGTCGGCCTCGTCACCAAGGATCCGAAGCTGGTGCTCGAAGAAGGCGCGCAGGTCGTCGCGAGCCCGAATGAGCCGAAGCCGATGACGATGCTCGGCCATGTCACATCGGCCTATTGGTCGGAAAATTGCGGCAGGTCGATCGCCTTCGCGCTGGTCGCCGGCGGCCGGGCGCGGATGGGCGAGACGCTTTATGTGCCGATGCCGGACCGGACGATCGCCGTCGAAGTGACGGATCTGGTGTTCTTTGACAAGGAAGGAGGCCGCATCCATGGCTGATGTCGCAATTCGCAAGCCGGCGCTGGCCGGCCGTCTCGGCGGCTCCGCCACCGTGCGCCTGTCCGTCGCACCGTCCGCGAGCCGCGTGGCGCTGCGCGCGCCCGCTGGATCGCTCAAAGCACTTTCTTTGGCTCTCGGCCTGTCTGTGCCGATCGCTCCGAAAACGTCCGGCCGCGCCGGTGCGCGCTCGGCGCTCTGGATCGGGCCGGACGAGTGGCTGTTGATCGACGAGGCCGGCGGCGATCTGATGGCGGCATGTTCCAGCGCCGGCGCGCTGCATTCCGCGACAGATGTCTCCCACCGCAACGTGGCGGTCATCGTTTCGGGGCCGGGTGCGGAGACCACGCTTGCGGCCGGCTGCCCGCAGGACCTGTCGCTGTCGTCCTTTCCGGTCGGTGCTGCCTCGCGCACGGTCTTCGGCAAGGCGGAGATCGTACTTTTCCGGACGGAAGAAGATACGTTCCGGGTGGAGTGCTGGCGGTCGTTTTCCGATTACGTCTTCGGGCTCTTGGCCGAGGCGGCGGAAGATGCCGGCCATTGAGGCTTCCAAGCCCGCTGCCTAACCGGATGAGATTTTCAGGGCCGCAAATGACAGTGCCGCCCATTTCGTACCAATGGGCGGCATCCGTGCTGGATGCGGCGAAGTCGTTTCCGGGCGCGTAGGAGCTTTCCTACGCGTCTTCCGGCCGGTCCTTCGGGTCGAACTGGATGATGGTGATCCATCGTGCCGTCAGTGCCGGCTTCTTCTCGTTTTCGATTTCGATCGTCACGTCGTAGGTGGTCATCAGCATGCCGCCGCCGCGGAAGCGGGCGTCGGAGAGCAGAAAACGACCGCGCACGCGGGCGCCGCTCTTGACCGGCGTCATGAAGCGGACGCGATCGAAGCCGTAGTTGATGCCCATGGTCTGCTCGCGCACTTTCGGCAGGCAATTGTAGTTCATCGCCGACAGCAGGGACAGCGTCAGGAAGCCATGGGCGATGGTGCCGCCGAAGGGGCTTTCAGCGGCCGCGCGCCCGGGATCGACATGAATGAACTGATGGTCGTCGGTCGCCCCCGCAAAAGCGTCGATCATTGTCTGGTCGACGGTGATCCAATCCGAAAGACCCGTTTCCATGCCGATCAATCCCCGCACGTCGGAGAGTGAAATTTCCGTGACCATGAATTCCTCGTGAGAAAAGCCGCCGGGCCAAGCCTTATCGTGCATTTATGACGATTGCGACAAGGATTTGCGTGAGTGTGAGGAGGCGGTCATTTTTCTACGAAAAAGGCGACGGAGCGTGGCTCGACGGTCACGCTGGCGTCGGGCTTCTTCGCTCCCTCCGGCGTCAGTTGGCTCCAGCCCGGCTCGTTTTCCGACGGAAGCACAAAGAGCTGGCGGCTCTCCGAGCGATTGAAAAGCACAGCAAGCCGGGTGTTTCTGCCGCGCGAGGAGCGGTCGCCGGTGGCGAGCAGCATGCCGAGCGTCGAAAGCGACGGCGTCTCCCATTCGGCAACGGTCATCGGTTCGCCGGTGAGCGAGATCCATTCGACATCGCCGTTGCCGGAGAGGAAGCGTGTTTCGGAGAAAACTGTGAAGCGGCGGCGCAACCCTGCGACGAAAGCGGTATGGGCGATGAGATCCTCGTTCAGCGCCTTCCAGTCCAGCCAGGTGATTTCGTTGTCCTGGCAATAGGCGTTGTTGTTGCCGCGCTGGCTGCGGCCGCCTTCGTCACCCGCCGTCAGCATGATGCTGCCACGGGTGGCAAAGAGCGTCGATATCAGCGCCATCACGTCATTGATCCGGCGCTTGCGGATTGTGGGATAGAGGGTCTCGCCTTCAACCCCATTGTTCCAGGAATGGTTCTCGTTGTGGCCGTCCCGATTGTGCTCGCCATTGGCGTTATTGTGCTTGCCGGCATAGGAGACGAGGTCGATCAGCGTGAAGCCGTCATGGGCGGCGAGGAAGTTGACGCTGCGCGTCTCTTTGCCGTCGTTGCCGGAGAAGATGTCGGAGGAACCGGCAAGCGCCGTCGCGAGCGAGCCGGTCTTCCACTGGTCGCCCCGCCAGTAACAGCGCAGATCGTCACGAACCCTGTCGTTCCATTCGAGGAAGGGCGGCGGGAAGTTGCCGAGCTGGTAACCGCCCGGACCGATATCCCAGGGTTCGGCGATCATGATCCGGTCGGCGAGCACGTCGTCCGCCAAGATTGCGGCAAGCGTTCCTCCGTCGCGCTCAAACCCGCTCGCGGTGCGGCCCAGCACCGGGGCGAGATCGAAGCGGAAACCATCGACGCCGGCATTGAGGACAAAATGGCGCAGGCTGTCGATGACGAGGCGCCTGACCTCGGGATGATCGCAGGCGATCGTGTTGCCGGTGCCGGTGTCGTTTATGAGTTCGCCGGGGCTGTTTTGGGCGTGGCGGTAATAATGCAGATTGTCGAGGCCGCGCAGCGACAGCGTGGTGCCATAGCGGTCGCTCTCGCCGGTATGATTGAAGACCAGATCGAGGATGACGGCGATGCCTTCGGCATGGAGAGCGGCAACGGTGTTGCGCAGCTCCGCCATGCCGCCGGGGGCGATCCGCGGATCGAGCGCCATCAGGCCGACGGGGTTGTAGCCCCAGCCGTTGGTGAGGCCGAGCGGCGGCAGATGGCGCTCATCGATCCAGGCGGTAATCGGCATCAGTTCGATGGCATCGACCCCGATTCGCTTCAGATGCGCGATAACGGAGGGATGGGCAAGGGCTGCGACCGTGCCGCGTTCGGTTTCCGGCACATCGGGGTGAAGGATGGTGAAGGGCCGCACCGCCACTTCATAGATAAAACCGCCCGGCTCGAAGAGTGGCTTGTCAATTGTGGCTGGGGTGTCGGTGGTGACGATCGCCTTCGGCATCAGATCCTGGCTGTCTTCGCCGTAGAGCCCGAGGCGGGGATCGTAACGGAACGGCCGGTCGATCTCCTTGGCGTAAGGGTCGATCAGCAGTTTTGACGGATCGAACCAGAGGCCGTTGTCGGGCGCATAGATGCCGTCGGCGCGATAGCCGTAGCGGGCGCCTTGCCGGAGGCCGTCGACGAAGAGGCGATGGATGTGGTTGCCATCGCGGGCCATCGGCAGGCGCGCGAATTCCTTGTTGCCGTCATCTTCGAAGAGGCAGAGTTCGATCTGCGCGGCATGATGCGACCACACCGCAAATTCGACGCCGGTCTCGAAGACGATCGCGCCCCGCGCCGAATTGCTGTCCCGCATGGTCCCCCCGGATCAGGTGATCACGGTTGGCTCATCGCGTCCCGTGCGCTCACGAATGCTGGCAATGCTTTCGGCGGCCGCAATCAGATCTGCGAGCGCTTCCTGCGTTTCGATGTTGTGACGAGTCGAATCCGGCTCGTAGCGCTCGATATAGACGCGCAAGGTTGCGCCAGACGTGCCGGTGCCCGACAGGCGGAAGACGACACGGGAGCCGCCCTCGAAGAGCAGGCGGATGCCCTGATGCTCGCTGACCGACTTGTCGATCGGATCGTGATAGGCGAAATCGTCTGCCTTCTCGACCTTCAGGCTGCCGATGCTCTTGCCGGGGAGGGTGGAGAGCTGGCTGCGGAGATTGTCCATCAGGCCGTTCGCCGCGCCGGTGTCCAGGCCTTCATAGTCGTGGCGCGAGTAATAGTTGCGGCCGTAGGTCTGCCAGTGCTGAGTGACGACGTCGGCGACGCTCTCGCCACGCACGGCAAGGATGTTCAGCCACAGCAGCACGGCCCAGAGGCCGTCCTTCTCACGGACATGATTGGAGCCGGTGCCGGAGCTCTCCTCACCGCAGATCGTCGCCATGCCGGCGTCGAGCAGGTTGCCGAAGAACTTCCAGCCGGTTGGCGTCTCATACATGCCGATGCCGCGTTTTTCAGCGACGCGGTCGGCCGCACCCGATGTCGGCATCGAGCGGGCGATGCCGGCGAGACCGCCGGAATAGCCGGGGGCGAGATTGGCGTTGGCGGCAAGGATCGCCAGGCTGTCGGAGGGGGTGACGAAGATGCCGCGGCCGATGATGAGGTTGCGGTCGCCGTCGCCGTCGGACGCGGCTCCGAAATCGGGCGCGTCCTCGCCCATCATCTCATCGAAGAGTTCCTTGCAGTGAACCGGGTTCGGATCGGGATGATGGCCGCCGAAATCCGGCAGCGGCATGAAGTTGCGCACCGAACCGAGGGGCGCGCCAAGGCGATTTTCGAAGATCTCCTTGGCGTAGGGGCCGGTGACGGCGCTCATGCCGTCGAAAGCGATGCGGAAACCGAGGCTGATCAGATTGCGGATGGCGCCGAAATCGAACAGCTCTTCCATCAGCGCGGCATAGTCCTCGACCGGATCGATGACCGAGAGGATCATACCGCCGGGAAGCTCGTCCTTGCCGATACGGTCGAGATTGACGTCGGCGAAATCGGCGATCTTGTAGCTATCGATCGTCTTGGAACGGGCGTAGATCGCGTCGGTGATCTTTTCCGGCGCCGGGCCGCCATTGTTGATATTGTATTTGATGCCGAAGTCTTCGGTCGGGCCGCCGGGATTGTGGCTGGCCGACAGAATGATGCCACCGAAGGCCTTGTACTTGCGGATAATGTGGGACGCGGCCGGCGTCGACAGAATGCCGCCCTTGCCGACCATCACCTTGCCGAAGCCATTGGCGGCGGCCATCTTGATCGCCTTCTGGATGACTTCGCGATTGTAGTAACGTCCGTCGCCGCCGATGACGAGGCACTTGCCCTGATAGCCTTCCAGCGAATCGAAGATGGCCTGGATGAAATTCTCCGCATAGTTCGGCTGCTGGAAGACCGGAACCTTCTTACGCAGACCCGAAGTGCCGGGTTTCTGGTCCAGATAGGGCGTGGTGGGTACGGACTTGATCATTTTAGGTCACATGCCTTTCGAGACGAGGCTTGAATAGAGGGCAGCGTAGCGTTCGGCGCTCTTCTCCCAGGAGACATCCGATTTCATGCCTTGCTTTTGCAATTGGGTCCAGAGTTTTCGGTCCGCGAAAAAATGCATCGCACGGCGGATTGCCTGTAGCATGCCCGTTTCGGTCACGGGTGAGAATTGTATGCCCGTTGCCACTTTCGTCGCAAGTGCGGCGTGATTGGCGTCGATCACGGTGTCGTTCAATCCGCCGGTGCGGGCGACGATCGGCACGCAGCCATACCGCAGACCGTAAAGCTGGGTGAGGCCGCAGGGTTCGAAGCGCGACGGGATGATGATCGCGTCGCAGCCGGCCTGCATCAGGTGCGACATCGGTTCGTTATAGCCGATCGAGACGCCGATGCGGCCGGGATGGCGGCTGGCGGAGGCAAGCAGCGCACCTTCAAGCGCAGCTTCGCCGGAGCCGAGCACGACGAGTTTGCCGCCCATGGCGACGATCTGGTCTGCGACGTTGGCGACGATATCCATGCCCTTCTGCCAGGTGAGGCGGCTGATGACGCAGAAGATCGGCGCATCGTCATTGTCGAGGTGGAAGAACTCGGCGATCGAGCGGCGGTTTTCCTCGCGGTTCTTCAGCGTCGTCGGGCCATAATGGGTGTGGACGACGGGGTCGGTCGCCGGGTTCCAGACATCGGTATCGATGCCGTTGACGATGCCATGCAAATCGTCGATGCGGGTGGCGATGACGCCTTCGAGCCCCATGCCGAATTCGGGCGTCAGGATCTCGTCGGCATAGGTCGGACTGACGGTCGTGACCGCATGGGCGGTCTGCAGGCCACCCTTGAGGAAGCCGACGGTGCCGTAATATTCGATGCCGTCGACGGCGAAGGCATGGTCGGGCAGGCGCAGGCCGGGAAAGATGTCGGAGCCGAATTGGCCTTGGAAGGCGATGTTGTGGATCGTCAGCACGCTCGGCAGTTCCGGCGTCGGATAATAGCGCATGTAGACCGAGGTCAGCGCCGCTTGCCAATCATGGGTATGGACGAGATCCGGCCGCCAGCCGGGCAGCAGACCGGCGGCGATCTCTGAAGCCGCGAGCGACAGGGCGGCGAAACGACGCCAATTGTCGGGATAATCCTTGCCGAGCGGATCGAGATAGGGGCCGCCCGGCCGGTCGTAATAAGCCGGGGCATCGAGGACGAGGAGATCGAGGCCCTCGTGTTCAACCTCGAGCACGGTTGCCCGCTCACCGAGCAGGTCCGGGAATTCGAGCCTGACGACGGGGTCGCGAATGACCTTCATGACGGCGGGGTAGCCGGGCAGGAGGGTCTTGGTCTCGACCCCGAAGGCTTTCAGAGCAATCGGCAGGGCGCCGGACACATCGGCCAGGCCCCCTGTCTTGATCAAGGGGAAGACTTCGGACGAAACCGAAAGAACTTTCATAAGTCAGATATCCAGCTTGTCGATCATCGGTTGCGTGATCAGGCAGATGCCGCTTTCCGTCCGTCGGAAGCGCTTGGCGTCGAGCTCGGCGTCTTCGCCGACGACAAGGCCTTCCGGAATGACGACGCCATGGTCGATCACCACATTCTTGAGCTGTGCACGCCGTCCGATCTTCACGTTCGGCAGGATGACCGCCCCTTCCAGTTTGGAAAAGGAATTGGCCCTGACGCCGGTGAAGAGCAGGCTCTTATTGAGGCTGGCGCCCGAGATGATGCAGTCGCCCGAGACGACGGAGGAGGTGGCCGAGCCGCGGCGGTCGTCGTCGTCATGGACGAATTTCGCCGGCGGGGTGATCTCGGCATAGGTCCAGATCGGCCAGGACTTGTCGTAGATATCGAGTTCCGGGACGATGGCCGTCAGATCGATATTGGCCTGCCAGTAGGCGTCGATCGTGCCGACGTCGCGCCAGTAGGGCTCGTGTTCGAAATCGGAGCGGACGCAGGATTTGGCGAAGCGGTGGGCGACCGCCTTCCCGTTCTTGACGATATAGGGAATGATGTCCTTGCCAAAATCGCGGCTCGAGTTCGGGTCGGCGGCGTCGCGGCGCAGCGCATCGAGCAAGAACTTGGTGTGGAAGACGTAGATGCCCATTGAGGCGAGCGCGAAATCCGGCTTGTCCGGAATGCCCGGCGGATCGGCGGGCTTTTCGATGAAGGCGAAGATCTCGTCCTTTTCGTTGACATGCATGACGCCGAAGCCGGTTGCTTCCATGCGCGGCACTTCCAGGCAGCCGATCGTCACGTCCGCGCCGGAATCGACATGCTGCTGCAGCATGTATTCATAGTCCATCTTGTAGACATGGTCGCCGGCGAGAATGACCATGTATTCGACGCCGTAATCCTCGATAATATCGATGTTCTGATAAACGGCGTCGGCGGTGCCTTCATACCACTGCGTTTCGGAAACGCGCTGCGAGGCAGGCAGGATGTCGAAGCTTTCGTTTCGCTCAGGGCGGAAGAAGTTCCAGCCGCGCTGCATGTGACGGATCAGCGAATGCGCCTTGTATTGCGTCGCGACGCCGATGCGGCGAATGCCCGAGTTCAGCGCGTTCGACAGAGCGAAGTCGATGATGCGGGCCTTGCCGCCGAAATAGACGGCGGGCTTGGCGCGTCGGTCGGTGAGTTCCTTGAGACGGCTCCCCCTGCCGCCGGCCAGAACATAGGCCATTGCATCGCGGGCAAGTGGCTGAATACGCTTCTCTACCATTTTCTCCTCCCACCAGTCTTAATTTTCAGGTTCAAGCATGATTGTCGCCAAGGGCGGCAGCGTGATCGAGCAGGTGATATTGCCGCCGGCATCGACGGCCTGCACGCGTCCGCCATTGCCCTTGCCGCTGCCGCCATAGATGTCGGCATCGGTATTCAGAATCTCCCGCCAGCGGCCTGCAAGCGGCAGACGTATGAGATAATTCTCGCGATAGACGGGAGTAAAGTTGGTGATGACGACGATCGGCTTCTGGCCCGGGGCTTTGCGCTGCCAGGCGAAGACGGAATTCTCGCTGTCGTCGGCAATCAGCCATTCGAAGCCATCGCCCTCGCAGTCCCGCTCATGCAGGGCGGGCTTGCTGCGATAGGTGAAGTTGAGGTCGCGCACCAGACGCCGCATGCCCTCGTGCATACGGTATTGCAGCAGGTTCCAGTCGAGCGACCGATCCTCGCTCCACTCGCTCCACTGGGCGAATTCCTGGCCCATGAACAGGAGCTTCTTGCCGGGATAGCCCCACATATAAGCGTAATAGGCGCGCAGATTGGCGAACTTCTGCCAGTCGTCGCCCGGCATCTTGGCGATCAGCGAGCCCTTTCCGTGAACGACCTCGTCGTGCGACAGCGGCAGGACGAAATTTTCCGAATAGGCATAGAGGAGGCCGAAGGTGAGCTCGTTGTGGTGGTGCTTGCGGTGCACCGGGTCGCGCTTCATGTAGCTCAGCGTGTCATGCATGAAGCCCATGTTCCATTTGAAGCCGAAACCGAGGCCGCCTTCATGCACGGGTTGCGAAACCTTCGGCCAGGAGGTCGATTCCTCGGCGATGGTCATGACGTTGGAATGCTGGCCATAGATGCGGATGTTGAGGTCCTGCAGAAAACGGACAGCTTCGAGGTTCTCGTTGCCGCCATATTCGTTCGGGATCCATTCGCCATGCTTGCGGGAATAATCGAGATAGAGCATCGAGGCGACGGCATCGACGCGCAGGCCGTCGAGATGGAACTTCTCGGCCCAATAGAGGGCGTTGTTGACCAGATAGGAAACCACTTCGGTGCGGCCGAAATTATAGATCGCCGTGTTCCAGTCCGGATGGAAGCCCTTGCGCGGGTCTTCGTGCTCGTAGAGCGCCGTGCCGTCAAACCAGCCGAGTCCGTGTTCGTCGGTCGGGAAATGCGCCGGCACCCAGTCGAGAATGACGCCGATCCCGACCTTGTGGCAGCCGTTGACGAAACGGGCGAAGCCTTCCGGCTCGCCGAAGCGGGCGGTCGGTGCGTAAAGGCCCGTCGTCTGGTAGCCCCAGGAAGGGTCATAGGGATGTTCTGTGATCGGCAGGAATTCGATATGGGTGAAGCCCATGTCGACGCAATAGGGGATGAGGCTGGAGGCGAGCTCGTCCCAGGAAAGCATGGTGCCGTCCTGCCGGCGCTGCCAGGAGCCGGCATGCACCTCATAGATCGAGATCGGCTGACGGCGCTTGTCGATTTCGCGCCAGTGCTTCAGATGGGCCTCGTCCTCCCAGACCTGCTCCAGCTCGGCAGCGGCGATCGAGGCGGTCTTCGGTCTGAGCTCGCTGCGGCGGGCGAAGGGGTCGGCCTTCAGCGGCAGCAATACGCCGTCGTGGCCGCGGATCTCGAACTTGTAGGCGACGCCGAGCGGTACATCGGGAGCGAAGATTTCCCAGATGCCGCTGTCGGCGCGAAAGCGCATGACGTGGCGGCGGCCGTCCCAGCCGTTGAAATCGCCGACGACGGAGACGCGCTGGGCGTTCGGCGCCCAGACCGCGAAGTGGATGCCCTGGGCGCCGTCATGTTTGATGAGATGGGCGCCCATCTTGTCGAACAGGCGCAGATGTGAACCTTCGCGGGCGAAATAATCGTCCATCGGCCCGAGCACCGGCCCGAAGCTGTAGGGGTCGGTGACTGCCCATTCGGCATCGCCGCGCCGGGCGCGATAGCGCACCGGCTGCAGTTTGGCGAGCGAAACCGGCCCGGCGAAGAGGCCATCAGCGTGGAGCCGATTCAATTCGCCGATGACGCTGCCGTCGAGCGTCATGGCGGTCACTTCTTCCGCGCCCGAGATGAAACACCGGGCAACGAAAGCGTCGCCGGCTTGGTGCACACCTAGAACGGCAAAGGGATTGGAATGCGAACCGGCAAGGATCGCCGTGATTTCATCTGCCGAAATTTCCCAGGAAAGCTTTACTTCAGGGACGGTTTTCGGCGTTTTCATCCGGCTCTCCAGATTTCGTCTGCATATTGCCTGATCGTGCGATCGGAGGAGAACCAGCCCATCCGTGCGGTATTGTTGATCGTCTTCGTGTACCAGGCGGACTGGTTGGTCCAGATCTGATCGACGTCGCGCTGGGCCTGGGCATAGGCGTCGAAATCGGCGGCGACCATGAACCAGTCATGCGAATAGATGCCGTCGATCAGCGCCGCGTAGCGATTGCGGTCATCGGGTGAGAAGACGCCGGAACCGATGGCCGAGAGCGCCTGGGAGAGTTCGCGGGATCCCTCGATAATGGCGCGGGGGTTGTGGCCATCGCTGCGGACCTTGGCGACCTCATCGGCCCTGAGGCCGAAGATGACGATGTTGTCTTCGCCGACATTGTCGCGCATTTCGACATTGGCGCCGTCGAGCGTGCCGATCGTCAGCGCGCCGTTGAGGCCGAACTTCATGTTGCCGGTGCCTGAGGCTTCCATGCCGGCGGTCGAGATCTGCTCGGAAAGGTCGGCGGCGGGAACCATGACCTCGGCGAGCGAGACATTGTAGTTGGGCACGAAGACGACCTTCAGCAGGCCGCGCACCGATGGGTCGTTGTTGATCGTGCGGGCGACGTCGTTGATCAGTTTGATGATCAGCTTGGCGTTGTAATAGCTCGGCGCCGCCTTGCCGGCGAAGAGTTTGACGCGCGGCACCCAATCGAGCTCGGGATGCGAGCGGATCTGGTCGTAGAGGGCAACCGCTTCGATGATGTTCAGAAGCTGGCGCTTGTATTCATGGATGCGTTTGATCTGGATGTCGAACATCGCCGACGGATCGAGCTTCACGCCCATCCGGCTGGCGACGAGGTTGGAAAGCGCCACCTTGTTGGCCCGCTTCACCGCGGCGAACTTCTGCTGGAAGCTCGGATCGGAAGCATGCGCCTCGAGCGGGCGCAGCTTCTCGGCATCATCGAGGAACGCATCGCCGATCGCCTCGCGGATCAGACCGGTGAGGCCGGGATTGCACTGCTGCAGCCATCGGCGCGGCGTGATGCCGTTGGTCTTGTTGTTGATGCGGTCGGGATAGAGCTTGTGCAGGTCGGCAAAGACCGTGACCTTCATCAGGTCGGTGTGCAGGGCCGAGACGCCGTTGATCGAGTGCGAGCCGATGAAGGCGAGATTGCCCATGCGCACGCGGCGGTCGCCGCTTTCCTCGATCAGCGAGATCGAACGGATCTCGCTGTCGGAGAAGTTCTTGCCCTTGCGGGCTTCGAGCAGAATCTTGGCATTGATCGCGTAGACGATCTGCATGTGGCGCGGCAGCAGCCGCTCGAACAGCGGAACCGGCCAGCTTTCCAGCGCTTCCGGCAGAAGCGTGTGGTTGGTGTAGGAGAAGGTGCGGCGGGTGATATCCCAGGCCTGGTCGAAATCCATGCCGTGCACGTCACAGAGCAGACGCACGAGCTCGGCGACCGAGACGGCCGGATGGGTGTCGTTCAACTGAATGGCCACCTTGTCTGGCAGCGAGGTGAAATCGTCATATTGCTGCAGGTGGCGGCGCAGAATGTCCTGCAGCGAGGCCGAGGAGAAGAAGAATTCCTGGCGCAGCCGCAATTCCTGGCCGGCAGGGGTAGCGTCGGCAGGATAGAGGACGCGGGTCAGGCTCTCGGCCTTGTTGCTTTCGCGCAGCGCGCCGATGTGGTCGCCGGCGTTGAAGGCATCGAGCAGGATTGGGTCGATCGGCTGCGCTGACCAGAGGCGCAACGTGTTGACGCGTTTTCCCCGCCAGCCGACGACCGGCGTGTCGAAGGCGGCGGCGATAACGCGCTCGGCCGGCTTCCAGACGTAGCGCGGCTGGTCGTCATGGGTGGTGATGAATTCAACGGCGCCGCCGAAACCGATTTCATAGGCGCTCTCGCGCCGTTCGAATTCCCAGGGATTGCCGTGGGCGAGCCAGTTCTCCGGCAGTTCCACCTGCCAGCCGTCGGCCATCTGCTGGCGGAACAGGCCGTGGACGTAGCGGATGCCGTAGCCATAGGCCGGAACATCGACCGTCGCCATGCTTTCCATGAAACAGGCGGCCAGACGGCCGAGGCCGCCATTGCCGAGCGCGGCGTCCGGCTCCAGACCGGCGATGACGTTGACGTCAACGCCGAGGGAGCTCAGCGCATCGCGCACCTCTTCCATCAGGCCGAGGTTCGAGACGGCATCGCGCATCAGGCGGCCGATCAGAAACTCGAGAGAAAGATAATAGACGCGCTTGGCTCCGGTCGCATAGACCTCACGGGTGGAGGCCATCCACTTGTCGATGATGCGGTCGCGCACCACCAGGATCGTCGCTGTCAGCCAGTCATGCGGCTTTGCCACCTTGGCATCCTTGCCGATGCGATAGGTCAGGCGTTCGATGATTTCTTCGGCGAGAATTTCCGGCCTTGAGCTGCGGGGAGCGGGAGAGGGGATAACCGGCTTGGAAACGGTATTCATGGTCAGATCTCGCCAATTTTAATTTTGTATCAGGGTGTTATGCCTGATTTAATCGATTTGTCGCCTGCGCTTGCGACAGTTTATGCATCGTTGGGAAGCACTTGCAACAAAGGATTTGGACAAACGGAAAATTTGGGAAACCGTCATATTCACATTGCCGGGGAGGATTGATTTCAATCGCCTTTCCCGATCTGCTGGCCGGCAGCGACAGCCGAAAGCCGCACCGGGTTGTTCCGGCGCGGCTTTCCTTTGCCCCTTTTTCGTGGCGGTATGCTCAGTTCGTCAGACGTGTCAGCTGAGCGGAGGCTTTCGCACCGATCGCCTTAAAGGCGGCAAGGAGGTCTTCCATTTTTTCAGCTTGGAAATAATGGGAGTCGTCGGAGGCGCAATAATGCAGCAGCGTCTGTCCGCCAGCGGGTGCCATAAAGGCAATCGTATAGATTTCGATGCCCTTGGACTTCGCCGTGTCACATGTTGCCTTGGTCAGGGTGTCATATGAACGGCCGCCGCTGCTATCGTTGTTGTTGTCTCCGTCTGTCATGAAGACGATGTACTTTTTGGGTATTTGGCCAGTCTTCAGCTTATGGGCGGCGTCCTCGGCATCGTTCCCCGCGGCATTTTTTGCCGTCAGGGATGAATAGGCCGTGCTCATCGCGCCGCTCGAATTGGTGCCGCCTCCTGACTGAAGCGCATTGACGTAGCTCGATACACCGGCAGTCCCCCAGGCGAGACTACTGGGTGTATATTGAACGATATCGTAAGAGACTGCGCCAGTGCGTACGTATTGGGCGTTGGGATCGGCGCTGCTCAACTGGCCGAAGAGATTGCCGGCGGCGATCTTCAGCGCCTCTATTTTCGTATAGTAGTTCGTGCGGCTGCCCGTGCAGGTGTCGTGAATGGTCTTGCCGTGCTTGTTCAAATGAGGATTGCAGTCATAGGTGTACGATTCCGTCGGATCTTCCTCGTTAACTGTCGCGGTATCCTCTCCCATCGATCCCGATTTATCGAGCGCCAGATACATCGAGATGGAGCCCTGGGTCTGCGAATGGCCGCCAACAGTGGTGCCGGAAGCCGAGAGGTGTTGCGTGCTGAAGCCGACCGCCTGCATGAGTGGGTTGACCGTGAGGTCGTAACTCGGCGAAACCGTCACTTGGTAGGATGTCGATTTGCCCGAAGTCGTCGTTTGGACATTGACGCTCGTCGTGCTCTTGATGTCGGCACCGCTCTGCAGATAATTCGCCATCTGCCCCGCGACGAAATTCCGGGCGAAGGCTTCGGCGCCAGACGTTTGGATCGTGCCATTCGCCAGTGCGGTGGCGGTCGCAAGCGCGGCTGAGTCGGCCGCCTCCTGCAATTGCTGTTTCGAGAGGAGCATATCACCGACCTGGATCGCCATGCCGGCAGCGCCGAGAAGAACCGGCGCCAAGATCGCCGTCATGATACCGAAATTACCGCCTCGATCGCTGAACATGCGACGCAGGCAGGGATGCAAAATGGAGGTGCTCATCATGTTCACCCAACTGGAAACCCTGTGAGGTGATTTACGCACGCTGCTTCTTTACGCCGCCCTTACGGCGTCAATAGACTTTTAACGAATCGGCTGATTTTTCCAGTTTTGGGATCATTTCAGCGGGATTACGTCGACCGCCTGAACGGCACGTTGACCGCCGTAGCTTTTCAAAACGCCGATAACGGGAACCACGTCGGAATAGTCCCGGCCATAGGCGACGACGATATGATCCGTGCCGGCAGGGATGTCGTTGGTCGGGTCGAGCTCGATCCAGCCGATCGTCTCGCCGCACCAGGCCCGCACCCAGGCATGCATCGCATCTGCTCCTTCCAGCCGTTCCTTGCCGGGCGGTGGAATGGTACGCAGGAAGCCGGAGACGTAACCGGCCGGGATGCCGAGGCTTCTGAGCGCCAGAATCATGACGTGGGTGAAATCCTGGCAGACGCCGCGCTTCAGCCTGAACGCTTCGAGCGGGGTCGTGTCCACCGTCGTCGCGTCGGAATCGTAAGTGAAATCCTTATTGATGCGGGCGCAGAGCGCATGGGCGATCTGCACGACTGTCAGCCGGGGCGTGACGCAGCTTCGTGCATAATCGCCAATCTCGCGGGCCTGGGTCAGGCGCGGGCTGTCGCCGAGAAAGTGATGCGGTGAATCCGGCGCCAGTGACCAGACGCCTGATATTTCCTCCGGCAGCCCGGCAAGCAGCGGCGAGAAATCGGCGGCGATCGGCTGGCTTTCGACCTGCACACGGGCCTGCATGCGAATGTCGAGCGTCTCATGCGCCGTCCGCAGCATGAAGGAGGTGGCGGGGTGTTGAAAGAAGTCGACGAAATGCGACTGCTCGTCCGGCGTCGGCGAGACGGTGATCGAGCCGGCGACCAGGCGTTGCCGGTTGGCGAGCGACAACGGCATCAGGCGCATGATATGGCGAGCGCCGGAGGCCGGCACGTCGTAGCTGTAACCCATGCGGAGCGAGAGATCGTAAAGCACTGCCGTCACCCGAGATAGGTCTGGGCGAGCAGATCCGAAAGCTGCTCCAACTCGCGTTCGAGCCGCTGGTAGACCTCGACCCCCATGCCCTCGGGCGTCATCACCGCCAGACCGGAATGAAGCCGCATCGCCTCGCGGTAGAAGGGCGACATCTGCCCATTGATCAGGGCGTTCGGCAATTGCTCGACCTCATGATGGATCTCGTTCACCTGGAAGAGGACTGAGCGGGGGTTGAGAGGGTCGAGCGCCAACAGGTCGGTGACGGTCAGCCGCGCGGTGTTGACGTTGTAGCGGCGGCGATGGGTCATGACGCTGTCGCCGATCTCCAGCAGCATGTCCAGCGCGCCGTCGGGTGCTTCTGGTCCGGACATGTGGCCGAGCAGGCGCGTCATGTGCAGGCCGCGCTCGATATAGCGGCCGAGCGAGAGAAAACGCCAGCCCATGAAGCGGTACATGTTTTCGTGCACGAGGCCGGCAAAGCCGGCGAGCTTGCGCAAGAGAATTGTCATCGCATGACTGGCGTCATCGCCGGCAGTGACGGTGGCGTGAAAGCGGCGGGCGGTCTTGGCGAGATCGTTGAGGGCGAGCCAACCATCGGGCGAGAAGCGGTCGCGGATGTTGCTCGCCGAATAGACGGCGCTGTCGATGTTGCGCAGGAGCCTTTCGGGCACGGGCTCGGCGGTATCGATGTCGACGGCCGCGAGATAGGCGGAGACGTCGGCGAGCAGCGGCTGGCCCGGATCGGCGGCTTCGGCAAAACGCGCATGCCAGGCGCGCAGGATGCGCAGCGCCCCTTCGGCACGTTCGATGTAGCGGCCGAGCCAGAACAGGTTGTCGGCCGCCCGGCTCGGCAGGCTGCCAGGCATGTTGCGGGTGAAGCTGCCTTCTGCCGGCAGCAGCGTGTGGCGCTCGACCGGCTTGTCGCTGACGATCCAGACGTCGGCAGCTGCACCGCCAGACTGCATGGCGATCGCCGAGACGTCGGCGCCGGAGCCGATGCGGGCAAAACCGCCGGGCATGATCTGCCAGCCGTTTGCCGTGCGGGCAGCGAAAACGCGCAGCGACATCGGCCGCGGCACGAGTTTGCCATTCACCCAGGCGGGCGTCGTCGACAGCGTGACGACTTCCTGGCCGACCAGCTTCGGGCCGTCCGAATTCAGCCAGTCGGCGATGGAATCTTTGGCGGTCGCCCGCAGCGACGAGCCGAGCACGGATTCGCCGTTGTCGTCGAAGAAGGGCGCACGGGAATAGGCCGGGCCGATCACCATTTTCTCGATATTCTTGGCGACCTGCTCGCGCTCTTCCTTCTGGCCGCACCACCAGGTGGCGATCGACGGCAGTTTCAGATCCTGCCCCAGCAAATGCCGGCAGATGGTCGGCATGAAGGCTAGAAGCGCCCGGGTTTCCAGAATCCCCGTTCCGAGCGCGTTGACGATGGTGACGCTTTCAGCGCGCAGCGCCTCTACCAGACCGGGCGTGCCGATATGTGAATTCTGGTTCAGCTCCAGCGGGTCGGCAAAGGCTGAATCGAGGCGGCGCCAGAGCACGCCGATCGGCTTCAGGCCGGCGACAGTGCGCACCATGACGCGGCCCTTGACGACAGCGAGATCCTCACCCTCGAGCAGCATGAAGCCGAGATAGCGGGCAATGTAGGCGTGTTCGTAATAGGTCTCGTTGGCCGGGCCTGGCGTCAACACTGCGATGCGGTCGTCGCCCGAATGTTTCATGTCCTGCAGCGCATCACGGAAGGCGCCGAAGAAGGAGGCGAGGCGGTGGACGGGCGTTTCGGCGTAGACATCCGAGAAGGCCCGGGTCGTCGCGACGCGGTTTTCAAGCGCAAAGCCCGCGCCGGAGGGAGCCTGGGTGCGGTCTGCCAGCACCCACCAGTTGCCGTCAGGCCCGCGGCCGATCTCGAAGGCGCAGAAGTGAAGATAGTGGCCGGATGCCGGCCGGATGCCGGCCAGCGGGCGCTGATATTCAGGATTGGCGGCGATCAGCGCCGGCGGCAGGAATCCTTCCTCCACCAGCCGGTTCTCGCCGTAGATATCGGCAATGATCGCCTCCAGCAGGTCGGCGCGCTGGACAAGGCCCGCCGACAGCGCCTGCCATTCGCGTTCATCGATCAGCACGGGAATATGCGAGATCGGCCAGGCCCGTTCGCCGGTGCCCTTGCTGCCATAGGCGCGATAGAAGACGCCGGCATCCCTGAGATAGCGGTCGGCGCGGGCGAAACGCTCGGCGAGATCCTTTTCCGGCATTGCGCCGAGATGCGAGAGGAAACGCTGCCAGACGGGGCGGACCGCGCCCTTATTGTCGACCATTTCGTCGGCGGAGCCAGGAAGCGTCGCATAGTCGAAGGCCGCATCCTTGCCGATGCGATCTCCAGCCTCTTCCCTGCGCTCCGCTGCCGGTCTCTTACCCATCAAAACCCAACCTCACCCTCGGCCTTTACCCCGGGGCCTCAAATGCCGGCGGGCCGCCTCAGATCCAGCGTCAGCGGGAATTCAGGCGAACCCGTCTCGGCGCGCGGAATAAACCCGCCCGCCGTATGCCCCCACGGCTCGAAGCGGGCGAGCCGCCTTGCTTCCGCCTCGTTGCCGTTGACCGGGAAGGTGTCATAGGTCCGGCCGCCCGGATGGGCAACATGATAGATGCAGCCGCCAATCGAACGCTTCGACCATGTATCATAAATGTCAAAAGTCAAAGGTGTGTTGATCGGCAACACCGGATGCAAGCCGGAGGCCGGCTGCCATGCCTTATAGCGGACGCCGGCGACCGATACGCCCGACGTGCCGGTCGGCGTCAGCGGCAGGACGCGGCCGTTGCAGGTGACGGTGTAGCGCGCGGTATTGCTGGTTTCGAAGCGTAGCTGCAGGCGTTCGACGGACGAATCGACATAGCGTACCGTGCCGCCGATCGCGCCTTGCTCACCCATGACGTGCCAGGGTTCCAGCGCCTGGCGCAGTTCCAGCTTCGAGCCCTCGTATTCGACTTCGCCGCAGAAGGGGAAGCGAAATTCGAGCTGGGCCTTGAACCATTCCGGGCTGACGTCGAAACCGTTTTGGCGAAGGTCGGCAAGCACGTCGAGGAAATCGGCCCAGACGAAATGCGGCAGCATGAAACGGTCGTGCAGGGTCGTGCCCCAGCGGACGAACTTGCCGTCGACCGGGTTGACCCAGAAGCGGGCGATCAGCGCGCGCACCAGCAACTGCTGGGCAAGCGACATGCGTGCGTTCGGCGGCATCTCGAAGCCGCGGAACTCGATGAGACCCAACCTGCCGGTCGGGCCGTCGGGCGAAAACAGCTTGTCGATGCAGATCTCGGCGCGGTGGGTGTTGCCGGTGACGTCGGTCAAGAGATTGCGGAATAGCCGGTCGACGAGCCAGGGCAGCGGTGGCTGGCCGCGGCCGGGCGCGGCGATCTGCGCCATGGCGATTTCCAGCTCGTAGAGGCTGTCGTGACGGGCTTCATCGATGCGCGGCGCCTGGCTGGTCGGGCCGATGAACATGCCGGAGAAGAGGTAGGAGAGCGAGGGGTGGCGCTGCCAATGGAGGACGACGCTCTTCAAGAGATCGGGACGGCGCAGGAAGGGGCTGTTGTTCGGATTGGCGCTGCCGACGACGACATGGTTGCCGCCGCCTGTCCCGGTATGACGACCGTCGATCATGAACTTATCGGCGCCGAGCCGGGTGGCGCGCGCCTCCTCGTAGATCGCCGTGGTGATATCGACGCATTCCTTCCAGTTCGAGGCCGGATGGATATTGACCTCGATGACGCCGGGATCGGGAGCGACGCGGATGACATTGATGCGCTCGTCCTGCGGCGGCGGGTAACCTTCGATATGGACCGGAAGCTTCAGTTCGGCGGCGGCGTTTTCGGCCGCGGCGATCAGCTCAAGATAATCCTCGATGCGTTCGACCGGCGGCATGAAGACGCAGAGCCTGCCGTCGCGCGGTTCGACCGACATAGCGGTGCGCACGGCGCCGGCGATGTCGCCGAGCGTCTGTTCGATCCGGCTGCGATTGCTCTCGCCTGCTTGGAAGGAGGCTTCCGGCATGGCCCGACCGGCCGGTACAAAAACGTCCGGCAGCGGTTCACGCGGGATCGTCGGATCGGCGGGATAGATATAGGGATAACGCGCCGGGGGCACATAGGGCAGGGTGCCGAGCGGCAGACGATAGCCGATCGGACTGTCGCCTGGAACGAGGAAGATCCTGCCGCGGCGGGTGTTCCATCTCTCGCTGATCCACACACGGCTTTCAGCCGCCCTGGCGTTCCATGCCTGGACCGGAAGGACGTAACCTGTGGGGACGGTCAGGCCGCGGGCAAACACCCGGGCGATACGGTTGCGCTCCTCGGGATCCTTCAGCTTCGAATTCGCCGGATCGACGTTTTCGGGGAGGTTGCCCTCCTTGATGATCCAGTCGGCCGGATCCTCATAGGCCGGCTGCACCATGTCAGGCTTGATCGCCAATTCTTTTGCGATGGCCGTCAGAAACTTCTCGGCATCCTCTGCGGTGACGCCGGTGTCCTTGCCCTCGGCGGCGACCAGATCGAGGTTCTGCCAGACCGGTTTGCCGTCGCGGCGCCAGTAGAGCGAGAAGGTCCAGCGCGGCAGGCTTTCACCCGGATACCATTTGCCCTGGCCGTAATGCAGGAAGCCGCCGGGGGCGAAGCGTTCCTGCAGCCTGCGGATCAGGCTGTCGGCTTTTTCGCGCTTGGCCGGGCCGACGGCGGCGGTGTTCCATTCCTCGGACTGGAAATCGTCGATCGAGACGAAGGTCGGCTCGCCGCCCATCGTCAGATGCACATCCTCGGCTTCGAGGACACGGTCGACTTTCTCGCCGAGTTCGTTGAGCTCATCCCAGCTTTCATCGGAGAAGGGCTTGGTGATGCGCGGATGTTCGGCGACGCGCGAGACCTTCATATCGAAGGCGAATGCGGTTTCGGCCTCGCCGAAATAGCCGCCGGAAATCGGGGCGGCGTTGCGGTAATGCGGCGTTGCTGCAAGTGGGATATGGCTTTCGCCGGTCAGAAGGCCGGAGGTCGGATCGAGGCCGACCCAGCCGGCACCGGGCAGATAGACCTCGGCCCAGGCATGCAGGTCGGTGAAATCGACTTCGGTGCCGGAAGGGCCGTCGAGCGCCTTCAGATCCGGGGTCAGCTGGATGAGGTAACCGGAGACGAAGCGGGCGGCAAGGCCGAGGTGGCGCAGGATCTGGACGAGCAGCCAGCTGGTGTCACGGCAGGAGCCCTTGGCGCTTTCCAGCGTCTCTTCCGGCGTCTGCACGCCGGTTTCCAGGCGGATGACATAGCCGATCTGCCGCTGCAGGCGGGCATTCAGACCGACGACCATATCGATCGTTGGCTGGCCCGGCGACCAGTCGAGCGTCGGCAGCAGCGCTTTCAGGCGCGGACCGGCCGGTTCCGGCGTCATGTAGATCGACAGATCCTCGCGAATCGTTTCAGGATAGTCGAACGGCCACCTGGTCGCCTCCTCCTCGACGAAGAAGTCGAAGGGATTATAGACCGTCATGTCGGCAACTAGGTCGACCTCGATCTTGAACTCGGTCACGGGGTCGGGGAAGACGTAGCGGGCGAGGTAGTTGCCGTAGGGGTCCTGCTGCAGGTTGATGAAGTGGTTGGCGGGCGTGACCTTCAGCGAGTGGCTGAGCACGCGTGTCTTCGAATGCGAGGCCGGTTTCAACCGGATGATCTGTGGGCCGAGGCGGACCGGTTTGTCGTAGGTATAGTGCGTCAGGTGATAGATGCTGGCTTTGATCGACATATTGCTCTTTTTATCCGGCGCGCATCGTTGTGCGGCTTGCTGTTCCCGAAACCAGTGTGTGCAATGCAGCGAAAGAAAGCAAGGGCGCCCAGGACTCGGCGGCTTTTACCCCGCCTTGGCGAAGGTGACCGCCGCCTTCAGGCCCTTGCCGCCCGCACCCGGCTCCAGCGTCAGGGCGGCGTTGAAAAGATTGGCGATTTCTTCGACGATCGGCAGGCCGAGGCCGGCGCCGGGCGCGCCGGAATCATTGCCGCGCGAAAAGCGCCGGCGAACCGCCTCCAGCTTCTCGCTGGGAATACCGGGACCATTGTCCTCGACTTCGAGGCGAACCGTGTCGGCGGCTGCGATGATGCGGACGGTGACCTCAGCCCCCTTGCCGGCATAGGCGATGGCGTTGCCGGCGAGGTTGCGCAGCATCTCGCCGATCAGCAGCGGCTCGGCGCGGACCATGGCCGGGCTTTCGCCCTCGAAGCCGAGATCGATGCCGGCGACGGCGGCCGCCGGGATCTGCTCGCCGGTGATTTCCTGAGCGATTGCGGCAAGGTCGATGGCGGAGGCGGTCAGCGCCTCCTTGGCCGTGGCGGCGTCGATCTTCGCCATCAAGAGAAGCTGAGCGAGGATGCGTTCGGCATGCGCCACGGCCTGGTCTCCCTTCAGCGCCGCCGCCTGGGCTTCATCAAGCGAGCCGGCGCGGGCGGAAAGGGCAAGCTGGGTGCGGATGATCGCTAAGGGCGTGCGCAGCTGATGGCTGGCATTGCCGGTGAAATGGCGCAGCGCATCGAGGGCCGACTGCAGGCGGACCATGAAAGAGTTCACCGTATCGACCAGCGGCTCGACCTCGCTCGGCACGGTTTGTTCGATCGGATGCAGATCGTCAGGACTGCGCTCGCCGATGGCGTCGCCGAGCTTGTAGAGCGGGCGGAGCGCCACCGTGACCGATATCCAGACGATGACCGCCGCGCCCAGGATCATGAAGGCGAGACGCAGCGCCGAACGCACGAGAATCGCCTGCGTCAACTGCCGGCGGGCGATGGTGGTTTCGGCGACGGTCACGACGAACGGCACGGAGCGGATGCCCGTCGAGGCCGAGCGCTCGAGGGTGGCGATGCGGATGGGCTCGCCGCGGAAGCTGTCGTCGGCAAAGGCGGCGGCATTGCCGGGCGTCTTCTTGAGGACCGGCAGGGATTGATAGCCGGTGATGAATTGACCCGGAGGGCCGTCAACGCGGTAGAAGACCCGGTCCTGAGCCGCCGAGGTCAGCATTTCAAGGGCGACATAGGGAATGTCGACCTGCAATGTCCCGTCTTCGGCGACGACGACGCGTTCGGCAATTGCGAGAGCAGAGCCGGCGAGCACGCGGTCGGAGACGATATTCGACGTCTGGACCGCCTCGCGATAGGTATCGGCGAGTGCCAGCGTGCCGATGACGGCGGTCGAGATGAGCAGCCAGAAGAGCAGCCGCCGCCTGAGGGAATAGGCGGCTTTCATGAGGCTTCGGGCAGCTTGTCGAGATAGTAGCCGATGCCGCGGGCGGTCTTGACCGTCAGGCCGTGCGGCGAGAGGCGTTTCCTCAGCCGGCTGACATATTGCTCGATCGCGTTTGCGGAAATGTCGTCGTCGAAGGCTGTCAGCGACTGGATGATCGCCTCCTTGGCCACGACCTTGCCGGCCCGCATGAAGAGGATTTCGAGCAAGCCGAGTTCGCGGGCGGGAATATCAAGAGGAGTGTCGCCTGATGAAAAGGTGCGGGAATTAAGGTCGAAAGAAATGCCGCCGAAACCGACGGTCGCCGAACGCAGCCCGGCCTGGCGGCGCAGCAGCACGCGTACGCGGGCCTCGAACTCGGCAATATCGAAGGGTTTGATCAGATAATCGTCGGCACCGAGATCGAGACCCTTCACCCGCTCTTCCGGCGTGCCGCGCGCCGTCAGGATCAGTACGGCTGCCTGGTTCTGCCGGGCGCGCATGGCGCGCAGCACGTCGAGCCCGTCCATTTCGGGCAGGTTGAGGTCGAGTATGACCAGGTCGAAATTTTCCGCCGCGATAACCGCATTGGCGGATGCGCCGTCGTGGACGACATCGACGGCATGGCCGGTGCCGCGCAGGATCGCCGACAGACCGTCGGCCAACGCGATATTGTCTTCTGTGAGCAGGATGCGCACGAATGTTCCCTCTGTTTTCAAAGGAGATTACAGAGGTGGCGGAGCGATGTCATAGCGATTTTCAAAATTCGATGAATGGCCGGGGACGAGGTTTCAGCTCCCGGTCCTCTCGATCCGTTCACGTTCCGTCATTGCGATCGCCAACAATTTCCGGAAGCGCGGATCGTCGCGGATGTTGTCGAGGTCGGAATCATTGTTGAACCATTTGATGTGATAGACGGAGCTGTGCGGCAGCAGCTTCTCGAGCAGGTCGATTGCTTGGTCGGTATCGCCGAGGACGGAATAGACGCAGGCAAGATTATACTGGGCGACAATGTCGTCGGGATCGATGGCGATCGCACGGGCGGCCCAGTCGCGGGCCCGCGTCGCATCGCCGAGATGGGCAAGCGCCAGCGCGCCGCGATGGGCCGGGCCGGAGTTTTCGGGATTGAGATTGAGCGCACGTTCGGCGCGCAGCAGGCCGAGTCGTGCCCAGTTTTCTGTATCCACCGGACGGCCGAGCGAGCGATAGGCCGACATCAGATGGATCGGCGAGACGTAGTCGTCAGGGCGGATTTCAGCGGCGCGGGTGAAATATTGAACGGATTCGGCAAAGTTGCCGCGCATGAAGAAGAAACGGGCGTAATGAAAATTCGCCTCGAAGAGGTTCGGGTCGAGCGTGAGGGCACGTTCGAAGGCGGCCGCCGCCCGATCATCGAGGCCGCTCTGATGCAGGGCCAAGCCATGCGAGGCATGGGCCTCGGGAAGATCGGGATCGAGCTGAAGAGCCCGGGCGCTCATGTCGAGGAGGCGCCTCAGCGGCACATCGTCGGGCGCCCAGTCGCGGATCGCAGCGTCGCAATCGGCGATGCCGGCATAAGCCCGGGCATAATCAGGATCGAGTTCCACCGCCTTGCAAAACATGCGTCTTGCGAGTTGCAGGTAGGATTTCGTCCAGCTGTGCGAGAGCTGGCGGCCCCTGAGGTAATAGGTGTAGGCCTCGACATTGGCCGTCGGTTCGTTGGCGATCGCCTTCTTTTCCTCCGGCAGCAGGCGCACCTTCAGCTGGCTGACGATCGCCTGTGTGATCTCGTCCTGGATGGCAAAGATGTCGGTGAGGTCGCGGTCGTAACGCTCGGCCCAGAGGTGGTCGCCATTGGCAGTGTCGATCAGCTGGCCGGAGATGCGTACGCGCTTGTCGAAGATGCGCACGCTTCCTTCGAGCACATAGCGCACACCGAGTTCCTGGGCGAGGCGCTTCAACTTCACCGATATGCCCTTGTAGGTAAAGATCGTGTTGCGCGGCACGACGTGCAGGCTCGAGATCTTCGAGAGATCGGTAATGATGTCTTCGGTGATGCCGTCGGAAAAATAATCCTGATCGGCGTCGCCGCTCATATTTGTGAAGGGCAGCACGGCAATGAAGCAGGTATTGCGGTTCTCAGCGACCAGCCTGGTGGAGGAGGGCGGCGCCAAAGTGACGGTGTAGACCTGAACGGGCTGCCTGATATTCTTCAGCATGTGCTCGCCGATGAATTCGAAGCCGAGATTAAGGCGCGAGCCGATCTGGTCGCGCACGGAGGCCGACACGGCGATGCCGCCCGGTGCTGCGATACGCTCTAGCCTTGCGGCAAGATTGACGCCGTCGCCGAAAATGTCGCCGTTCTCGACCACGACATCGCCGAGATTGATGCCGATGCGGAATTCAACGCGCTCGTCCTTCGGCACGTTCTCGTTGCGGGCGGCCATGCTCCGCTGTATTTCGGCGGCGCAGGCCACGGCATTCACCACGCTCTGGAATTCGGCAAGGATGCCATCGCCGGTGAGTTTGACGATCCGGCCCTTGTAGTCCGAAATACGAACGTCAACCAGCTCGCAGCGATGGCGGTTCAGCGCCTGCAAGGTGCCTGACTCATCAATGCCCATCAGTCGGCTGTAGCCGACGACATCCGCAGCGAGAATAGCGCTCAGTCGTCGTTCCATGACCCCTCCCATGGATCACCCGGAGTATTCTAGTTTTTTATAGAGTTTTTGTTGCGCAGAGTCGTCCCCCGAATAGAAAATTCGGACGGCTTCGACGTTTTCACGCGGCAGCGCACCGTATATCGTCGCCAATCTTCTTCAATACTCTAAAGGGGCGAAGGACGAGATGAAAGCATAATCATTTATGGCTAAAACGTGTCGCCAGGCTCGTAACTACGCTATTGCTGCGCCATGCCAATACTTGCGTCGGGACAATTCACTCGCGGCCGCTGTCCGAATCCGGCGCCCTTGCTCCTCCAGGCATGCTCGGGCATTGTTGCGGTATGAGGAGTATTTTCATTTTGCTGCTGGCGTTCTGGCCGGGTTGCGTCCTGGCCGACCAAGCGTTCTATCCGGCGAAGTCGGGCGATGTCGCCGCACCGGTGCTGACGGTCTATTCTTCGCTCGACGAGCCCTTGGCACAGCCGATAATCCGGGGGTTCCAGGAGGCCAATCCTGATGTCGCAGTCAGATATGAGGACATGCTGACCGGTGAAATCTACGACCGGATCGTCAGGGAAACGGATGCCGGCGGCAAAACGGCGGATTTTGCCTTTTCCTCGGCGATGGACTTGCAGGTGAAGCTTTCCAACGACGGCTATGCGCAGGTCAGCAATCTGCCGATGAGTGCTGCCTGGCCGAAATGGGCGAATTGGCGCAATACCGCCTATGCGCTGACCTTCGAGCCGGCGGTGTTCGTCTATCACAAACCGAGCTTCGCGCACGAGCCGGTGCCGAGCTCGCGGGCCGAACTCGTCGACTATCTGAAGCGCAAGGGCAATGTGGTCTATGGCCGGATCAGCACTTACGATATCGAGCGCTCCGGTGTCGGCTTTCTCTTCATGGCGCGCGACCAGGAGCAATTCGGCGACATCTGGTCGGTGATCGGCGCGATGGGCGCGGCCGGCGTCAAACTTTACTCGACGAGCTCGGCAATTCTCGAACGCGTGGCCGACGGGCGTTTCGTGCTCGGCTATAATATTCTCGGCTCCTACGCCGCTGACTGGGCTTCGCGGCACCCCGATGTCGGCATCGTGCTGCCGAAGGACTACACGGTGGTGATGTCGCGCATCGGACTGGTGCCGCAGGCTGCGGCCGAGCCGGAACTCGGGCGCCGCTATCTTGCCTTTTTCATGTCGAAGGTGGGCCAGACGATCATGGCGCGCGAGCTGCAGATCCCGGCCGTCAGCCCGGAGGTGGCGGGGGAAAACACTGCCAATACCTTGCAGGAACTGCTCGGCGCCCAACTTCGGCCGGTGCCGGTCAGTCCCGGGCTGATGGTCTATCTCGACCAGGTAAAGCGTGCGCGGCTGATCGCGCACTGGAACGAGGTTCTGCGGGCGCAGTGAAGAAGGCCAGCCTTTGGCCGGTTCATGACCTCGATACCTGCTACACCTCGGCGGGCTGCTAGCCCAATTACGGCAAAAAAGCGGCTTCTCCTTCTGGATATCTTGCCGATGTCAGCTAGATGACAGGTTGTTGTGGTGGCTTTGGCTACTTCTTCTCCGTGGAGGCGGAGAATTGAAGCCTTGGGAGGCATTCCGCTCGTCATTCAGGACAACTGCGTCCATTGGCCGGCCCCCTCCCGATTCATTCGAGAATAACAAGCGGTTCGCTCAGCCGCCCACGGAGGACACATCGTGAAGCATACGTTCATCGCAACCATTCTCGCAGCCGCCATCGCGCTGCCGGCCTATGCGGCCGACTACACCATCATCGCGCCGGCCGCTCCCGGCGGCGGCTGGGACCAGACGGCCCGTTCGCTGCAGGCTGCGCTGCAGCAGGAGAAGATCGCCGGCAACGTGCAGGTCCAGAACGTTCCCGGCGCCGGCGGCACCATCGGCCTTGCACAGTTCAGCAGCCAGGCCGCCGGCAATCCGAATTCGCTGATCGTCGGCGGCTACGTCATGGTCGGCGCCATCCTCACCAACAAGTCGCCTGTGACGCTGAAGGACGTGACGCCGATTGCCCGCCTGACCGGCGAATATGAAGCCGTCGTCGTTCCTGCCTCGTCCGATATCAAGACGATGGCCGATCTGGTCGCGGCGCTGAAGAAGGATCCGGGTTCGGTTTCCTGGGGCGGCGGCTCGGCCGGCGGCACCGATCACATCACCGCAGGCCTGATCGCCAAGGCTTCCGGCGTCGACCCGACGAAGATCAACTATGTCGCCTTCTCCGGCGGCGGTGAAGCGCTCGCAGCCATTCTCGGCAACCAGGTCACAGCGGGCATTTCGAGCTACAGCGAGTTCGAATCGCAGGTGAAAGCAGGCATGCTCCGTCTCCTCGCCGTCTCCAGCGACAAGCGTATCGACGGCGTCGATGCCCCGACGCTGAAGGAAGCCGGTACCGACGTCAGCATCCAGAACTGGCGCATGGTCGCCGCAGCCCCTGGCCTGTCGGACGACGAGGTCGCCAAGATCACCGCCGACTTCGAGAAGCTGCACGGCTCTGCCACCTGGCAGGAAACGCTGAAGACCAAGGGCTGGGCCGACACCTATCTGTCCGGGGATGCCTTCAAGGCGCAGCTCGAAAAGGACGTCTCCGCCACCGAGGGCATTCTCAAAGAGATCGGACTTGTTCAATGAGCGAGGATAAGACCTCCTCGGCAACCGAGCGCCGCCCTGATCGGGCGGCGTTCATCATTGCCGTTTTCCTCTTCGCCATCGCGGGTGTGATGGCCTGGGATGCAACGCATCTGAAGGCGATCGCACAGTATGCCCGCATCGGTCCGGCAACGGTTCCGGAGGTAGTGGCGTTCGGGCTTTTCTGTCTTGGCGTCTGGACAGTCGCCGAAGCCTGGCGCGGCGAGTTCCCGGAACGAGACAAGCAAGAAGTGGCGCCCGTGATCTGGATCGTCGCCGGTCTTGTCTGCCAGATGCTGCTTCTGCGCATTGCCGGCTTCTCGATTGCGACCGGTATTCTGTTTGCGTTGACGGCACGCGGCTTCGGCAAACACAAGCTCTGGATCTCGCTGCCGATCGGCATCGTTTTCAGCTTCGTCGTCTGGGCGATCTTCTCGCAGCTCCTACAGCTGACGCTGCCGGCCGGCCCGCTCGAACATCTGTTCTTCTGACTGCGCGGGACGTGCTGTCAGCTCTTTTGATTTTTCGCGGCGACCGATTGCGAAGGCACGGACGGGAACGCCGCCTGGGACACCAAGATGAGCACATTCGAATTCCTATGGCAGGGTATCCTGGTTGCGATGCAGCCGATGAACCTGGTTTATGCGCTGGTCGGCGTGACGCTCGGCACTGCCGTCGGCGTCTTGCCCGGCATCGGCCCGGCGCTCACCGTGGCGCTGCTGTTGCCGGCCACCTACAAGCTCGATCCGGGCGGCTCGCTGATCATGTTCGCCGGCATCTATTACGGCGGCATGTATGGCGGTTCGACGACGTCGATCCTGCTCAACACGCCGGGTGAAAGCGCCTCGATCGTCACCGCGCTCGAGGGCAACAAGATGGCGCGGGCCGGGCGCGGCGGACCGGCACTGGCGACGGCGGCGATCGGCTCCTTCGTCGCCGGCCTCATCGCGACGCTCGGGCTCGCCTTCATCGCGCCCTATATCGTCAAGCTGGCGCTGGTCTTCGGGCCGCGTGAATATTTCGCGCTGATGGTGCTCGCCTTCGTCACCGTCTCCTCCGCCTTTGGGGATTCGGCGCTGCGAGGACTGACCGCGCTGTTCATCGGTTTCGCCCTTGCCATGGTCGGCATCGACCAGCAGACGGGCCAGGCCAGGCTTTCCTTCGGCATTCCCGACCTGCTCGACGGCGTCGAAGTGACGACGCTGGCAGTGGCGATGTTCGCGATCGGCGAGACGCTCTATATCGCAGCGCAGGGCAACCGCGCCGCGGAGCAAGTAGAGGCGGTCAAGGGTTCGCTCTGGATGAACGCACAGGACTGGTCGCGCTCCTGGAAGCCCTGGCTGCGCGGCACGCTGATCGGTTTCCCGATCGGAGCGATGCCGGCGGGCGGCGCTGAAATCGGCACCTTCCTGTCCTACTCGACCGAAAAGCGGCTGGCCAAGAACCCGGAAGAATTCGGCAATGGCGCGATCGAAGGCGTGGCCGGTCCAGAGGCGGCGAACAATGCGTCAGCCGCCGGCACGCTGGTGCCGCTCCTGACCCTCGGCCTGCCGACGACGGCGACGGCGGCGATCATGCTCGCCGGCTTCCAGCAATACGGGCTGCAGCCGGGGCCGCTCCTGTTTGCCACCAATCCGCAGCTCGTCTGGGGTCTGATCGCCAGCCTGCTCATCGCCAACGCGATGCTGCTCGTCCTCAACCTGCCGATGATCGGGCTCTGGGTGCGGCTGCTGACCATTCCGAAGCCGTGGCTTTATGCCGGCATCCTGCTATTTGCGACGCTCGGAACGATCGGCGCCAACCCTTCGGTGTTCGAACTCGGCATGCTGCTCGCCTTCGGCCTGCTCGGCTATGTGATGCGGCTCTTCGGCTATCCGATCGCGCCTGCCGTCGTCGGCCTGATCCTCGGGCCGCTGGCCGAGCAGCAGCTGCGCCGCGCGCTGGCGATCAGCCAAGGCGACGTGACGACGCTGGTGATGTCACCGATCGCGGCAGGCCTGCTCATCGTTGCGGCGGCTGCCTTCCTGATCCCGCTGATCCTGCGCATTCGCGGTCGGGGCCAGGTGCTGTCGCAACTGGCGGCAAACGAAGACTAGAAGAAAAAGACAACCTTACCCCTGCCTGGAGGCCGGCCATGGAAACATGCGCCGGCCGCTTCTTTTTGCATGGCTGCGGTGATTTTCCGTGCATTGTCGATTCGCCGGCGCGCCGCCATCTATGAGTGGTCAATCATTGAGCAAGAGGAACAGGACAATGTCCGCCATCCGCAATTCAGTCCACGCCGGTTTCCTGGGCCGCGCATTCGCTGCGCTTAGCGCCGCCAATGCCGTCAGCGCTGCTGTCGAGGCCGGTCGCCGTCCGCGCGCCCGCGACCTCAAGGAGCTTGGAATCGACCCGGCTTCCTTCGGTCAGATCATCCGCTAAGCCCTTCAAGGCATGCACGAATGAAACAGCCCGCAACCGGATGGTCGCGGGCTTTATTTTTGTCGGAGCAATAGCCGCAACGCTGAAGCGCGTTGCGACGTTCCATCGCCTGCCACGTCAGGCGTGCAGTTCTTCCCGCCGGTCGGCGTGATCATCCGCCCTCTCGCGCCTGTTGTGGCGAATGGACGACCAGAGCGACAGACCGATCAAGACCGCGCCGCCGAGGCCGGTGATAACCTCGGGAATGTGCACCAGGGTCTGCGCATACATGATCACCGAGAGGATCAGGATGGCGTAGAAGGCGCCATGTTCGAGGTAGCGGTATTCTGCAAGCGTTCCCTTCTCCACCAGCATGATGGTCATCGAGCGCACATACATCGCGCCGATGCCGAGGCCGATCGCGATGACGAAGAGATTCTGCGTCAAGGCGAAGGCGCCGATGACGCCGTCGAAGGAGAAGCTGGCATCCAGCACCTCCAGATAGACGAAGGCGCCGAGGCCGCCCTTGGCGGCTGCGCTCATCGTCTGCTGCGACGCATCGAGTAACTCGCCGACGACCTCGACCGCGAGGAAGGTGAGCAAGCCGTAAATGGCGCAATGGACGAAGACGCTGGCGTCCTCGCCGCCGATCAGCCAGGAGAATACAAGCATCAGCGCCAGCACGAAGGCGATTTCGATGCCCCTGATGGTGGCCGAGCGCGCCATCACCTTTTCCAGGCCGCGAAGCCAATGGATCGTCTTCTCTTGGTCGAAGAAATAGCTGAGGCCGACCATCATCAGAAAGGTGCCGCCGAAGGCTGCGATCGGCAGATGCGCATCGTTCATGATGCGGGCATATTCCTCGGGTTCGCGGGCGGCGAGCACCAGAGCGTCCCAGGGGCCGATGCGTGCGGCGATGGCGACGATCGCCAGCGGAAAGACAATGCGCATGCCGAAGACGGCAATGATGATGCCCCAGGTGAGGAATCGTTTCTGCCAGACCGGCGTCATCTCCTTCAGCTTGTTGGCATTGACGATGGCATTGTCGAAGGAGAGCGAGATCTCCAGCACCGCAAGCACGGTGCAGATGAAGAAGACGGTCGCCATGCCGCCGATCGTGCCGGTGGTCTGCCAACCGAGCACGGCGCCGAGAATGAGCCCGAGGGCCGTGACGATGAAAGCCCAGCGGAAATAGCCGAGCGAGGATTTATTGGTCTGGGACTGGTTCATGGCCGCACCTCGCGGCCGCAAAGCTTGGAGGGGATGGAGGTATTATAAAAACGCGGCATACCACAACGGGCATGCTGACGAGGCATGGTGAGCTTTTTCATCGATGAAAAATCCGCCGGCTGAGCTGCAGGCGGTACCGACATCACGAGAGCGCCGTAAAAACTCTCGCCAGAGGGGCCCGGCACCAATGTTCCCCGTAGCCGATGTCTGGAAGGCTGCGGGATAGGCCCTAGGTAATCTACTTCCCCAACCAGTCAAGGCCAAACGCGCCACAGAAAACGGCAAATTTTCGGGAACCATTGGGGGCCTCCGCTCGTTAAACCCTGGTTGAGCTGAAAGGAGGCCGATGATGCACACTTCGACCCATGTTCCCGACAAGCGCACGGAGGCATCCGACCGCATGAAGCGGGCGAGACCAAATCGCATGCAGAAGGCACAGGTACTGCCTCCGCATCATGTCGACCTGACGCTGACGCCCGGCGTCATCCACGACATTCACGTGCCGGCGCATGTGACCGGCGCGGACCTTTCCAAAGGGGGGCCTGACATCAAAGCTCATACGAACACGAAGAAATAACGGCTCTTCCGAAGGCCTCTTCGGCGTGCTGACGGTCGATCTGAAACAGGGTGAGAAACATATGGCAATGAACTTTGTGGCCCGGGATATTGTGATCCGGCACGAAAATGAATGGCAGGCCATCCGCGAGGGGGCCGACAAGCGCATCGAGATCGGCAAACGCAAACAGTCGATCGCTTCGCCCAGCAGCGGCGCTGCATCGGCGGGGAAAAACGAGCCTTCGGCCCAACGTCCGGACTAGGCGAAAGACAAACCTGTGGAGATAGGCGCCCGGCGATGCCGGGCGTTTTGCTGTCCAGAGTATCGGCCCACGTCAAAGATAACGGCCCGCGCCAACCTTTCGGAAAGGATTGGGCAGCGATAATCCCGGCCTCACGGGATTCGGACAGATGGCCAAGACAGCGACACGCGGCCGCCGCAAGGCGCCGGCGAGAGGAAAGAGCAGAGCGCGCGGCGGCGGGTTGCTGCCCTGGGCGGTGATCGGCATTGCCGCGATCGGCGGCATCGTCGCTCACGACAATTGGAAGAGCCTTCAGCCTATGCTTGAACGGCACTCGGCGCCGATCGCAGCGGAAATGGCGGAGCCGAGACCTGTCACCAGGAAGGATGTGCCGCCGAAGCAGGTGGCGCTTGTCGCACCGACGCCGAGAGCCGCGCCGCCGACGCTGCAGGCGCAGCCGCTGCCGCCGGCTGCAATCCCGACGCCGGCCATCCAGCCGGTCAAGGCGGTGCCGGCCCCGGCCTCTCCCGGGGCTCAGCAGACGGCAACGGGCGCCTTCGGCTATTGCGGGCAGGGCGCGCACATCAATTGCGTCGGCGACGGCGGCGTCTTCTGGTACAAGGGCGAAAAGATCGTCATTGCCGATATGGCAAGCCCGGTGGCCGACCAGGCGCGCTGCGATGACGAACGCAGAGTGGCCTTTGCCGCGAAGCTGCGCCTGCTGGCGCTTCTGAACGCCGGCCCCTTCGCCATCGACGCGGCTGGAACGACCGAGCCCTCAGGCGCGCAGCGGATCGTCTCGCGCGACGGGCGCTCTTTTGGCGCGCAGCTGATCAAGGAAGGGCTGGCGCGCAAGCCAGGGGCGGCCGGCGGCGCGTGGTGCGCCGCCTGACGGGAGCTATTTTCCCTTTTTCACCAGCTGGCCGCCGGTGCGGAAGCTGCCGGTGAAGGAGGAGTCCTTGCTTTCGGCGGTGCATTCGATCGCAATCGGCTTGCCGGCGTAGGGATTGCCGAAGGTGCAGAAGCCGGCGACCTTGACCTGGCCGGTCATCTTGTTGCCGACGCCCGTCGTTACCAGGCTCAACGGCAGGCGAGCATTGCCGTTGGAGGCTGGCTTGATGCCGCTGCCATCGCCCTGGAAGCCGAGCGCTTTTCCGTCTGAAGTGAAGATGAAGGTCACCGAACCGTTGGCCAGCGTGACGCTGGCAAGCTCGTTTTTGCAGCCCTTGGTGGCGTCGAATTTGGCGACGACCAGTCTGGCGCATTTGCCGGAAAGCGTAATGACGCCGGGAGCGCCGGGAAATGTCTCCGGCGGGGAGGCCGGCGCGGCAGAGGCTGGCAAGGCGAGGACGGCGGCAACAAAGCCGGCGGCTGCAAGCGCGGATAACTTCATTTCAATCTCAAATCCCATGTCCTGGCGAGGCGAATCACCGCTTCACCTTCGATTGGCCATGGCACGGCTCTGTGTCCGAAATTTGGTTCCATGTAGCATAAAGATTCTGCCGTTCGCCGGGCCAGCCCGCGGAAGGGCGGAACGTCGGTTTGGCTTGCCGGTTAAAAGGTCCGGCAACGGCATGATCTTCCGGACATCGGCAAGGTTCGTGCGTCCGATAGGACGCACGACGCTCTAATGGCCGTGCTCGTCGAGCGCCTGCCGTCTGGACGCACTTCTGGTCAAGGCGGAATGGGCCTAGGCAGGGAAGTCCAGGCCCATTCTTTCCCGATCGGAGGTCAGTCAGATCAGGAATTTATAGCCGCCGGTCTGGCCGGCAGCCTTGATCAGAACGCGCGCTGCAGGCGGAAGTAGCCCGAGGTTACGTCGTCGGCATTGTCCGGATCGAGGTACTGAACCGAGACCTTTGCGGAGAAGTTGTCGACGATCTGATAGTCGATCGTTACGCCAGCCTTCCAGGCGCTGACGTCGTCGTTAAACTCGCCGGCAGTGATGCCGTAGTTGTCGTAGTACTGAACGGCCGGAGTGATCTTCAGCTTGTCAGTCGCCTTGATGGCGTATTCGGCAGCGATCGCCCATTCAGCCTTGTTGTAGTAGGCGTTCGGGTTGGATGCGTAGACGACTGCGAGGCCTAGCGTGCCGGGGCCGACGGCAACCGTACCCATGGCGCGGACGGCGCCTTCTTCGTTGTCAGTGTCGTAACCGGCAGTGATCTGGTAGCTGAAGATACCGGCCTTGCCGCCGAGACCGACGGCAACGCCGACGTTGTTGGCGGTTTCGCCGTTGTAGAACGGGCTGTCTTCCAGCTCGTCGACGCTGATGCCAGCATAGAAGGCGTCGGTTTCGTATTGATAACGCAGCGAGTTATGCAGCGTTACCGGAGAACCGATATCGTCGGTTTCGCCGGAGAGGCCGTCGTCCCACCAGGAGTAGAACAGACCAGCACGGAAGCCTGCGATGTCGATGTAAGCGGAGTCGAGCTGGGCCTTCTGGGCTGAAGCATTGTCAGCATTGAACTGCATGACGATAACACCGGTCAGCGGACCATATTCGGTGTCGCTCTTGGCGGTGAACTGAACCTGGCCGCGGGTGCGGGCGTCCCAGTCCGAGTCGTTGGCGACGGAACCGCCGCCGCCGGCGCCGATCGAGCTGGCGTTCGGAGCAACGTCAACCTGGAAACGGACGTAGCCGTTGATCTTCAGGCAGGTCTCGGTGCCGGGGATGTAGAAGTAGCCGGTGCCGTAAGCGTCGCAGACGCGAACATATTCAACCGGTTCCGGTTCGGCGGCGACGATAGCGTCAGCGGCCTGAGCGCCGGATACTGCTGCGAGAGCAGCAGCGGAGCCGAGAAGAAGGCTCTTGATGTTCATGGAATAACCTCCAGTTCAGATGCGAGAGGATGAAGACCGTTGCCATCGGCAGTCCCTACGTGTCTTCACCAGTGTGATCGAAGCGGCACCTTTTTAGCTCGGTGTCTGCCTCGCCGCGGAAGTTACATAAGGGATGTTGCACCGCAACGTCATTGTCGATCATGACAGCAGGCTGCACCGGCTATGTTGCTGAAATAACACGCATTTTGTCACAAACTCGTCATCTGCTTGTCACAAAAATCATACTTCTGAATTCCGAGCAACGAGGGGCTGAGCACTCAGCAATGGTATGCAATTGATGCTCGAATGAGCGCCTCCTCATATGAGGGCGGCCATAACTGCAATCTGCGCGAGTCGGCGCAGGGCCAGGCGACCGGATGCCTGGACATGTCGATCAATCTGAGGAAGGGACGGATCTCAATGACTGCGACATCCTCAAACGGGGACAGAAATCCCCTCGCGCGCTAAAGCAGGTCACATGAGTCAGGTTTGATGCGACGTGCTTTACGGACTTTTGAAATCGTCCCAGAGGATCGCTACCCCAGCTGTGGACTGTCCCGGCGCTAGACCGTTTTCAAGCTTTCCAGTTGAACGAGGCATTGAGTCGCTGTGATGTCGATCTCAGGGGGCTGCAAGCAAGCTCGATCGATGGCGATGCAAAGACCTCGCCGTTCGGAGGAGCTTCCTCGCCTACCAACTCCTCCGGTCAGTCATCAGGTGCAGACCAGCTTCAACCCCCCTCGAATTGGGAGTTCTACACCCGAGAAGTGGATTGGGGGCGCACATGCTTTGTTCAAACCCACCGTGGAATTGCGATGGTCGGCTTCATGGGATCACCGGGCAACGGTCTCGTCGGATTCGTCAGCAGCGTGTTCAGTGGCGAGACCAGAGCGACGTGGCATGTGGATGACAAGCCGGCCTATGTGTCCGACGGAAGCGAAAGCGACTATTTCACTTGGCATGAGTTCGGTCAGCTGCCGATGGAATTACTGGATCAAATGGCGCAGGGAAACGAGCTGGCTGTAACAAGCGCAAAGGGTGAGCGCGTAGCTGTGAACCTCACGGGCGCTGCTGACGTGCTCTCCAAGTTCACGGCCTGCTTCAGCAAATGGTGACTGGGTTCTACCCAGTTCCCCCGCGACGCGTCTCTGAGGCGGGCGCGCTCAGCATCGAAACAGGTGGTGCGTCAAGATCGAGTAAGAGCTGCCGGATGTGAGGTTCGGCTACAATGGTGCCGATTTCGCTCATGAACGGAGCCGGACTCTTTTAGAGATATCTCCAAACACGCATTCTATGTCGCTAATATTGCTAATCCTACGATCGTGAATGCGGATAGAGTATTAGCCCAAATAAATAAGATGGCAAAAATATGAAGTACATCTTTTGCTGGCATTGACAATGGTGTATTCCTAGCACTCCTACACCAAAAGGTGAAGGGATGTACGCCTCGCTAGAGGGAATCGCCCAAGCCTCGGGGGATGTATGTCTTTTCTAAGTTTGCCGTGGGTCATTGGCCCAATCCCAATTGTGGCGACTGCGTGGGCTGCGTACGTCTGTGTTATCAATGTAGCAAAGAAAAGAGGAGATAGCGGAAAGGCGTTCATGGGTGCCCTGCTGCTTTCGAGTGGGCTGACTTCAATTGTGCAGCAGTTATTTGTCTCGGATCAAAATTTTGCTGTTCTGTTAATAAGCAGTCAAATAGTCTCAAGCGGATTTTTCCTCTTTATAATGAAGGCCAGCCAATCGCCAGGTTGGATAGGCGCTTCTCAAGCGAAAGTCGGTGAAAGACCTCCGATTTTCTCGAAGGAGTTTGTGATCCTGTCTGTATCGTACATTTTATTAAATGTAATTATATCGATATTTCCTGGTCCAGATCGATGCACTATTGCGAAATGTTTTGTCATGGAGTGGGCATTCGGAAGAATGGATCACGTCTTTTCAAGACTGTACTTGGAAACTACGTTTGGGACGATCCTGTTGGCCGGAATAATTTCTCATCTTTTCCGGTTATTTAAGAAAATTAGACGTAGCCGGTTTTCCAATTAAAGAGGAAGTGCGATGGGTGACCTTTTGCAAAGAGCAATTCGGGACGGTTGGATGCCGTCTGCAAATGCCGTCAATAATGGGGTAACAGGGGCTTGGGTGAGGAAGTTACGCCCCATGTCCTAAAACACACTTGCATCACGTGGATGATGCAGCGAGGAGTACCGATTTGGGAGGCGGCTGGATTCTCAGGCACCTCTGAGCAAATGATTCGGAAGGTGTATGGACATCATCACCCAGAGCATTCAGCCGCCGCCACAAGGCGGTTTCATGGGCGATAAATGGGCGAGCTATGAAAAACCACAATTCACCTATCAGCGGGCGAACTACCCTTGCGCCCCAAGGAGATCGAATGGTGGGCGTGACAGGGATTGAACCTGTGACCCCTACGATGTCAACGTAGTGCTCTCCCGCTGAGCTACACGCCCATCCGATGGCGGCGCATAGATCACAAAACCTTCGGAGCCGTCAATAGGCTTTTTTCAGTTTTGTGACGCGCCGCCCGACAAGCCTTACGCGGCAAGCATTTTATTGACCTCGTCGACGAGGTCGCGCAGGTGGAAAGGCTTGGAAAGGACCTTGGCATCCTTCGGCGCCTTCGAATCGGGGTTCAGCGCCACGGCGGCAAAACCGGTGATGAACATCACCTTCAGATCGGGATCGAGTTCGGTGGCCCGGCGCGCCAGCTCGATGCCATCCATTTCGGGCATGACGATATCAGTCAGCAGCAGGGAAAATGGCTCCTCGCGCAGCCGGTCGTAGGCGCTGGCGCCATTGTCGTAAGAAAGGACCTTGTAGCCGGCCTTTTCGAGCGCTTTCACCAGGAAACGGCGCATGTCGTTGTCGTCTTCGGCGAGAAGTATCTTCTGAGTCATCAATCCAGACCGCTAATCAATAGGTTTTGGGTGGGCTGCCAGCCGTCTACACTAGTCTTTGCCCGGTAAACAACCGGTGAATTGCCTGTGCGTGATGGTCATCCCTTCTACATAGTATGGACTTGAGGGCGGGCAACTGGCAACATGAACAAAGCAGTCAGTTCATGACATGGTAAAGAGGGCCGAAAGTGCCGGAAATCCGCGAATACGAGCTTTTTGAGGTCCATGAGCCCGTGTCGCAGACCATTCCCTTCGTCTACAACTCTCCCCATAGCGGCCGAATTTATCCACCGGAATTCATCGCCCAATCGAGGCTGGAAGGCATAGCGATCCGCCGTTCGGAGGACCACTATGTCGACGAGCTGTTCGGCTCGGCCGTCGAACTGGGCGCGCCACTGCTCGCCGCCAATTTTCCGCGGGCCTATCTCGACGTCAATCGTGAGCCCTACGAGCTCGATCCCAGGATGTTCGACGGGCTGCTGCCGCCCTATGCCAACATCAGTTCCCTGAGGGTTGCCGGCGGACTCGGGACCATTCCGCGCATCGTTGCCGAGAACATGGAGATCTACGCACGGCGGCTGCCGGTGCAGGAGGGGCTCGATCGGGTCGAGGCAGTCTACAAACCCTACCACGCGGCGCTGCGCCGGCTGATCGCCCGCACCCATGTGCAGTTCGGCTTCGGCGTTCTGATCGACTGCCACTCGATGCCCGGCAATGTGCGGGTCGCGGGCTGCACCACGCGGCCCGATTTCATCGTCGGCGACCGGTACGGCACCAGCGCTTCGGCCGAACTTTCACGCGCCGCCATCGCCATCCTCGAGGAAATGGGGTTCGCGGCGATCCGTAACAAGCCTTATGCCGGTGGCTTCATCACCGAGCATTACGGCCGTCCCTCGCGCGGTCTGCACGCGCTGCAGATCGAAGTGAACCGGGCGATCTATGTCGACGAGGTGACGCTGGAGAAGCGCGAGGATTTCGCCGCGGTGGCCGACGCCGTCGCGGCCTTCATGCGGCAGATGGCGGATTATGTCGAAAAATTTGCCGGCGATCGAGCGCTGGCCGCCGAGTAAACTGCTTTCCTGATTCTCGACCTGCCTCCCCAAGTCAAAAAAAACCGCGCTTGTCAGCGCGGCTAAGTCTAGGGAGGAAACACCCAAGGAGGGTATTTACAGTCAGAAGACTGTAACGACGACGCTACTATTGCATTGCACAAATGTCAAGCAATATATTGCGCTGCGATATCTTTGGGCAATTCGCCTGACGTTGCCCGCTTCGTTTGCATTCCCGCTCGTTTTCGCTATGAAAGCGCATTCCCGCTAGCCAAACGGTGTCACCATGCTTCCTGACCGTTCATTCTTCAATCGTCTGGCGGAGGTCGCCCGCGCCGAGACGCTGCCGCGCTTCCGCTCCGGCCTTGATGTCACGAATAAACTTTCTTCCGGCTTCGATCCGGTGACGGAAGGCGATCGGGCGGCCGAGTTCGCCATCCGGGCGCTGATCGAGGAGAATTTCCCCGACCACGGCATTCTCGGCGAGGAGCACGGCGATGTCGGGCTCGACCGGGACTATGTCTGGGTGATCGATCCGATCGACGGCACGCGCGCCTTCATATCGGGCGTGCCGGTCTGGGGAACGCTGATCGGCCTGCAGAAGGAAGGCCGGGCCATCATGGGCATGATCGAGCAGCCCTTTACCGGCGAACGTTATTTCGCCGACGAGAACGGCTCGATCTATACCGGGCCGGAGGGTGAGCGGCGGCTGGTGACGCGCCAGTGCGAGGCGCTTTCGAGCGCCATTCTGTTCACGACCTCGCCACATCTCTTCGCCGGCGGGGAGATTGAGAAGTATCGGGAGATCGAGGGGCAGGTGCGGCTCTTCCGCTATGGATGCGACTGTTATGCCTATGCGCTGCTTGCCGCCGGCCATATCGATCTCGTCATCGAAAACGGGCTGAAGCCCTATGACGTCGGCGGCATCATTCCCGTCATCGAGGGGGCGGGCGGCATCATCACCACCTGGGACGGCGAACGGCCGGAAAACGGCGGCTCGATCATCGCCGCCGGCAGCCGCGCGGTCTACGAGCAGGCAATCGCCATCCTGCAGCGCTGAACCCGGGCTCGGCAAAGCCGATGCCCCAGGCCGGCAAGGCCGATTCCGCTGGCGGCGCGGTTGATCCGGCTCACGTGCCGAGGGCGGCGACATCATGATTTTCCTCGGCATCGCTGCCGGGGATGAAGGCGTGGAAGGCCGCCAGCGCCGCGGCGCGATAAATATCCCGTTCCTGGAAGATCTCATGACGGGCGCCGTTGATCGGCACCAGCTGGCCGGCGCGGAAATAACGCGAGAGCCGCTCCTGTGCCGTGTAGGGCACGACGCCATCACGTGTCGGGGCGATGACGATGGTCGGGATGGTAATCGAGAAGAGATGGTTGGGCGAGGTGACCCGGTCCATGGTCCGGAAGGCTTCGGTCAGCCAGCGGGCCGTCGGCGGCCCGAGCGTCAGTTCCGGATGGGCCTTCATCATCGCAATATTGCGCTCGAAGCGGGTTTCGTCTGAGGTCAACGGATTGTCGCGGAATTCCGACTCCTTCAGCTTCGAGGTCAGCGGCATGAAGCCGAGGCCGGCGGCCGTCAGCGCGCCGGCGAGGGTGCGGATGACGCGGGGCGAGGCCGACTGGCCGGTCAGGCCGATGAAGGGAGCCGATAGCACCATGCGGTCGATGCGGGTGGTGAGATAGGGGGCGGCCGACAGCGCGATCAGTCCGCCGGTGGAATGGCCGAGCAGGTAGAACGGCAGGCGGGTATCCGGCAGCACTATCTTTTCGAGGAAGGTGTCGAGATCGCGCTCGTAATCGGAAAAGCGGCGGATATGGCCGTGATTGCGGCGCTTCAGGAGCCGCGACGAACCGCCCTGGCCACGTAGGTCGAAGGTCGCGACCCAGAGGCCTTTGCCTGTCAGGTCGCGGATCGTCTCGAAATATTTTTCGATATATTCGTTGCGGCCATGGATGATGACGACCGTGCCCTTGGCGACCTGGGCGCCAGAACGGAAAACGGCGTAACGCAGCCGGTGACCGTCATGGGTTTCGAAGAACCCTTCGGTGCGGTTTTCCGGGGCAGGATTGTCGGGCGTCGAATAGAGAACCTGATCCATCACTTACCTATGCGCCGCTGCTGAATGCTTCCCTACCAGGGATAGCGCATGGCGCCCGGCTTGGAAAGCGGGGGAAAAAGGGCCGGCGGGAGCGTGAGGGCGCTCGCGGCCGGCCCAAGTTTAGACTGAAGAAGAAGGGACGATGCACTTCAGTCATCGGGGCCAGTGTCACCCGACATCGTCATTTCTAGGCAGGCATGTCTGAACGCCTTCCGAACCGACCGTTCACGCGCGGTTCACGGCCGGCCGAGGGGGCCTCGAAAAGGTCTTGAACTCCTCGAATCGCGTCACCATCTCCATCCTGCGGGTGCCAAAGGGGCCCGCGCAACCGTCCCGAGACCGCCAAGATGGGGTTTCAGGGCACCTTATCGCAACACGTCGCTTCCCTAGGAGGACATCATGCGTCACGTAGACTTCTCTCCCCTCTATCGTTCGACGGTCGGTTTCGACCGCCTCTTCACCATGCTCGACAGCCTTGCTCAGCCGGAGCAGGCGCAGACCTATCCGCCCTATAATATCGAGCGCACCGGTGAAAACACCTATCGCATCACCATGGCGGTCGCCGGCTTCGACGAGACCGAGCTTTCGATCGAAGCTCATGCCCATGTGCTGTCCGTGAAGGGTGAAAAGAACGAGGAAACCGCTGAAGGCGGCGAATTCCTCTATCGCGGCATTGCCAAGCGCGCCTTCGAGCGCCGCTTCCAGCTTGCCGATCACGTCGAGGTGTCAGCCGCTTCGCTGAAGAATGGCCTGCTTCACATCGATCTTCTGCGCAACATTCCCGAGGCCATGAAGCCCCGCAAGATCACGATTGCCGCCGAGCCGGTCGAGGCTCCGAAGGCGATCGAGGCGCAGGTCGTCAACGGTTAACAGCTGTCCTTCAGGGACAATGGACGGCGCTCCGATCGGGGCGCCGTTTTTTTATTGCCGAACATCTTATTGGCGTTCAGGCCGGGCTGGCGGCGTCCTTCATTTGCTGTTCCGTTACGCGCCGGGCTGCTGCTGCGGCATATTTCTGGGCGATGATGGCGCAGACCATCAGCTGAATCTGGTGGAAGAGCATCAGCGGAAGCACGATCGCCCCAATCGATTGGCCGGCGAAGATGACGTTTGCCATCGGAACGCCGCTTGCCAAGCTCTTTTTCGAGCCGCAGAAGGTGATGGTGATCTCGTCAGCCTTGTCGAATCCCAGCCAGCGGCTGCCAAACATCGTCAAGACAAGAACAAACGCCAGAAGCACGACGTCGGCGACGACGACAACGGCGATGTCGGCAATCGAGAAAGTGTGCCACAGTCCTTCGACGATCGCCGTCGAGAAGGCGAGATAGACCACCATCAGGATCGAGCCGCGGTCGACCGGCATGAGAATCTTCTTCTTGGCGCGAATCCAATCGCCGATCCAGGGCTGCAGGATCTGGCCAACGATGAAAGGCGCAAGCAGCTGCAGCAGGATCTGCCGAAGCGCGTCGAAGGAGAAGCCGCCATGGCCGCCGACGGAAAAGAGCAGGCCGACCAGCAGCGGCGTCAGGAACATGCCGAAAATGTTCGAGGCCGAGGCCGAGCAGATCGCGGCGGGCACATTGCCGCCCGCCATCGAGGTGAAGGCGATCGACGACTGCACCGTCGACGGCAGCACGCAAAGGAAGAGGATGCCGAGGTAAAGCGGCCGTGGCAGGATCGCGTCGGGGATGAAGCCGAGTCCGAGCCCGAGCAGCGGGAAGATGCCGAACGTCGTCAGCAGGATGACGAGATGCAGCCGCCAGTGCAGCAGACCAGCAATGACGACGTCACGGGAAAGGCGCGCGCCGTGCAGGAAAAACAGCGCCGCGATGGCCATATCGGTGGCGACGCCGAAATAATCCGCAAAACTGCCGCTCGCCGGAAACAGGGAGGCGAGAATGACGGTGCAGACGAGCAGGATCGTGAACGTATCTGGCAGAAAGCGGCGCATGACGGTCTCGCAGCAATAAAGTAACCGTTGTTCTGTCGTCCATTATGATCCAGGATGCAAGAAATAACAGTTATCGAGATGCTGGATTATGCTGGACCTCGCGCAGTTGCGCAGTTTCGTTACCGTCGAACAGATGGGCAGTTTCACGCTTGCTGCGGAAAGGCTGGGCCTCGGGCAATCGACGGTCAGCCAGCATATCCAGCGGCTGGAGGCGGCGCTCGGACGCAAGCTGCTCGCGCGCGACACCCACAAGGTGATGCTCACCGGTGACGGCGAGGCGCTGCTTTCGCATGCGCGCGCCATGCTTTCGATCGAGGGGCAAGTGCAGGCGCTGTTCAAGAGCAACAGCCTGCGCGGCAGCCTCCGGCTCGGCGTGTCGGAGGATTTCGTCACCAGCCAGCTGCCAGCAGTGCTGGAGGATTTCGTTCGCTCGCACCCGTCCGTCGACCTGGAACTGACGGTGGCGCTTTCAGGCGTGCTTTATGAGATGCAGGATAATGGCGAAATCGATCTGGTGCTCGCCAAGCGCCGGCTTGGCGATGCGCGCGGAAAACTGGTTTATCGCGAGCCGCTCGTCTGGCTGGCGCGCGATCCTGAACGAGTGCTCGCCTCCGGTCCATTACCGCTGATCGCTTTCCCACCGCCGAGCGTGACACGGGCGATCGCCCTGGAAGCACTTGGGCGCAATGGCGTGCCGTGGCGGATCGTCTGCACTTGCGGCAGCCTGAGCGGGCTGACGGCAGCGGCGCGAGCCGGAATGGGCATGCTGGTGCAGCCGCGCAGTATGGCTCCGTCCGGGCTGAAAGAAGTTGCTGCGGGAAAATTGCCGGTGCTCGAGGATGTGGAATTCGTATTGGTGCCGCGCAAGGGTGCGGATCAGGCGCTGGTCTCGGCACTGTCCGACGATATTCTCCAAAAGGTCAGGGGGCTGAGGTCCGCATGACCCACAGCCGTCACGGGGAAACCTGACCGGCAGGCAGGCTCGTCCGGTCGTCGATCAGGCGGCCAGGCACCTCAGGAAGCCGTCCACGTCTGCTTCCGTGGTTGCGAAGCTGGTGACGAGGCGGATCAAGCTCTCGCTTTCAGAAACGAGTTCGGGTGCTGCCGCAGGCGCCGGCCATTCATAAAATTTCGCGCCTTTTTCCTCTGCTGTTCTTGCAGCACTCTTGCTGATGACGGCAAAGACCTCGTTGGTCGCGGTCCGCCAGGCGAGGCGCCCGGCGCTGCTGGCGGCAATACCGGCGCGCAGCCTGTCGGCCATGGCGTTCGAATGGCGGGCGAGATCGAGCCAGAGGACATTTTCGAAATAGGCGTCGAACTGGGCTGCGATGAAGCGCGACTTGGAGAAGTGCTGGGCAGCGCGCTTGCGGATGAAGGGCATTTCCTTTGCCTGATCCGGATTGAAGAAGACGATCGCCTCCGCGCACCAACAGCCGTTCTTGGTGCCGCCGAAGGACAGCATGTCGACGCCGCGCTTCCAGGTCATCTCCGCAGGGGTGGCATCGAGTGCGATCAGCGCGTTGGCGAATCGGGCGCCATCCATGTGGAGCGGCAGGTTGCGCTTCCTCGAGATGGCGGCGATCTCGCCGATCTCCGGCAGTGAATAGACGGTGCCGATCTCGGTCGACTGGGTGATGGTCACAGCGCTGGCGCGGCCATGACGGAGGGCATCCTCGGGAAAGTGCGCGATTTTTGCCGAAAGCTTTGCCGGATCGATCTTGCCGGCTTCGCCGTCGACGGCCATGAGGCGGGCGGAGCCGGAGAAGAATTCCGGCGCGCCGCATTCATCTTCGATCACATGGGCTTCCGAATGGCAGAAGGTAATCCCGCCGGGGCGCTGGACGCTCGCCAGCGCCAGGGAGTTGGCGGCCGTGCCGGTGGCGACGAAGAAAACGGAAACCTCACGCTCGAAGATCTCGCAGAAGCGGGCCTCGACCTTTTTGTCGAGATCACCGGCGCCATAGGCCGGAGCAAAGCCGGCCGATTCCGCAAGCAGGCGTTCGGCAATGGAACGGTGGGCGCCGGCCCAATTATCGGAAGCAAAGAACATGGCTAAGACCGTGGGGGAGTGGACGGAGAGTTGGGAGGTTTCGAAGCGGACCTTACGCCAAAGCTTCACGGGATCAAGGCTATCGCCCCTGATGCATCACGAAAATTGAATTACGCAATCAATAAAAAGAATGACGCGTCGGTGCGTAATTTTATTTCTCTAATGGGGTTTATCTGGCAATCTTCCTTCGCAAAATCACGTTTTTTAACGTAACGCTCTTGCGGACCGGGATCGTTTCTGGCATAGAACTGGTGAATTAGGACAGTGTTGCTGTCCTATTTTGGCCCCTGGGGCCGAAGAGGCGCCGAAAACCCTGGCAGCGACGGGCTTTCACGCTATAGTTCTTCCAACCGTCAAGCCCCAGGCGGCGCGCGGAGGCGAATGGCAGGCGCGGAACGCGGCGGTTTGCTTTCCCTTAAAGCAGATGTCTGCGGCCGATCTTCACAATGCAACAGCGCTGTCATGCGACGGACCTATTTTCGGGTTGCGGCGCGAGACGAAGAGCCGCCCGCGGCCCCGCGGGCTTCGACAGGAGGAAAGACGATGACGAAGACGCCATCCATGGAATTTGACCGGTTTGCTGCTGCAGAGGTGCGCGCGACGGCCAAGACGTCCAAATCCGCGTCCGGCCTGCCGAAGAAGCAGGGGCTTTACGATCCTGCCAACGAGCATGACGCTTGCGGCGTTGGCTTCGTCGCCCATCTGAAGGGCGAGAAGTCGCACCAGATCGTCAAGGACGGCCTGTTCATCCTCGAAAACCTGACGCATCGCGGCGCCGTCGGCGCCGATCCCCTGATGGGCGACGGCGCCGGCATCCTGGTGCAGATCCCCGACCGTTTCTTCCGCGAGGAGATGGCGGCGCAGGGCATTACCTTGCCGCCGGTTGGCGAATATGGCGTCGGCCATATCTTCATGCCGCGCGACCAAAAGCAGATCGAGCACTTCAAGAAGGTGATCAGGGACGTCATCGTCGAGGAAGGCCAGGTCTTCATCGGCTTCCGCGACGTGCCGGTCGACAATTCCTCGCTTTCCAAGGCGCCTGATATTGCCGCGACCGAGCCGCATCATGTGCAGGTCTTCATCGGCGCTGGGGAAGATGCCGAAAACAACGACGAATTCGAACGGCGGCTGTTCACGCTGCGAAAGGTCATCTCCAACCGGATCTATGACGAGTTCGAGGGTGAGGAGAGCAATTTCTACCCGGTGTCGCTGTCGTCGGCGACGGTGGTATACAAGGGCATGTTCCTGGCCTATCAGGTCGGCGCCTATTATAAGGACCTGTCGGATCCGCGTTTCGAAAGCGCGGTCGCTCTCGTGCATCAGCGCTTCTCGACCAACACCTTCCCGTCGTGGAAGCTCGCCCACCCCTATCGTATGGTCGCCCATAACGGCGAGATCAACACGCTGCGCGGCAACGTCAACTGGATGGCGGCGCGCCAGGCCTCGGTCTCTTCGCCGCTGTTCGGCGAGGACATCTCCAAGCTCTGGCCGATTTCCTACGAGGGACAGTCGGACACGGCCTGTTTCGACAATGCGCTGGAATTCCTGGTGCGCGGCGGCTACTCGCTCGCCCATGCCGTCATGATGCTGATCCCGGAAGCTTGGGCCGGCAACCAGTCGATGGCGGCCGAACGCAAGGCATTTTACGAATATCACGCCGCGCTGATGGAGCCGTGGGACGGACCGGCGGCGGTCGCCTTCACCGACGGCCGGCAGATCGGCGCCACGCTTGACCGCAACGGCCTCAGGCCGGCGCGCTACCTCGTCACCGATGACGACCGTGTCATCATGGCGTCCGAGGCCGGCGTGCTGCCGGTTCCGGAAGAAAAGATCATCCAGAAGTGGCGCCTGCAGCCGGGCAAGATGCTGCTGATCGACATGGAAGAGGGCCGCATCATCTCCGATGACGAGGTGAAGTCGCAGCTTGCGACGGCGCATCCCTATCGCAGCTGGCTCGACCGCACCCAACTCATCCTCGAAGACCTGAAGCCGGTGGAACCGCGGGCGCTGCGCCGCGATGTATCGCTGCTCGACCGCCAGCAGGCCTTTGGCTATACGACCGAGGATACCAAGATCCTGATGTCGCCGATGGCGACGACCGGTCAGGAAGCGATCGGTTCGATGGGCACCGATACGCCGATCTCGGCGATGTCAGAAAAGCCCAAGCTGCTCTACACCTATTTCAAGCAGAACTTTGCGCAAGTGACGAACCCGCCGATCGATCCGATCCGCGAAGAGCTCGTCATGAGCCTCGTCTCCTTCATCGGCCCGCGTCCGAACATTCTCGACCATGAGGGTATGGCGAATGCCAAGCGCCTGGAAGTGCGTCAGCCGATCCTGACCAATGGCGATCTCGAAAAGATCCGCTCGATCGGCCATACGGAAGACCGTTTCGATACCAAGACGCTCGATTTCACCTATGATATCGAACGCGGCGCTGCCGGCATGCCGGAGATGCTCGACCGACTCTGCGAACGCGCGGAAGCGGCCGTCAAGGGCGGCTACAACATCATCGTGCTTTCCGATCGCCAGATCGGACCTGATAGAATCGCCATTCCGGCGCTGCTCGCAACGGCTGCCGTCCACCATCACCTGATCCGCAAGGGGCTTCGCACGTCGGTCGGCCTCGTCGTCGAAACCGGTGAGCCGCGCGAAGTGCATCATTTCTGCCTGCTCGCCGGCTACGGCGCCGAGGCGATCAACCCCTATCTCGCCTTCGACACGCTGCTCGACATGCATGCCAAGGGCGAGTTCCCGAAGGAAGTGGATGCCTCCGAAATCGTCTACCGCTACATCAAGGCGGTCGGCAAAGGCATCCTCAAGGTCATGTCGAAGATGGGCATCTCGACTTACCAGTCCTATTGCGGCGCGCAGATCTTCGACGCCATCGGCCTCTCGTCCGACCTGGTCGACAAGTATTTCTTCGGAACGGCGACGATGATCGAAGGCATCGGCCTCGAAGCGATCGCCGAAGAGACCGTCGCGCGCCATACCGCAGCCTTCGGCAAGGATCCGTTGCTGGCGACAACGCTCGATATCGGCGGCGAATATGCCTACCGCATGCGCGGCGAAAGCCATGCCTGGACGCCGGATGCGGTTGCAGCTCTTCAGCATGCCGTGCGCGGCAATGCCGAGGATCGCTACCGCGAATTCGCCGAGATGGTCAACAATTCGGCGCTGCGCATGAACACGATCCGCGGGCTCTTCAGGATCAAGAGCGCCGAGGCGCTCGGCCGTAAGCCGGTCTCGATCGATGAGGTCGAGCCGGCCGCCGATATCGTCAAGCGGTTCTCGACGGGGGCAATGTCCTTCGGCTCGATCTCCCGCGAGGCGCATACGACGCTGGCGATAGCCATGAACCGGATCGGCGGCAAGTCGAACACCGGCGAGGGCGGCGAGGAGTCCGACCGCTACATGCCGCTCTCCGATGGTTCGATGAACCCGGAGCGTTCGGCGATCAAGCAGATCGCCTCGGGCCGCTTCGGCGTCACCACCGAATATCTGGTCAATGCCGACGTGCTGCAGATCAAGGTGGCGCAGGGCGCCAAGCCCGGCGAAGGCGGTCAGCTGCCGGGCCACAAGGTCGACGCGACGGTCGCCAAGACCCGTCATTCGACGCCGGGTGTGGGCCTGATCTCACCGCCGCCGCATCACGACATCTATTCAATCGAGGATCTGGCGCAGCTGATCTACGATCTGAAGAACGTCAATCCGACGTCCGACGTGTCGGTCAAGCTGGTCTCCGAAGTCGGTGTCGGCACGGTTGCGGCGGGTGTCGCCAAGGCGCGCGCCGACCACATCACCGTCGCCGGCTTCGACGGCGGCACCGGTGCCTCGCCGCTGACCTCGCTCAAGCATGCCGGCAGCCCCTGGGAGATCGGCCTTGCCGAAACCCAGCAGACGCTGGTGCTGAACGGCCTGCGGTCGCGTGTCGCACTGCAGGTGGACGGCGGCCTCAAGACCGGCCGCGACGTCATCGTCGGGGCGCTGCTCGGCGCAGACGAGTTCGGTTTCGCCACCGCGCCGCTGATCGCGGCCGGCTGCATCATGATGCGCAAGTGCCATCTCAACACCTGTCCGGTCGGCGTAGCGACGCAGGATCCGGTGCTGCGCAAGCGCTTCAAGGGCACGCCGGAGCACGTCATCAACTACTTCTTCTTCGTCGCCAACGAAGTGCGCGAAATTCTCGCCTCGCTCGGGTTCACCCGGCTTGACGACATCATCGGCGCATCCGAGCTGCTGGAGAAGGATGAGATGCTGGCGCACTGGAAGGCCAGGGGCCTCGATTTTAGCCGCATCTTCCACAAGGTCGATGCCGCCAAGGAAGAGACTTTCTGGACGAGCCGGCAACAGCATCCGATCGACGATATTCTCGACCGCGTTCTGATCGACCAGGCACAGCCGGCGCTGACGGACAAGACGCCCGTCGCCTTCGAGGTCGGCATCAAGAACGTCGACCGTTCGGCGGGCGCGATGCTGTCGGGCGAAGTCGCCAAGCGTTACCGCCATCGCGGGCTGAAGGAAGATACGATCAACGTGACGCTTCGCGGTACGGCGGGGCAGAGCTTCGGCGCCTTCCTGGCGCGCGGCGTCACCTTCAACCTGATCGGCGACGGCAACGACTATGTCGGCAAGGGACTTTCGGGCGGCAAGATCATCATTCGGCCGCCGGAGAACTCGCGGATCGTCGCCGAAAATTCGATCATCGTCGGCAACACCGTGCTTTATGGCGCGACCGAGGGCGAATGCTATTTCCGCGGCGTCGCCGGCGAGCGTTTTGCCGTGCGCAACTCCGGTGCGATCGCCATTGTCGAGGGGGTCGGCGACCATGGCTGCGAATACATGACCGGCGGCGTTGTCGTCGTGCTCGGCGCCACGGGCCGCAACTTTGCGGCCGGCATGTCCGGCGGCGTCGCCTATGTGCTCGATGAAGCCGGCGATTTCGCCAGCCGCTGCAACATGGCGATGGTCGAACTCGAGCCAGTGCCGGAGGAGGACGACATGCTGGAGAAGCTGCATCATCACGGCGGCGATCTCATGCACAAGGGACGTGTCGACGTCTCAGGTGACATGACGCGCCACGATGAGGAGCGGCTCTACCAGCTGATCTCCAATCATCTGCACTATACGGGCTCCGCCCGCGCCAAGCAGATCCTCGACAGCTGGGCCGACTACCGCCCGAAGTTCCGCAAGGTCATGCCGGTCGAATACCGTCGTGCGCTCGAGGAAATGGAGCGCAGCCGGATGGGCATCGCCGCGGAATGATTTGAACCGGAGCATCCGCCACCTGCCGATCGCAGGCGGCGGATGACGGAAACATCTCGATGACTCGTGATGATCATGACGACGGCGGAAAGCCGTCCGGATCGCGCGGCGTCCTTCAGGAGATCTGTTCCAATGACGGTCAAGAGAAGCAACCCGCCCGGATTGCCGGGGACTGACGACAGAGAACTGGCCGCAGTGAGGCGGTCATGAGGGTAAGGGACGAAGAAATGGGTAAGGTTACAGGATTTCTGGAAATCGACCGGCAGGTGGCGAAGTACCAGCCGGCGTCGGATCGCATCCGGCATTTCCGCGAGTTCACGATCCCGATGTCGGACCCGGAAGTGCAAAAACAGGCCGCGCGCTGCATGGACTGTGGCATTCCCTATTGTCACGGGCCGACCGGCTGCCCGGTTCACAACCAGATTCCGGATTGGAACGACCTCGTCTATAACAACAACTGGGAAGCGGCGATCCAGAACTTGCATTCGACCAACAACTTCCCGGAATTCACCGGCCGCGTCTGCCCGGCTCCCTGCGAGGAAGCCTGCACTTTGAATCTCGAGGATGCGCCGGTCGCCATCAAGACGGTCGAGCAGGCGGTCGCCGACAAGGCCTATGAACTCGGCTTCATCAGGCCGCAGCCGGCCACGGTCCATACCGGCAAGAAGGTCGCCGTCGTCGGCTCCGGCCCCGCCGGCATGGCGGCTGCCCAGCAGCTCGGCCGCGCCGGCCACGAGGTGCATGTCTATGAGCGCGAGACCAAGCCGGGCGGCCTGCTGCGCTACGGCATTCCCGATTTCAAGATGGAGAAGAACTTCATCGACCGCCGCGTCGAGCAGATGAAGGGCGAGGGCGTGACCTTCCATTGCGGCGTCAATGTCGGCGTCGACGTCAAGGTCGAACAGTTGCTGGCCGACCACGAGGCCGTCCTTTATTGCGGCGGCTCCGAGACGCCGCGCGAGGCGGGCATTCCGGGCGCCGACCTCGCAGGCGTGCATGATGCGATGCCCTATCTGGTGCAGCAGAACCGCCGTGTCGGGCGCGAGAATATCGACAGTGTCGGCTGGCCGTCGGACCCGATCCTGGCCGGCGCCAAACATGTTGTCGTCGTCGGCGGTGGCGATACGGCTTCGGATTGTGTCGGCACGGCCTTCCGCCAGGGGGCGGTCAAGGTCACCCAGCTCGACATTCGGCCGCAGCCGCCGGAAAAGGAAGACAAGCTCGCTGTCTGGCCCTTCTGGGCGACGAAGATGCGCACCTCCTCCTCGCAGGCCGAGGGCGCCGTGCGCGAGTTCCAGGTCGCGACGCTCGAATTCATCGGCGAAGACGGCGTGCTGACGGGCGTCAAGTGCTGCGAGGTCGACGAGCGCCGGCGGCCGGTTGCCGGCACGGAATTCGTCATCCGCGCCGATCTCGCCTTCATCGCCATCGGTTTCCGCGGCCCGTTCACGACAAGCGTGCTGAAGGAGCTCGAAGGCAAGCTGACGCTGAACACCGACAAGCGCGGCTCGACCAATGTCGTCGCCAACGACCGCGACTACAAGACCTCGGTCGACAAGCTCTGGACGGCGGGCGATGTGCGCCGTGGCCAGTCGCTGGTGGTCTGGGCGATCCGCGAAGGTCGCCAGGCGGCACGCGCCATCGACGAGGCGTTGATGGGCTCGACCGTCCTGCCGAACTGATCGCGCCTCAGATAGCTGATGAAGAGACGAACTCCGCCCCTTCCGGCGGAGTTTTTTATTGTGCGCGGCGCGTCCGGCGGGACCTCCTTTGCCGGTGCGACCGCTTGACGCGGCGGAATGCGACGCAAGCCTTGAGCAATGCCGGAGGGTGAAGCTTAAGCCGGACGCGGGCTCAGGAGGAGCCGCCGCGAATGATCGACAAGGATTATTCAAATGGTTTCTGCACTCGATAATACCAGGATGGTTTCGGCTCAATACGCCTTGAAGAATCTTCGGAGCTCCGATGAAAGCTCGGAGGATACGCGGAGTTCGTCGGCCGCCAGCATTCTGAGCAGCTACGGACTCGATTCGAGCTCAGCGTCGCTTCTTTCCAATCAGGCGCTGTCGGGGCTGCTCGACACGCTTTCCTCCAAAAGCGATACTTCCGACGAGACCGACACGACCGACGACCGCGCCGATGTGACCAGCGCCTCCTTCATGTCGATGCTGAAGCACCAGTTGCAGGAAGCGGCCGCGGCCGAAGGCGAAAGCGGCAAGGCTCATGACATGCTGGCTGCGCTCGAAACAGGCACGCTCTCCATCTCCGATCCGAAGCAGGGCGTGTCGATCCGCGCCTGGGACGTCGATGATCCGGATGAGGCCGACACGGAAAGCGAGGCCGGCAAGGCGATCAATGTCAGCGGCTGGAGCGATTTCCTCGATGCGCATCTGGAGCGCGGCTCCGACGGCGCCTTTGTCAAGGAGAACGGCAGCTATGTCGATCAGACGAACGACAGCAATGCCTTCTTCGGGCTGATCGGCTCGAACTACTATTATCTGAGTTGGCCAAAGGCGGCGTAAGAAAGCCGCCTCGCGTAGCCTTTTTCATTTCACCGAGACTTCGGCCGGCGTCTTGGCCGCCGGCATGCGGTAGTCGTCGACGCGACCGACAGGTGCCGGCGTCATCTCGCCCTGCTCGACCAGGAGATCGCGCGGCGATTTCGTCAGCGTCACCGGTGGCGGTCTTGCGCCAAGGAGCTCGGCGCCGCCATCGAGATTGGGATCGGAGAGGCTGATCGGCACGGTGTGCTCGACCGGATTGGTGGGAAGGCCGAGACCCGGCAAATTGCTTTCATCGAGGCGCACCAGATCAGGGCTTGCCTGGGTGCCGAGAATCCGGCGGGCGGGCTTTTCCACATAGAAGGCAAGTTTGCGCCGGCCGGCCTGCGTGAGGTTGATGCCGTCGGAGGTGCGCAAGCGCACCTGCTGCCCCTTCACGTCGGAACCGGTGACGATGAAGGTGCCGTTTTCATCGACAAAACCATCCCAGATATCGACGAATTCACCGCCGATGCTCTCGACCTGGTTACGATAGAGCTGGTTCATCTGGACGGCATCGGCCGTCATCTGATCGGATTCGAAGGCGGGAAGACCGACCCAGAGCAGCGGTATCTTGCGGCTGGTGACTTCCTTGCCGAAAGAAAGGACACGGCGGCGATATTCGGCAAACCAGCCGTCGGTGCGGAACTTCTCCTTGGCAGTGTCGGTCACCATCTGCTGGCGGTCATTGGCGCCGATCATGACGACGACCATTGCCGGCTTCAGCTCGTCGATCATCTTCGGTAACTGTTCCGGCCAGTCATAATAATCATCGCGGACAAGACCCGAGGAAACATTGCCGCGGGCTTCGACGATGACGCCCGGCGATGTCTCGAAGGCGGCGGTCAGGCCGTCGCCGAGGCCGCTAGCGAGAAAATCACCGACGATCAGGATCTTGCGGGCGTCGGGGAGCTTCTGCACGACAGGCTCTTCTTCCCGTACCGGAGCGCGGACCGGCGGCGTGGTGCGGGGATTGACCACGGCTTTCTGCGCCGGCGGCGGGCGCTTGCGCTGCTGGCGTCTCGGCTCCGGGACATCAGGAGCCTGTGGGCTGTCGTCGAGATAGCGCCGGCCGAGGAAGAAATCCAAGATGGACCGGCGCTGATAGCGCTGCTCCTGGGCTTGGGCGACAGCCACCGGCGCAAGAGCGCCAAGGCACACCGAAGCCGCCATCAAGGCGAGCATGAGCCAGCGGATTTGAGGGGTCCGGTGAGTTTTCTTCATCATGGGCAGTTCCGCATCTGCCGGCATCTTGCACTGGTGGCAGGCCAGCGTCTACTCCCGCTTTATGTAGGTCATCGTAGGGCCACTTCTAGCGGCGAAGTGCGTTCAAAAGCGGCAGCGAGGGCTCGCCGTCGGGCTGCATGCCGATGCGCTCCTGCACCGCCGATATCGCCGCTTTCGAACCCGAGCCGAAATTGCCGTCAACCTCACCATTGTAATAGCCGAGCGTCTTGAGACGGGTTTGCAGCTCGAATTTCTCGGTGATGTCGAGCGCGCCGTCGGGGCGCGGCCAGCGCTGCTGAATGCCGCCATAGCCGGCGATCTGGTCGGCCAGCAGGCCAACGGCGAGCGCGTAGCTGTCCGACGCATTGTAGTTCTTGATGGTGAAGAAGTTTGCCGTCATCAGGAAGCCGGGACCGCCGGCTCCGGCAGGCATTTTCAGCACGGCTTTGGTGCCGCCGTCGCGGAAGGCCTTGCCGTTCGGCCGTTTCAAGCCGAGCTCCGCCCATTGGGCGAGCGTATGGGTCTTGCCGGCCTGCTTGGCGGCTGCGGCGGGAACGACGACCTCGTAGCCCCAGGTCTTGCCGGCATCCCAGCCGTTCTTCATTAGCAGATTGGCCGAGGTCGCCAGCGCGTCCGGCACCGAATTCCAGATATCGCGATGGCCGTTGCCGTCGGCATCGACAGCGTAGAGCAGGTAGCTTGTCGGGATGAACTGAGTGTGGCCCATGGCGCCCGCCCAGGAGCCGGTCATCTGACGTGCCGGCACATCCCCATTCTGCAGGATTTTCAACGCGGCAACCAGTTGCTTCTTGGCGAATTTGGCCCGACTCGGATCGGCGTAAGCAAGGGTTGCCAGTGCGCGCGGCACATAGTGCAGCCGGTCGTCCTTGTCGAGAATCGCGCCGTAATTCGATTCCATCGACCAGATCGCGAGCAGAATCGTCTTGTCGACGCCGAAGCGCTGCTCGATCGCATTGAGCGTCCGCGCATGCTTGACGGCCATCTCGCGGCCGATCCTGACCGTGTAGGGGTTAACGCGGGAATCAATGTAGTCCCAAATCTTCGAGGTGAATTCCGGTTGATAGGCCGCCTTTTCGAGCACCGTCGGGTCGGGTTCGCTCACCCCGGAAAAGGCCTTTTGATAGGTTGCCTTACTGATGCCACTCTCAGCGGCTGTTTGGTAAAAGTCCGCGATCCATTTCTGGAACCGGGAATCGGCTTTCGCGTTGGCGGGGGCCAGCCCTACCTGGGCGGCGACAACGAGGGCGAGAGCAAGACCACGAAGGGAGTTTTTGTGATTCTGGATCATCGACAGTCGTATCCGTCATCTTCAGTTTTCGGTGCAGCAGGGGGCATCATGTCCGCCCAGACCCGAGACTACAGGAACGGAGTCAACAAATTCTTTACCATGGCGACCCGCGGCGGTCACCATTGCAAAACAGTCGCAATTCTATACTAGTCAGACGTGAACGGCTTTATTTAAAAGGCGATTTAGTCAAAGCAGGAGGCCTGTGTGGCGCATCACAATAAAGTTCGTAAGGCAGTTTTTCCGGTGGCAGGGTTGGGAACGCGTTTCCTGCCGGCAACGAAGGCTGTTCCGAAGGAAATGTTGACCGTTGTCGACAAGCCTATCATTCAATACGTCGTCGATGAGGCGTTGGAAGCAGGGATCGAGCATCTGGTCTTCGTCACCGGACGCAACAAGCACATTATCGAAGACTATTTCGACATTCATTTCGAGCTGGAACAGACGCTGCGCGAACGCGCCAAGGAGGCCGAGATAACCCTTCTTGCCGAGCAACTGCCAAAGGCCGGAACGGTAAGCTTCACCCGTCAGCAGGAACCGCTCGGTCTCGGTCATGCCGTCTGGTGCGCCCGCGAAATCGTCGGCGACGAACCTTTCGCGCTGCTGCTGCCTGATATGATCATGAAGGGCGACAAGGGCTGCATGAAGGGCATGATCGAGCTCTACGGCCAGAGCGGCGGCAACATTATCGCCGTTGAGGAATGTGCCCCCGATCAGGCCCATAAATACGGCATCGTCGGCGTCGGCGAAGCGATCGGCGAAGGCTTCCGCATCACCGGCATGGTGGAAAAGCCTGCCAAGGGAACGGCGCCCTCGAATTTCTTCATCAACGGCCGCTACATCCTGCAGCCGGAGATCTTCAAGATCCTCGAAACCCAGGAGCGCGGCGCCGGCAATGAAATCCAGCTCACTGACGGCATGCTGAAGCTGCTGAAGGAACAGGATTTCGCCGGCTACCACTTCCGTGGCACGACCTACGACTGCGGCGCCAAGGATGGCTTCATCCTGGCCAACGTCGCCTACGCCCTCGAACGCGCCGATATCCGTCCGTCGGTCGAAGGCGGTTTCAAGGAACTGCTTGCCGGCCTGAATTAAGGTTTGCGCACAGCTATGAATGATCAAGCGCCGCGCCTCGCACCGGAGGCGCGGCGTTTAGCGTTTCAGCTTCAGGCCGACGCCGGCGCGCCATTGCTGCGAGTCATCGCCGTCCTTGCGCGTCGTCAGCTCGTAGCCGAGCGTGCTGGTGAGATCGAGATAGCGGTTGATGTTCCAGGTCAGGCCGGTCGCCGCAGTATAGACGAGCTCGTCGTTGATTGTGCTGTCGGTGGGATAGTCGCGCCATATGACGCCGCCGATCATGGTTCCGACCAGGTTGTCGCGCAGCTGGTGGGTGACCGTCGTCGTCAGCGCATGCGAAACGTAGCCGCTCTCGCCGGCGGTGGTCGAGGGCTGGATGCTAGTCTGCAGGTCTAGATTGACGTCGGTGCCGCGGATCGGCGACCAAAGCAGGCTCGCATCGAGCGTGGCTGTATCGATCGAGGCGAGCCGGCTGTCCTCGAAATCCGCCCTTTCGTAGCCTACCCCGACTTCACCCTTCAGCTTTTCGCCGAGGTCGACCTCGACGCCGGCCTTGGCGCCATAGCTATGGCCTGAGCGCTCGTAACCGGCGGAGTCGCGTGTTTCGTCATAGAGGGTACGGCCGATCGTGGCCTCGATGAAGGGGATGAGCGCGGGCGACAGCTCGTAGCCGACGCGACCGCGCAGCGTACCGGTCGTCTGGTTGCGATCGTTCAACTCCACGGTCGTGCCGTTCGCAAGCGTGGCGTCGGAATAGATCGAACGGCTCAGCGCCAGCGCCGTCGTGCCGCGCAGGATGCCGAAATCGCGTTGGACGGAGGCGCCGGCAGTGAACTCCTGCACATCTGACTGCTGTGTGGCATCGGCGATGGCGTCGGGATCGTCCGTATCCTCGCGGTAGAAATTATAACCGGCCGTGAGGTGCGCCACCGTGTCGTCGGCAAGATCCAGGCGGAGATCGCTATTGACTTTGAAAGACGGCTGCTCCTCGCCTTCGCCGCTGATATTTCGTTGCCAGGCGCCTTCCGACGTGACGGTCAGCTGGTGCCGTCCCCAGTCGGAGGTGAGCGTCGCGGCTGCATCCGTTTCGAGGAAGGCGCGCCGTTGCCTGGTATTGCCGTCCTTGGTGGTCTCGGTGTTGATGCTTTGGGTCACGCTCGGACGGAGCACGAAGGTGCCGATCGGAATACCGGGTGTTTCTGCCATCGAGGCACTTTCGCCAGCCCTGCGGACCGGCGGTGTCTCGTCGATCCGCGCTTCACGGGTGTTCAGTCGGCGCATGTCCTCATCGAGGATTGAGCCGGTAATCTCGTCACCGGGTTGCGCGTCCGGTGTGACGGGCCTCTGCTGGGCGTCGTCCGGGTTTCCCGCCGCACCCGTTGCCACAGGAGCGGTAGAAACGTCGATTTCATCACCGAAACCGGCCGCGGCATTGTTCGTGGTGCGACTGTCCTGGCTGGCGGCGTGGCTAGCGACAGGCTGCTGCGAGATGGACTGTGCGAATGCCGCAGTCTGGCCGACCAGCAGGGTGCCGAACGCAGTAAAGCAGACGACACGCCTCATCGCGCGGAGCGGCGTCACACTGCTCGTCTGTTTTGGCTGCCCCATTCACTCGCCTGACATGCTTTCGGTTCTTACTCAAAGGTAAAGCGTTGTGGTTAATCATTCGTTGCCGCCGGCGGGCGCTGTTCACAATTCGGAAATGGTGCGGGGTGGACTTGGAAAGTGAAAAGGTCTAACGCATCTCCATGAACAGAAGAGCGATCAAACTCGTTGAAAACAGCGTGCTCGAATCGGCAAAACGCACGATAGAGACCGAGAAACGCGGTCTTGAAGCGCTCGAACGGGCCTTTGACAACGGACTGGCCGGTCCTTTCACCCGCGCCGTCGAGATCATCGGCGACATCTCCGGCCGGGTCATCGTTACCGGCGTCGGCAAGAGCGGCCATATCGGTACCAAGCTCGCGGCGACATTCGCCTCGACCGGCACCCCAGCCTTTTTCGTGCATGCGGCCGAAGCCAATCATGGCGATCTCGGCATGATAGCGCGCGATGACGTCGTCTTGGCGATTTCCAAAGGCGGCGAGAGCGCCGAACTCAAGAGTATCATTTCCTTCACGCGGCGCTTCTCGATCCCCTTGATCGCGATTACTTGCAGCGAAGCTTCCTCGCTTGCGACGGCCGCCGACATCGTGCTTCTGGTGCCGAACGAACAGGAAGCCTGCCCCAATGGGCTGGCGCCGACGACCTCGACGCTGATGCAGCTTGCACTCGGCGATGCCCTGGCGGTCGCACTCCTGGAGGCGCGGGGCTTTACCGCCACCGATTTCCACGTTTTTCATCCCGGCGGCAAGCTGGGTGCGAGCTTGATGCATGTCGCCGATATCATGCATACCGGCGAGAAGCTGCCGCTCGTTACCAAGGGCACGCCGATGCCGGAGGCGATCACCGTGCTGTCGCGCAAGCATTTCGGCTGCGTCGGCGTGCTCGACCGGGATGGGCGGCTCTGCGGCATCGTCACCGAAGGCGACATGGCTCGGAATCTGAGCCGCAACCTTGCCGAGCTTGCCGTCGACGACATCATGACGAAGACGCCGAAGACGGTGAAACCGACGATGCTTGCGACGGCCGCCCTGGCGCTGCTCAACCAGCACCACATCGGGGCCCTGATCGTCATCGACGAGGACAGCCGGCCGATCGGGCTGGTGCACTTCCATGACCTGCTGCGGATCGGCGTCGCCTGATCAGACCGGTTCGACCCGCAGGTCGCGGCCGTGACACGAGATCACCTTCACCTGTGTTCCCACAGGCAAATCAGGCCCCATTACCTGCCATAGCGTATCGTCGAGGCGGATGCGGCCGCGGCCTTCGCGGATCGGTTCCTGCAGCGTCGCCGTACGGCCAACGAGGCTCGCTCCGCGCTGATTGAGGAAGGGCTCGTCGGTCTCGGCGTTGCGCAGCGTCAGCCGGCGGCCGGCAAAGGTCGTGGCGACGGCCAGAAGCGCAAAAAGGATCGCTTGCAGTTCCCAGACCCAGAAGGCGTTGTCCCAGAAGAGCAGCGACAGTGCGCCGACGATCAAGGCCGCGAGGCCGATCCAGACCAGGAAGAAACCGGGCACGATCATTTCGGCGGCGAGCAGCACGAGGCCTGCAACCCACCAGTTCCATGGACCGAGTTCCGCGATGATCTTCGCCAGCATGGCTTATCGCTCCGGATCCGGATTGAAGGGATTGGGGGCCGGCGGATTGATCGGCGGCGCAGAGCGGATCGGCGCGGGACGCGGACGCGGCGGGGGCGGATTGCCGGCGTCACCGAAGACTTCGCGGGCGATGGCGCCAATGCCGCCGAGCGAGCTCAGGATGGAAGAGGCTTCCATCGGCATCAGCACGATCTTCGAATTGGGCGCCGAGCCGACCGAGGCGAGCGCTTCGGTGTATTTCTGGGCGACGAAATAGTTGATCGCCTGAACGTCACCGGCGGCAATCGCCTCGGAGACCATCTTCGTCGCCTTGGCTTCGGCCTCGGCCAGTCGCTCGCGGGCTTCGGCGTTGCGGAAGGCGGCTTCGCGCTGGCCTTCGGCCTGGAGGATCGCGGATTGCTTGGCGCCTTCGGCCCTGAGGATCTGCGCATTGCGCGCGCCTTCGGCCTCGAGCACCTGGGCGCGCTTCTCGCGCTCGGCCTTCATCTGGCGGGCCATCGCATCGACGAGGTCGCGCGGCGGCTGGATGTCCTTGATTTCGACGCGGGTGACCTTGATGCCCCATGGCTGCACCGCCTCGTCGACGACGCGCAGCAGCCGGTCATTGATCGCGTCGCGGTTGGAAAGCAGTTCGTCGAGATCCATGGAGCCCATGACCGAGCGGATGTTTGTCATGGTGAGATTGAGGATGGCATTTTCGAGGTGGGAAACCTGGTAGGCGGCCTGGGCAGCATTCAGAACCTGAAAGAATGCGACGGCATCGGCTGAAACCGAGGCATTGTCTTTGGTAATCACTTCCTGGGTCGGCACGTTCAGCACCTGCTCCATCACGTTCATCCGCGCTCCGACGCGCTCGATGAAGGGAGTGATGAGGTTGAGGCCCGGCTCCAGCGTGCGGGTATAACGGCCAAAGCGCTCAATAGTGTAGCGATAGCCCTGCGGTACGGTCTTGATCCCGGCAAAGAGGACCAGAATGACGAAGATGACCAGCACGATTACGACGATGTCGAAGCCGCCGAACAGCATGAAAATTTCCTCCCATCGGCGCATGCGCAAGCGCCTCACAACTGATGTGGTGAATTAGCATGTTCTTTGCGAGGAAGAAATGACACGCGGATGCACCACCTCCAGCTGAAAAGGAGGCTCTAGGAAAGGTCTTTATCTTCTTCTCAGACCCAACCCTGCAATTCGCGGCGGACCACCTTTTCCAGCACCTTCATGCCGTCTTCGCTGTCGTTGAGGCAGGGGATATGGGTGAACTTGTCGCCGCCGTTCTCGTGGAACGAATGCGCGGCTTGTTCGGCGATTTCTTCCAGCGTTTCCAGGCAGTCGGAGACGAAGCCGGGATTGATGACGGCGATGCGCTTGACGCCGTCCTGGGCAAGCTTCTCCACCGTCTTGTCTGTATAGGGCTGCAGCCATTCTTCCGGCCCGAAGCGGGACTGGAAGGTGACCATGAAGTTTTCCTTGGTGAGCCCGAGCCGCTCGCGCAACAAGCGGCCGGTCTTTTGACATTGACAGTAATAGGGATCGCCCTGCTTGAAATAGGACATCGGAATGCCATGGAAGGAGGCGAGCAGCATCTCCGGCTTCCAGTCGAGCGTGGAAATATGTCTTTCGACGGATTGGGCGAGGGCTTCGATGTAGGTCTCGTTATCGTGATAATCGGGCACGGTGCGCAGAGCCGGTTGCCAGCGCATCGTGAGCAGCTTCTGGAAGGCCTTGTCGTTGACGGTTGCGGTCGTTGCCGCCGCATATTGAGGGTAGAGCGGGAAGAGCACGATACGATCGCAGCCTTCTTGCTTCAGCGCATCGATGCGCGAAGCGATCGACGGCGTGCCGTAGCGCATCGCCCAGTCGACCTTGACATTGTCGAGATCCCGTAGGCGCTCGGTCATCAGTTCCGACTGGTTGCGCGTGTAGGTGCGGAGATAACTTTCGTTCTTCTCCTTGTTCCAGATCAGCTCGTAGGCCTTGCCGACCTTCTGCGGGCGTCTGTTGAGCACGATACCAAAGAGGATCGGATACCACTTCCAGGGCGACCATTCGATGACGCGGCGATCGGTCAGGAATTCCTTGAGATAGCGGCGCATCGAGGTGTAGTCGGTGCCGTCGGGCGTGCCGAGATTGACCAGCAGCACGCCGATCTTGCCTGAATTGACGGCCGGATGGTCCGCCGGGCGAAGTGAAATATCTGCTGTCATTCTAGCCCCAACGCTCGTTGTCTCATCGGCTGATACGCAGCTTCGAGAACATGGTTCACCCTATAGAAAGAAAAGCCGGCCCGGGAAACCCCGAGCCGGCCGATGGTGTCGAGACAAATCGTCTTATTTTGCAGGAACCTGGATCTCCTTGCCAACCGTCAGGTGGTGCGGATTCGGCTTGCCGTTGGCCTCCGAAAGCTTCCGCCACAGCGTCCCATCGCCATAGAAGCTGACGGCGAGATCCCAAAAGGTGTCGCCGGCCGCGATAACGTGGGTGGAAGGCGTTGTTGCGGCGGGGGCGGAGGCCGCCGGAGCTGGTTCCGCCGCGGGCGCGGGAGCTGCCGGTGTTGCCGGGGCTGGCGCGGCCGGGGCAGGCTCGATGGCTGGTGCGGGTGCGGCCGGGGCCGCAGGGGCAGGAGCGGGCTCAGTGGCCGGCGCAGGTGCCGCCGGCGCGGGAGCCGCCGGTTCGGCAGCTGGCGCCTGTGCCACGGTCGCGCCGATTTCGGTGACGCGGCCATCGGTATAGGGCTTATAGGGCGAATGCGCGGCGACGTAGTCGGCGGTCACGTCGGCGAGATCCGGGCCGTAATCATAGGCGTTCTTGCCTTGCTTGAAGATCGAATAGCCGTCGCCGCCGGCTCGCATGAAGTTGTTGGTGGCGATCTTGTAGGTCTTGGCCGGGTTGATCGGCGCGAAGTTGTCGCCCTCCTTCACCTGGACATCGCTGACGCGGCTGCCGACTGGCTTCGACTGGTCGAACGAGAATTTCAGGCCGGCGACCTGCGGGAATCGGCCGGCGCCCTGATCGACCTGGCTGACGCCGTTTTCGAGCGCCTTGACGACGTCCGCGCCGGTTGCTTCAAAAGTGGCGAGGGTATTCTGGAAGGGCAGGACAGTGATGACTTCGCCCTGGGTGATATCGCCGCCGTCGATCGAGGCGCGCAGGCCGCCGCCGTTCTGGAAGGCGATGGTGACGCCCTGGTTCTTGGTGCGATCGAGAATGGCATCGGCCACTAGATTGCCCATCGAGCATTCCTTGACGCGGCAGACCTTCCGGTCGCCCTCGATTGGGCTTTCGGAGGAGCCAATCACCTTTTTGCGCAGTTCCTCGATCGGTTTTGCCAATTCGGCGACGCGGGTGACGACGGCCGGATCGGGTGTGAAGGACGCGTCGATCAGGATCGGATCGCCCTTGGCTTCCTTGACGACGCCGTTATCGTCGAAATTGACGACGACGTCGCCGAGATATTTGCTGTAGGAGGCGGCCTGGACGACCGGCACCTTGTAGCCGCCCGGATTGTCGACCATCGTCGGATACGGGCCTTCAGCCTTCGGGTCGGTGTTGGAAAGCAGGCTGTGGGAGTGGCCGCCGACGACGACATCGACGTCCGGGATCTTGGCGATGAAAGCCAGGTCGCGGGGATAACCGACATGGGTCAGCGCGATGATTTTGTTGACCCCCTGGCTTTTCAGGTCCTGCACGGCTGATGTGATCGTCTGAACGTCATCTTCGATCGTGACATTCGGGCCGGGGGAGGAGAGCTCTGGCGTATCGTTGGTGACGGCGCCGACGATGCCGATCTTCTGGCCGCCGACATCGAGCACCAGCGAGGGCTTGATGCGGTCGCCGAGCTTGGAGGCGGCGCTCGCCTTGACATTCGCCGTCACCACGGGGAATTGCACCTTGTCGAGGAAGGTCGCAAGCCCGTCCTCGCTGTCGTCAAATTCATGATTGCCGACGGTCATGGCGTCGAACTTCATCAGGTTCAGGAATTCGGCTTCGGCCGCGCCCTTATAGGTGGTGTAGAAGAGCGAACCCTGGAAATTGTCGCCGGCATTCAGGAGAAGCACATTCTTGCCCGATAACGCCTGGCGGCGCTGGTCGATCGCGGTCTTCAGGCGGGCGGCGCCGCCGAAGCATTCCTTCTTGCCTTCCTCCTCGGCCGAGCAGGTGGAATCGAACTTGTTGATCGATTCGATGCGTGAGTGGAAATCGTTGATGTGAAGAATATTGAGTTCGTAATCGGCAAAGGCGGCGCCCGCGCTCAGCGCCAGCATGGACGCGGTCAAAAGACCGAAGCTGAAAGACTTCGTCATCCTTGTTCTCCTGATTGAGGCGAGAGATCCCCCTGATCCTCGCCAATCCCTATAATGGTGTCAGGCGGTTTCCCGCGTGCCGATGTTTCAACAAACGACGCCTAGTCGCAAGAGGGAAGCTGGGTTTGCGGCGGCGCTTTCCAAGATGCCGCAAAACAAAAAAGCTCCCGAATGGGAGCTTTTGCAGGGTGATATTGAAGCATTACAAACGACGTGTAAGCGTGAACTGCGAATTCGTTGCAGTCGTACAATTCAGCTGGCTCGTGCCGCTCATGGCGCAATTAACCAGGGAAGTCGTCCGCTTAACATTCGAGTAAAGGTTTATCTGAATGATCCCATCGGGGGTTGTTGTATATGTTCCGGATGCCATCTGCGTGTTCGTTCCGTCGCTGGTGCGGGTTACGAATTGTCCATTCGTGAAGGCGGAGGTCAAGCCGTTGGCATCCGTCCATTCGCCTTCAACAGAATTTGTTGCAGGCGGCGCGACTGCGATCGGTCGCTGTTGCGGTCCTGATGAAACGCAGGCGGCAAGAGTGGCCGCTGCACCGACAAGAACAAGACCAGTTCTGATTTTCATAAGGCTTCTCCCGGCGATTCGGCGTGGCGGTCACCCGCCAACTTCGGGCAAAACATGACGTGCGCTCGCCATGATGGCAAGGCTTGGAGCGGCGGCGGAGCCATTTATACAGCCAGCGTTACAAAAATGCCCGCCTTGCGGCGGGCATTGTCAAAATCCTGTGAGGGCGATTTTCAGCGAACGAGGACGTTCCTGAATTGCCACGGGTCCTTGGTGTCGATGTCCTCGGGGAAGAGACCGGGACGACCGTCGAGCGGGGTCCAGTCGGTGTAGTGTCCTTCGACCGGGCCGAGATAGGGCATCTGCACGTCGAGGCAGCGCTTGTAATCGATCTCATCCGCTTCGACGATGCCGGCCTTCGGGTTTTCCAGCGCCCAGACCATGCCGGCGAGAACGGCAGAGGTCACCTGCAGGCCGGTGGCGTTCTGGTAGGGCGCTATGCGGCGGGTTTCTTCCAGCGACAGGCGCGAACCATACCAGTAGGCATTCTTCTCATGGCCGTAGAGCAGGACGCCGAGCTCGTCGATGCCGTTCTCCAGCTCGTCCTCGTCGAGTACGTGGTGGACCGGCTGCGGGGTGCCGCCGTTGCCGAACATCTCATGCAGCGAGAGCACGGCGTCGTTGGCCGGATGGTAGGCATAGTGGCAGGTCGGACGGAATGTGACTTCGCCGTCCTTGTCGCGGACCGTGAAATAATCGGCGATCGAGATCGACTCGTTATGGGTTACGAGGAAGCCGTATTGAGGGCCGGGGGTCGGGCACCATGTGCGCACGCGGGTGTTGGCGCCCGGCTGCTCCAGGTAGATCGCCGCCTTGTTGCCCTTCTTGTGCTTCTTGGCGTTCTTCGGCATCCACTGCTCGTGCGTGCCCCAGCCGAGTTCGGCCGGCTGCATGCCTTCGGAGATGAAGCCTTCGACGGACCAGGTGTTCCAGAAGACGTTGAGCGGCTTCGGATGCTTGGTGCGCTGGGTGTCGCGCTCGGCGATGTGGACGCCCTTGACGCCGACCTTCTTCATCAGCTTGGCCCAGCCTTCGCGATCGTGCTGGTCCGGTTCCTCGAATTTAACGCCGATATCATTGGCGAGGTTGACGAGCGCCTGCTTGACGAACCAGGAGACCATGCCCGGATTGGCGCCGCATGTGGAGACGGCGGTGGCGCCGCCGGGGTTTTTCGCCTTTTCCCTGCGCACCGTCTCGCGCAGCGCATAGTTGGTGCGGTCGGCATTGCTCATGCCCTTGTCGAAATAGAAGCCGAGCCAGGGCTCGACAACCGTATCGATATAGAGAACATCGAGCTTGCGGCAGAGCTTGATGATGTCGAGCGAGGAGGTGTCGACCGAGAGGTTGACGCAGAAGCCCTGGCCTTCGCCTTTCGTCAGCAGGGGCTTCAGCAGCTCCTTGTAATTGTCCTTGGTGACATATTCCTGAATGTGGCGAACGCCGTGTTTCTTCAGGATCTCCATGTCGGAGGGTTCTTCACGCGGGTCGATGACGACCATCCGGCTCTTGTCGAATTTGAAGTGGCGCTCGATCAGGGGCAGGGTGCCGCGGCCGATGGAGCCAAAGCCGATCATCACGATCGGACCGGTAATTTCGGCATATACCGGATAGTTCTGTTCCGTCATTCTTTTCTCCTGTGGAAGGGGACGAAGGCGTTCAGCCTGAAGAATTCTTGTGAGATTGCCGCAGAAATTGCGAAGTGACCGGCTCTAACCACAAAACGCCGTCACAATAAAGAGCGTTGACGGGGAAAGGGCAAATATCGGGGCGACGAGATCATCTGACCGAAAATCATCGCTTCAGGATTTCCAGTCCTTCAACCGCCGTCGTTATCGCAAGTTCGGTGATTTCGTATTCGGCGACGTCGTGGATAGTGAAGGGATCGGCGGCGACATAGGCTTCGATTGCGGCACGGTCGCCGATGGCGAGGATCGCGCCGCCGGTGCGCGGCACCTTGCGGCCGGAGGCGAGAAACCAGCCTTTGGCGTAACCCTCCTTCACCCAGGCCATGTGCGGCTCCATGTGCCTGTCGGCCTCGTCGTTGGATTTGCGATAGGTAAGGGAGAGGATGAACATGATCATTTCCTGAGAAGGTTTGCGCGGATCAGTCCGCGCAGCGAGTTGCCGACATACAGCGTGCCGGCGTCAAGATCGGCAAGTGTGAGACGGCCGACGCGGGCCTTGCGCCCGCAGATGAGTTCGGTGCGCAGCACGCCGGCGAGCAGGCCGCAGGAGATCGGCGGGGTGCGCAGAATGCCGCTTCCGTCGTCGAGAAAGATGGAGGTGATGGTGCCCTCGCAGACTTCGTCGTGCTCGTTCAAGAGGATGACCTCGTCGGCTTCCGCCTGAGCATATTCGGCGCGGGCGGTCTCGTAGACGGTGCGCCGTGTGGTCTTGACGCGCAGCAGGCTGTCGGCGGAGTGGAGGCGGGTCTTGGCGATACGGACACTCCAAACGGACTGTGGCGCCAGCGGGATGAAGGGCGCGCTCGTCACCTCGATCTCGCCTTGCGGGTCGAAGGTCAGGCGGACGCGCAGCGGGCCGCCAGCGCCGGCAACGGCTGCTTCGAGCTTTGTTTGCGCATCGGTCGGCGGCGGAAAACCGAGGCGACGGGCGGAGCGGGAAAGCCGGGCCAGATGCAGGCGCAGACGGATGAAGCCTTCGCCGGGCTGCCAGCGCAGCGTCTCGATCAGCGAAAAATCGGTCATCGCGCGATCCACTGGTCGCCGACCGCGAAGCGGGCCTTGAGCAGGCATTCCTCATATTCGGCCTCGGCGGTGGAATCGAAGACGATGCCGCCGCCGACATTGAAGATAGCTTTGCCGCCGTCGAAAAGCGTGACGGTGCGGATGGCGACGGAAAAACGCATGGCGCCGGTCGGCGAGATCATGCCGATTGCGCCGCAGTAGGCGTCACGCGGGGTATCTTCGAGCACGTGGAGAATCTCCATCGCCCGGATCTTCGGTGCGCCGGTGATCGACCCACAGGGGAAGAGGGCGGCAAAGATGTCGCGGATCGATAGTCCGGGTCGAAGTCTGGCCTGCACATGGCTGACCATCTGGTGGACGGTCGGATAGGTCTCGACGTCGAAGAGCTTCGGGACATTGAGCGTGCCGACCTCGGTGATGCGGGAGATGTCGTTGCGCAGGAGGTCGACGATCATGCGGTTTTCGGCCTGGGTCTTGATATCTGCCCGCATGGCCGCGATGATTTCGGCATCCTCGGCGGCAGTCGTGCCGCGTTTTGCCGTGCCCTTCATCGGGTGGGTTTCGATCCAGCCTTGCTCATCCGTGCGGAAGAAGAGTTCGGGTGAACGCGACAGGATGAGCGGACCGCCGAGATCGACCAGTGCGCCGTATTTCACCGGCTGGCGTCCGATCAGCGACCAGAAGGCGGCACGGGGATCGCCGCTCCAGCGAGCTTCAACCGGCATGGTGAGGTTCGCCTGATAGGCGTCGCCGAGCCGCAGGTGCTGGTGAAGACGGTCGAAACGCTCTTTATATATAGGGAAATCCCAGGCGGCCTTCGGGGCGGTGAGGAATTCCTCGTTTTCGAGACGCTGTTTCGGCTGGGCAAGTGGATGCGTGTCCGGCTGCGGTGCGTCGAAGACGCCGAAACAGAGGAGCGGCGTTTCGCGACCTTCTCCGGCAAAGGAAGCGAGTTTTTCTTCGAAGAGATATCCGGCCTCGTATGCCATGTAGCCCGCAAGCCATTTGCCCTTGGCCTTGGCCTCTTCCATGCGGGCGAGACCTGCGAAGAATTCGGCGCGCGTCCTGGCAAGGATGATCTCGGCGGGCTCGGCGAAAAGCATCACTTGGCCTGAAGTGTCGTCGCGGAAGAGAATATAGCGATCAGGCATGGTTGCGCCGCATCTTGCTTGGTCACCCGACGCTGGCGATGGTCTTGCTGCGGTAGGCCGGGACCGCGGCTACATCCACCCTCATTCCTGTGCTCGTCACAGGAATCCAGCCACGGCGCGTCTGCGCCGTGAATGACACAATTCCGGCACCTGAAGAGTCTCCCGCGTCCAAGGACTTGGGCGCGCTGGATTCCTGTGACGAGCACAGGAATGAGGGAGAGGGGGGTGCCGTCATGGTTCCTCGTGGACGTTGCAGAATGCGGCTGGCTGATCAATAGCCCGCCATGAGGTTCGCTCTTTCTGGCCTTAGCCGAGACTTACGCCCTATCTAGCGCTTCCAGCTCGTCAATCAGCCCTTCGATCATCGACAGGCCCTGGCTCCAGAACGACGGATCGGTTGCGTCGAGGCCGAAAGGCTTCAAGAGCTCGGAATGATGCTTGGTGCCGCCGGCCTTCAAGAGTTCGAAATACTTCTCCTGGAAGCCCTTCTCGGCCTTCCGGTAGACGGCATAAAGCGAATTGACCAGGCAGTCGCCGAAGGCATAGGCGTAGACATAGAAGGGCGAATGGACGAAGTGGGGGATATAGGCCCAATAAGTCTCGTAGCCCTCTGAAATATTGATCGCCGGCCCGAGGCTTTCCGACTGGACGGAGAGCCAGAGCTCGCCGATGTCGTCGGCGGTGAGTTCGCCTGCCTTGCGGGCGGTGTGCAGCTTGCGCTCGAATTCGTAGAAGGCGATCTGGCGCACGACCGTGTTAATCATGTCCTCGACCTTTTGGGCAAGCATCGCCTTGCGCTCGCGCTTGTCGGTGGTCTTTTCCAGGAGCGCGCGGAAGGTCAGCATCTCGCCGAAGACGGATGCGGTCTCGGCCAGTGTCAGCGGCGTCTGGCACATCAGCGCGCCCTGCGCGCCGGCAAGAACCTGATGGACGCCGTGGCCGAGTTCGTGGGCAAGCGTCATAACGTCGCGCGGCTTGCCCATATAATTGACGAGCACGTAGGGGTGAGCCGAGGGAACCGTCGGATGAGCGAAGGCGCCGGGCGCCTTGCCTGGGCGAACCGGGGCATCGATCCATTGCTCGTCGAAGAAGCGTCTGGCGATATCGGCCATCTCGGGGGCGAAATTGCCGTAAGCCGAGAGCACCGTGTCCTTCGCGTCCGCCCAGGAGATCACGGCGCTCGACGTTTCCGGAAGGGGCGCGTTGCGGTCCCAGAAATTCATCTGCTCCATGCCGAGCCATTTCGCCTTCATCTTATAATAGCGGTGCGAAAGGCGGGGATAGGCTTCCCGGACGGCTGCGGCCAAGGCGTCGACAACCTCGCGCTCGACGCGGTTTGCCAGATGTCTGGAGTCGGCGATATCCTCGAAGCCGCGCCAGCGGTCGGAGATATCCTTGTCCTTAGCAAGCGTATTCGTGATCAGCGTGAAGATGCGGATATTCGCCTTGAAGGTTTCGGCGAGAGCCATGGCCGCCTTGCGGCGCACTTCCGGATCCTTCTCCTGCAGCATGTTCAGCGCCACCTCGAGCGGCACTTTCTCGCCATCGATCTCATAACGAAGTTCCGCCATGGTTTCGTCGAAGAGGCGATTGAAGGCGGAGGCCGATGTCATCGACTTCTCAAGGAAGAGCTGCTCCAGCCTGTCGTCGAGCTGATAGGGCTTATCTTTACGCAGGTCGATCAGCCAGGGGCGATAATGGCCGGCATCGGGGTCCTTCGCCATGCAAGCGTCGATGACGGCGTCGTCGATCCGGTTCAGCTCGAGCGCGAAGAACAGGAGATGGCCGGAGAATTCGGTGACCTTGGCCTGGACGTCGCCGTAGAGCTTGCCGTTGGCCGGATTGGTGGTGTCGGAGAAATAGGTGAGGCCGGCAAAGGAGCCGAGGCGGCCCATGATATCGTCAAGCGCCTCATATTCCTTCAGCGCCGCGCCGATGCCTTCGGTGCCGGTCTTCACTGCTGCTTCGGCGAGTTTGCCCTTCCACTTTTCTTCGAAAGCGATCGCGGCCTTGCCGGCCTTTTCCATGTCGGCGACGAAGGCGGTGGACGTGGCGGAGGGATAAAGATCCTGCAGTTTCCAGACCGGCAGGTCGCCGAGCGCCGGATCGGCCGCCGCCCCGGCTGGCGTTGCTGGCGAGAAAAAAAAGCCGGCGTGCAGGGGCTCGATTTTCATGGGCGCAATTCCTCTCCACTTTATAACAGGTCTGTTTGAATAAGCGCGAGAAGGCACCGCATCAAGGGCCTTTCGGCGCATAAAAGGCCTCGCTTCGGCACGAAATCGGGTCTTCGCAATCGTTAAAATGCAATTATTTCTCAAAACTGGATGTTCAAGCCTTTCTGCCAGAGTGCGCTTCATGGTTTCGCATGAAGTGGAGCGACAATGACCGGTTACAATGAGCTCAAGGGAGCAGGGCAAATCCTCGTGGTCGAGGACGACCCGGTGCAGCGCCGTCTGCTCAAGAACGCAATCGAGCGTCACGGCCATGTCGTGCACCAGGCAGAAAACGGCCGCATCGGCCTGGAAATGGTCAAACGCGACAGCGGCCTTTTCAATGTCATCGTGCTCGACCTGATGATGCCCGAGATGACCGGCCTCGAATTTCTCGACGCGCTTCACGAATTCGGCACGCAGATCCCGGTTATCGTGCAGACGGGCCAGGGCGGTATCGAGACCGTGGTGCAGGCGATGCGCGCCGGCGCCTTCGATTTCGTCGTCAAGCCGGTCTCACCCGAACGGATCGCCACCTCGATCGCGAATGCGATGAAGCTGGACCAGCGCGAGGTGAAGGCGCGGGCGGGACGCCGGTCGCGCTCGGGCTCGGTCGGCTTCGACGATATCGTTTCGGCCAGCCCGGCGATGATCCGCGTCATCGATCTCGCCCAGCGGGCGGCTCAGTCCAACATTCCCGTCGTGCTCGAAGGCGAATCCGGCGTCGGCAAGGAGCTGGTGGCGCGCGCTATCCAGTCCGGCGGCGACCGCTCGAACAAGCCGTTCGTCACCGTCAATTGCGGGGCGATCCCGCATAATCTTGTCGAGAGCATTCTCTTCGGTCACGAGAAGGGCGCGTTTACCGGCGCGACCGAACGTCACATCGGCAAATTCATGGAAGCCGATGGCGGCACCATCTTCCTCGACGAGATCGGCGACTTGCCGCTCGAGGTGCAGGTGAAACTCCTGCGCGCCGTGCAGCAGGGCGAAATCGAGACGGTCGGCGCGCGCACCGCGCACAAGGTCAATGTCCGGCTGATCTCGGCGACCAACAAGGATTTGATCGAAGAGGTCAAGAACGGCCATTTCCGCGAGGACCTCTATTATCGCCTCAACGTCTTCCCGATCACCATTCCGGCGCTACGCAAGCGCAAGGAAGACATCCCGCACCTGGTGCGCGTCTTTACCGACCGCTTCTCCAGCGAGCAGAAGAACGGCCGCCGCATGACTGTCAATTCAGGCGCGCTGGCACTGCTGACCGCCTATGATTGGCCAGGCAATATTCGCCAGCTCGAAAATGCGATCTTCCGTGCGGTCGTTCTCGCCGAAGGGCCGGAGCTGACGGAGGCGGATTTCCCGCAGATCGCCGCCCAGCTTCCGGAATATGAAGTGGTGGACCACCTGGCGCTCGTTGCCGACAATACCGGCCTCGACCCGGATGAAGCCTACGGCGAGGAATACCGGGCGCCGATGCCGGGTGAGGTGCACCACCGCCTGCCGGAGACTTCCGAAAACGCCATTGCCAGCGTCAATCCCTCCGGAGACGTGCGCAAACTCGCCGACGTCGAGGAGGAACTCATCCGATTCGCACTCAAATTCTATCGTGGGCAGATGAGTCAAGTAGCGCGCAAACTTGGCATCGGCCGGTCCACACTTTATCGCAAGCTCAAAGATTACGGCATAGATCCCGATAATCCCCAGAAAGATGCGGCTTAAGCCCCATTTATTAAGACTCGGGCAACCACGATTTGTTACTGATCATAAACCACTTGTTAGTGGCTCGTTCACTATGTAAAGAAAAGGTTGATCATGTGTGGCATTTTTGCCATCGTGTGACCGCATTTGACAGTCATCTGAGACAGTACGGGACATTGTCTGTCTGACGGGGATCGAGTTGCCGAATCTGAATGGGAATTCCAAGCCTTCGCGCTTGAGCTGGCGTTCTTTGTGCGCCGACATCTGCGGAAAGGCAGTGAGGACGGCGGCGGCCGCCCTTCTTGCGCTTGCGGTTTCCTCACCGGTATTCGTCAGTACACCTTCTCAGGCAGCGGGCGAAACCCGCAGCCTCAAGCTCTATTTCATCCATACCGGCGAAAAAGCCGTCATTACCTACAAGCGTAACGGCAAGTTCGACCCGAAGGGTCTGGAGCAGCTGAACCGCTTCCTGCGCGACTGGCGCAAGAACCAGCCGACGAAGATGGATCCGCGCCTGTTCGACCTGATCTGGGAAGTCTACCGCCAGAGCGGTTCGCGGGACTACATCAACGTCGTCTGCGGTTTCCGTTCGCCGGCGACCAACGAGATGCTGCGCGGTCGCTCGCGCAATTCCGGCGTCGCCGAAAAGAGCCAGCACATGCTCGGCAAGGCGATGGACTTCTTCATTCCCGACGTCAAGCTTGCGGCGCTGCGGGCCATCGGCATGAAGATGCAGATCGGCGGCGTCGGCTTCTATCCGAAATCCGGTTCACCCTTCGTGCATATGGATGTCGGCGGGGTTCGCGCCTGGCCGCGCATGAGCCGCGACGAGCTTGTCCGGCTTTTCCCGAACGGCAACACCATTCACATTCCGGCCGACGGCAAGCCGCTGCCCGGCTATCAGCAGGCGATGGCCGATTACAAGCGCCGCGTCAACGGCACGCAGATCGAGATCGCCAGTGCGTCCGAATCGGCGCCGAAACACAAGACGCTGTTTGCAGCGCTGTTTGGCGGCGGGGCGGATGAACAGGAAGATGACACAGACGATTCGGCTCCCGTTGCTGTCGCCAAGGCGACGCCGCCGAAGGTCGAGCCTGCTCCTGCCGAGCCGCAGCAGACGGAGGTCGCAGCCCTGAACGCGCCGGTGCCGCAGGTTCGCCCGGCCTTCAGCAACCAGCCGGCCGGCAGCGAAATGGCCAGCGCGCTGGTGGCGCCGTCTTCGGGTAACGCCGCGCAGCAGGCCCTTGCCGCGGCGCTTCCTGCCGATCAGGCCCAGCCGCAGCAATTCGCCGATCTCAGCGCCTACAGCATTCCCGTTCCCTCGCTTCTCGGTCAGCGCCGCGCGCCTGGTGACGCCGAGGTCGCGTCGGTCGATCCGAACATGCAGAACGGACTGCCGGTTCCCACTCCGGTCGAGCGCCCTGCCGTTGCCGAAAATCTGCTTGCTGCGGCGGATGCTGATCCGGAAGCGGAGGCAGACGAAGCCGATCAGGATGGCGGCCTGTCTCCTGCCATCGCCGACGCGCTCGAGCAGCAGAATAAGGATACGGAAAGCCAAGTCGCCTCGCATGAGCCCGGCATGAGCGTGGAGCAGGCAATCGCCGCCGCGATGCCGCAAAAGGCGCCCGCCGAAAAGCCGTCATTGCAGCTCGCTGCCTTGGCGCCGGCGACCAAATCGGCAAGCTTCGGTGATGCTTTCGACGCGCCGGCTGCCGAGAGCCCCGCGCCGCAGCCCCTCCCGGTCAAAGGCGGCCGTCCGACGCAGAAAGAAGCCGCCGCAGCCGATGCCAGCCGCGCGACGGTGCGTACCGAGCCGAAGCTGACGCAGAAGATGATCTCGCAGTGGGCGCTGACCAATGCCCGTCTCGAAATGGCGTCCAAGCAGGTCAAGGCGCCGCGCTTCGTCAGCCAGACGATGCGCGCCCAGCCGACCGCTGTCTATGCCGAGGGCTTCAACGTCAAGACCGCCTCGGTCGATCCGGCCCGTTTCAGCGGCACGGCCGTCAACTTCATGGAAGTGCGCAAGTTCAACACGAACTGAGCCTGCCGATCTCGTCAGACCGAAAAACCGGCAGAGTGATCCGGCGGTTTTTCTTCTGACTGTTCGAACGTTTGAACAGTTGGTCGGCAGCAGGATCCGGCGCAAAAGAAAAGCCGCCGGAGGCGGCGGCTTTCGATAGCAGCGATGTCGGCGAAATCAGCCTTCCGGCGGCGCTTCGATCATGCCGAGCGCATGCAGATAGGTGTCGAGGATTGCTTCCTCCTCCATGCGCTCCTGCTCGTCCTTTTTGCGCAGCGCCACGACCTTCTTCAGAATCTTGGTATCGAAGCCCATTCCCTTGGCCTCGCCATAGACGTCCTTGATGTCGTCGGCGATGGTCTTCTTTTCTTCTTCCAGCCGTTCAATGCGCTCGATGAAAGCGCGAAGCTGATCGCGGGCGACGCCATGAGCATCAGACATCGTGTTCTCCTGATTTTTCGGTGATCAATTTTGGATGCACGTGACTGCCGCGAAGCGGCGTCACGGTCAAGCCCGTTAAAGGCCAAGCGGACTATTTGTGTGGCTTGTTCAGCTCAAATGCCGCCTTTTGCACAGGTGAGGCCTCCTTCTGGTGGAGGTTCTTCCAGTCCTCATAGGGCATGCCGTAGATCATCTCGCGCGATTCGTCCCGGCTGATCGGAACACCTTGGGCCCCGGCGGCCTCGCGATACCAGTTCGACAGGCAGTTGCGGCAGAAGCCGGCCAGGTTCATCAGATCGATGTTCTGGACGTCGCTGCGGTCACGAAGATGTGCGATCAGACGGCGGAAGGCGGCGGCTTCGAATTCGGTCTGTTGTTCCTTGCTGAGCGCGGTCATCTCGCTCTCCTTTCATTCCATGGGCCCTCAATAGGGGCCGGTGCGCGACTGGTGGACGTCGTATTCGTGCAGGGCCGGATCGGCATTCATCGCCGCAAAAATCGGCGCCAGGCGCTCGGCCCATGCCGATATGCCGGCTTCATCAGCGATCAAATCCTGACGCACTTCGAGCAGGGCATGCGGAATGCCTGTCACCATGCAATGGCGGTACATGGTATCGCCCTTCAAAGCGCCGTCATAGGGTTCGTTGTCGCCGACGACGAGATCGGGATCGGCGCGAAGCATATCGAGCAGCGGGCCGACGGCGCGCCGGTCACTGTCCCAGAGAACGGCGGCGTGCCAGGGTCGGGGAATGCTCTTCCACGCTGGCGTGAAAGAGTGCAGCGACAGTACCAGCGGTGCCTTGCCGGTGCTATTCGCCACGGTGTCGATCGTGCCTGCCACGGCATCGTGGTAGGGCCGATGAAAGGCTTCGATCCGGTAATTCCATTCCTGCGGCGTGATTGGGTGATTGCCTGATATCACGGCGCCGTCCGAGATCTTCATGATCAGCGTCGGGTCGTCCTCCCCGCGGTTCGGGTCGATCAGCAGGCGCGAGAAACCGCCGAGCACTGCCGGTACGCCGAGCTTCGCTGAAAGCTGTCGCGTCAGGCCCTCGATGCCGATGTCGTAGGCAATGTGGCGGGCAAAGGCCGACCCAGGCAGGCCGAGCCTCTCATACCGGGCGGGAAGACGGTTCATCGCGTGATCGGCGATGATCACCATGCCTTTATCACGTTTTCCGGGTAGAATTTCGAAGGATTGAAAGTCGTCCATGAAGGAATTGCCGTTGATCATTGCGCAGTCGTGCCCAGTGATTGCATGCGCCCGCGACCGGTTCAAGCGTGACAGGCGGCGAGAGCGGATATGAACCTCCGCAGCCAGCTATGAAAGGGAATATAATCGATTAGCATTGCGTTGACTTTCGGATGAGGGCGGCGCAAGAAGACACGGATACGAATAACCGTGGAGCTATTTGGGAGCCGTGTTGATTCAAGCCGCGCCAAGTTTCCTCACGCGGTCCGGACCGTTGGTCCGACTCGCCCTGTTTGCTCTTGCAGCCGCCATGCCGTTCTTCATCGCAGATGCCGCACGCGCCGATTTTCGCGTCTGCAACGGAACGCAAAATCTGGTCGGGGTGGCAATCGGATACAGGGCCAAGGACGGCTGGATCACGGAGGGTTGGTGGCAGGTGCCGGCAACGACCTGCGCCACGCTGATCGAGGGAGAATTGCAGTCGCGCTATTATTACCTCTACGCAGAGGACGCCGCCCGGGGAGGACGGTGGACGGGGGACGTGCAGATGTGCGTGGCGGAAAACGAATTCAAGATTTCGGGCGTGCAAGATTGTTATGCCCGGGGTTACCAGAAGATGGGATTCAAGGAATATGACACGGGCCGCCAGGGCAGCTGGATGGTTCAACTCTCCGACACCCCAGGGACGCAAGAAAGTCAGAATTGATGAAGCGTAATCGCAAAGTTAAAATCCTCGCCACCCTCGGGCCCGCCTCCGCCGAGGAATCGATGATCGAGAAGCTGCACCAGGCCGGTGCCGACGTCTTCCGCATCAATATGAGCCATGCGAGCCACGACCTGATGCGAACGCTCATCCAGCGCATCCGCTCGGTCGAGGCGCGCTCTGGCCGGCCGATCGGCATTCTCGCCGATCTGCAGGGACCGAAGCTGCGCGTCGGCAAGTTTACCGACAGCAAGGTCGACCTGAAACCCGGCCAGACCTTCACGCTCGACAACAATGAAGCGCTTGGCGACGCCACGCGCGTCTACCTGCCGCATCCCGAGATCCTGGAATCGGTGCAGCCTGGCCACCGTCTGCTGATAGACGACGGCAAGCTCGCCCTGCGCGCAGAAAAATGCGACGGCAAGAGCATCGTCACGACGGTGATCTCCGGCACGCGCATTTCCGACCGCAAGGGAGTCAGCCTTCCCGACACGCTGCTTGGCGTCGGTGCGCTGACCGACAAGGACCGTTCCGATCTCGATGCCGTGCTCGCCACCGACGATGTCGACTGGGTGGCGCTTTCCTTCGTCCAGCGCCCGGACGATCTTGCCGAGGTGCGCAAGATCGCCCGCGGCCGCGTTGGTCTGATGTCGAAGATCGAAAAACCGCAGGCTCTCGAGCGGATCGAAGAGATCATCGAGCTTTCCGATGCCTTGATGGTCGCCCGCGGCGATCTCGGCGTCGAAATGCCGCTCGAATCGGTTCCCGGCATTCAGAAGCAGCTGATCCGCGCCTGCCGCCGGTCGGGCAAGCCGGTGGTCGTCGCCACGCAGATGCTGGAATCGATGATCTCGGCGCCGGTTCCGACGCGCGCCGAAGTTTCCGACGTCGCGACCGCCGTCTTCGAAGGCGCCGATGCCGTCATGCTCTCGGCCGAATCGGCCTCGGGCGACTATCCCGTCGAGGCCGTCTCGACCATGGCGTCAATTGCCGGCGCCATCGAGCGCGAGCCGCATTATCCCGGCATCATCTATGCCCAGCGCGCCCAGCCGGAAGCGACCGGCGCCGATGCGATCTCGCTTGCCGCCCGCCAGATCGCCGAGACGCTGAAGCTGTCGGCGATCGTCTGCTACACCTCCTCCGGCACGACGGGCCTGCGCGCCTCGCGCGAGCGCCCGCAGGTGCCGATCCTGGCATTGTCGCCGATCATCAAGACGGCGCGCCGGCTTGCCGTCGTCTGGGGCCTGCATTGCGTCGTCACCCATGATGCGACCGATCTCGACGACATGGTCAACCGCGCCTGCCGCATCGTCGCCGACGAAGGGTTCGGCAAGCCAGGCGATCGCATCATCATCTCGGCCGGCGTGCCGCTCGGCACGCCCGGCGCCACCAACATGCTGCGCATTGCCTATATCGGATCGGACGGCCAAAGCGGCATCTGATCCGATCGCATCCCTGATGAAGCCCGCTGCCTGACGAGGCGGCGGGCTTTTTTGTTGCTGGGTCCGGCATTGCCAAGGGTTGCGGCGCGTGCAAGTCTCGGTCCAGGTTTGGAGGGATCACAATGGATGTCGTCACGCTTATCGCTTTTGCAGCCGTTTCCTTCGTCGGCATCGCGACACCGGGGCCAACGGTGCTGCTGGCGCTGACCAACGGTTCAAGGCATGGCCTGCGCCGCGCGGTCGCCGGCATGATCGGCGCGGTGCTTTCCGATTTCGTGCTGATCGGCGCCGTGGCGGTCGGGCTCGGGGCGCTGCTTGCGGCATCGGAATTCTGGTTCTCGATGCTGAAATGGGCGGGTGCGGCCTATCTCGCCTTTCTCGGCATCATGCTGCTGCGCTCGAAAGGCACCATCGATGCGGCGTTGAAATCTGGCGAGGCGCCAGGCGGGCGATCGGCCTTTTCGATCGGCCTGAAGAGCTTCATGGTCGCGGCGACCAATCCGAAAGGCTACCTGTTCTTCTCGGCCTTCCTGCCGCAGTTCATCGATCCCACCCAGCCACAGCCGGGGCAGTATGCGCTTCTGGCGCTCATTTTTGCCGCGATCGATTTTATTATCATGTTCGGCTACGCCTTCTTCGGCTCGCAGGCGGTACGCTTTCTGAAGACCTCTGGCGCCTTATGGCTGGAGCGGGCATGCGGCGGAGCGCTGCTCGCCCTTGCCGGGTCGCTTGCCTTCTATCGCCGGGCAACAACTTGATCTCAGCGAGGCAGGGACAGGTGGCCGACACGAAAGGCTTGCGTGTGCCCACCGATCTCGGGCATCTCTTTCCATAGCCTGAAGCGCACGCGCGTCCAGGTCGTCGGTTCGAAGCCGGAGACGGAGGCGAGCGCGCCTGCTTCCAGATCGGCTACGGCTTCTGCGCTTTCGGCCCGGCGGGTATCGGCGAGCGGCGAGTAGGGTTCCGTCTGCATGATATCGCGGGTGGCAAAGGCCGCTGCTGCGATATCGGGAGAGACGGCCGCCTGCCAGACAATCCATGTCCTCACCTGAGGCCAGCCGAAGGCGCCGGTGAGCGCTTCGAAGCCCGGCCCGCAGAGGAACTCGTTTGCTCCCTCGGGCTTCTGCCAGAGATAGAAGGGTGCGTAGAGGTTGTCGCGGCCGCCGAATTCGTTCCTGCGTGCGCTGAGATAGGCCTTGAAGCCGAGATTGGGGAAGCCGTCGAGTAATGGTCCCTTTTCGCGGATGCGGCGGTCGATGATCGACATGTCGTAGTCGGCCGGCAGGGTGAAGCTGTATTGCATGCCGATCATGGCCGTGCGTCCACCGGATCCAGCCATTCGACGAAGCTGCCATTGTCCGCCGGCTGGATGCTGATATAGCTGAACGGGCTGTCATCGGCAGCGCCATGCCAGTGGCGTTCGCCGGGCGCAAACCAGACCGCATCCCCGGCACGCAATTCTTCGACCGGGCCGCCCTCGTTCTGAGCCAGGCCTTGTCCCGAAAGGACATAGAGCAACTGCCCCCTGGGATGGGTGTGCCAGCGGGTGATAGTGCCGGGATCGAGGGTTGCGCGCATCGCAGTGTTTTCACCGTCGGCGCCTTCGAGCAGCATCTCGACCCAGAAGGGCGCGGTTGCCACGCCTTCGGGCGAGCGGACCACCTTGCCGGGACGGCTGACGGTCATCGTTTTCGGGTTCGAAGCGCTCATTGCCGGCCTCCTGCTACCCGCAGTCGCCAGTCCGGATCGGTCATCTGGGCGATGCCGTTGCCGAAGGACCAGTCATCAGGCGCGCTGGTGCTGATGACGATCATGATGTCCTCGGGCCGAAGGCCGGGCGACACTGCCAGGAGATCCGCGAGCCGCCGGTAGAGTGCGGCCTTCATCTCGGCCGTGCGGGGTCTGCCGATGGTGATCGAGATGTAGACGAAATCGCCGGAGCGCGGACCTGCGAGATAGCTGCGATCGAAGATCAGCTCGTTCTCGTCATGCTGGTGGATGGCCTGGAAGCGGTCGTTTTCGGGCACGTCGAAAGTCTCGACTAGCGCGCGCTGAATATTGTCCGCGAGCGCCGCGAGATAGTCTGGCGACTTGCCTTTGCGAAGGGAAATTCGAACGAAGGGCATTGGGGTTCTCCATGGTTCTGGCCGGTTCCCCGGCCTTGACAATGAAACCATCTCACAGCACGATGATGCTGAAAATCAGAATTTTATGGATTAATGATCCCAAAAACCAGGACTATATGATGCGACGGACGATCTTTGATCTCGATGTGCTTCGGACCTTTTCGACCGGCATGGAGCTCGGCAATTTCGCCAAAGCGGCAGAAAAGCTCGGGCGTTCGACGTCAGCGATCAGTGCGCAGTTGAAGAAGCTGGAGGAACAGGCGGGCACGCCGATCTTCCGCAAGGCGGGCCGCGGACTGGCGCTGACCGATGCCGGCGAAACGATGCTCGGTTACGCCAGACGGCTGCTGGAGCTCAACGATGAGGCGGCGGCGGCCGTGCACAGCGTCGAGCTGGAAGGCTGGGTGCGGCTCGGCCTGCAGGAGGATTTCGGCGAGACCCTGTTGCCCGAGGTGCTCGGCCGTTTCGCTCGCGCCCATCCAAAGGTACGCATTGAGGCTCGAGTGGTGCGCAATGCCGAACTGCTCGATCGGGTCACCTCAGGCAAGCTCGACCTGGCGCTGGCCTGGAGCGATGGGACGTTGACGGCACATTGTGAGGCGATCGGCGAGGTGCCGATGTGTTGGATCGGGCCTGCAGAAGGGCAGCCAGTCTGGCATGCTGCGAGTGGCGAGCCAATGCCGCTTGCCTCGCTGGAGGCGCCGTGCCTGTTGCGCTATGCGGCGACCCGGGCGCTTGACGAGGCTGGCATTTCCTGGCGGCTCGCCTTTGTCAGCCCCAGTCTCGGCGGCCTCTGGGCCGCGACGGCGGCGGGCCTCGGTTTTACCATTCGTACCCCGGTCGGCTTACCGGCAAAGGTCCGGACGCTTCAGCCGGAGGCCGTCGGCCTGCCTGGTTTGCCGAAGCTCGGGCTGGTCCTGCATCGGGCCGAGGCCGAACTGCAACCGGCCGCGGCCCGGCTTGCCGAGCTCGTGCAACAGTCGGTGCGGGGCGCCCTGCCAGCGAGTGATGGCCTGATATCTCATTGACCCCGTCGGAAAGGCGCTTCATGGCGCAGCCCGGCCTTGCACGTTCTGAGCCTCTTCGGCTCGAACAGCAGGACGGCGTCTATTCGCCGGTCGATCCCGCGATCCGCCGGGCGCTTCACCTGTCGTAGCGAGAAGGGGCACCCGGTGGTCGCCGACTGGGTACTCACATCTGCCGTTCCAACTGGGCGTTGCGGCGGATCGCCTGCGGCGGCTGACCGAAGGCGCGCAAAAAGGCGCGGCGCATGCGTTCGCGATCGGCAAAGCCAGTTTCGTCGGCAACCACGTCGATCGGATGGCGGCTTTGCTCCATCATCAGCCTGGCGGCTTCGAGCCTCAAGTTCTCGACGGCCTTGGCCGGCGACTGGCCCGTTTCGGCGCGGAAGGCGCGGCTGAACTGGCGGGGGCTGAGATGAGCGGCTTCCGCCAGTTCTTCCACCGAAAGCTGAGATTTCAGATTGCTGCGGGCAAAGTCCAGCGCCTTCCGAATGCGGTCCGATTTCGGCTCGAGTTCCAGCAGCGCGGAAAATTGCGACTGACCGCCGGCGCGGCGGTGATAGACGACGAGCATTCGCGCAATGGCGCGGGCGACTTCGATGCCGTGGTCCTTCTCAACCATCGCCAGTGCAAGGTCGATCCCGGCGGTCATGCCGGCGGATGTCCAGACCGAACCGTCGATGATGAAGATGCGATCCTCTTCCACCCTGATCTTCGGATAACGCGCCTTCATCTCGCGGGCGAGGCACCAATGCGTCGTCGCGCGGCGACCGTCGAGAATACCGGCTTCGGCGAGGAAGAAGGCGCCGGTGCAGATCGAAGCGACGCGGCGGGAGGCACCTAGTGCGGCGCGAATGAAGGCGCTTTCGCCAGGCTTCGGCAAGATGAGGTCAGGTGCACCGACGACGACCAGCGTGTCGAAGACCGGATCGCCGAAAGGCTCGGTCTCGACCGACATACCGAGCGAGGTGCGCAATGTTCCGCCCGCTTCGGAGATGTAGGTGATGTCATAAGCCTTCCGGCCGAGTTCGAGATTGGTGAACTCGAAGACCGAGACAGCGGCCAGGCTCATGATCTGAAAGCCGGGATAGAGCAGGAAAGCGACATGCTGCATGGCTGAACCTCCTGTGTCCTAAAAGGTGGTGTATATGACATTCAGGACTTTGGCAATTCGACGTATCGTTCTCTTCAAGCGCGGGGCAAGGGCCAGTGCAACAAAGGAGACGGAGCATGTCACAGGAACATAAGGGTACGGCGCTCGTTACCGGCGCATCCTCGGGCATCGGCGCGATTTATGCGCATCGGCTGGCGCAGCAGGGTTACGATCTGATCATCGTCGCCCGCAATGGGGAGCGGCTGAAGGCGCTGGCAAGCCGGCTGACGACCGAGACCGGCAGGACTGTGGAGACCCTCGTCGCCGATCTGGGCAGCAAGGTGGACTTAGCGCGCGTCGAGGGCGTGCTGAAGCAAGACCGGAGCATCACCCTTCTCGTCAACAATGCCGGCTTTGGGGGAACGGCGCCGCTGCTTTCTGCCGATGTAAACAAAATGCAGGAAATGATCGAACTCAATGTGACAGCGCTGATGCGGCTAACCTATGCCGCCGTTCCCGGTTTCGTCTCGCGCGGCGGCGGCACGATCATTAACATCGCTTCGATCGTCGCAATCGCGCCGGAACTGTTGAACGGCGTCTATGGCGGCACGAAAGCCTTCGTGCTTGCCTTCAGCCAGTCGCTGAAACATGAGCTGGCGGAGAAGAACATCCGTATCCAGGCCGTGCTGCCCGGCGCCACCGCGACTGAATTCTGGGGCATCGCCGGCACGCACGTCGAGCACCTGCCCAATGAGATCGTGATGTCGGCGGAAGATATGGTCGATGCCTCGCTCGCGGGCCTCAAGCAAGGGGAATTCGCAACCATTCCCGCGCTTGAGGACGCCGGCTTGCTGGCCGCCTACGAACAGGCGCGCCAGGCATTGATGCCGAACCTTTCGCGTACGGCGCCGGCCCAACGTTACAGGGCGGCTTGATCAAGCCGCCGGTCTGTCTCAGCCGAAGCGTTCCAACGCCATAGCGAAGATGTCGGTATCGACATTGCCGCCGGAGGTGACGGCGACGACTGTATCGCTTTCCAGCGCCTCACCATGGAAAAGAGCGGCAGCCAGCGCCACGGCGCCGCCCGGCTCAACGACGATCTTCAATCTGACGAAGGCGAGCGCCATGGCGCGGAGCGCCTCCTCGTCGGTGACGACGATGCCAGCGCCGGCGAGGCGCTTCAAGATCGGGAAGGTGATCTTGCCCGGCTCCGGTGTGACGATCGCATCGCAGATCGAACCCGACATCGCGGCATTGCGTTCGATCCTGCCGGAGGCGAGCGATCGGGTGGTGTCGTCGAAATTCTCCGGCTCGCAGGGACGGACGCGAAAGCCGGGGGCGCTGGCCTCGAGGGCGAGCGCGATGCCTGACGTCAGTCCGCCGCCGCCGCAGGGAACGAGCACCTCGGCTTCCGTCACACCTTCTTCTTCCGCCTGTTCGGAGATTTCGAGGCCAGTCGTGCCCTGGCCGGCGATGACAAGCGGTTCGTCGAAAGGCTTGATCAGCGTCAGGCCGCGATCGGCGGAGAGCCGCGCGCCGATTTCATCGCGATCCTCGTTGGCGCGGTCGTAGAGCACGACTTCGGCGCCGAAGGCGCGGGTGTTGGCGATCTTCAGCTTCGGCGCATCGCTCGGCATGATGATGACGGCGGGCACGCCGTGCAGCTTGGCGGCAAGGGCGACGCCCTGCGCATGGTTGCCCGAGGAGAAGGCGATGACGCCGCGCGTGCGTACGGCCGGGTCAAGGCCGGAAACCGCAGACCAGCCGCCGCGAAACTTGAAGGAACCCGAATGCTGCAGGCATTCCGCCTTCACGAACAGCCGCCGGCCGGCGATCTCGTTCAGGAAGGGGGAGGAGAGAAGCGGCGTGCGGCGCGCGCGACCGCGCAGTCGAGCGCGGGCGGCAACAATCATTTCAATGCTGACCATTCGGGAATCGTCCTGCTTGCGGGAGTCGCTCATGCATAAGACGGGGCAAACGGTTTGTGAACGGTGACTTTGTCACCGTGACATGAATGACCATTGCGCCTATGCCCGGCGGCTCGCCGACCGTCAATAGCCGCCTGCTGAGCCTTCCGTCGCGCGGGCGTCCATGGCGCCGTTGTAACGAGCGCCACTGCCTTTTTCGATGGCGGCAAGGCTTTTGCCGCCGACGAGGATACCAGCGGCCTGGCCCCAGAGCGGGGCGTCGTTGCCGCCGTCGAAGCTATAGCCCATCGCCGCAAGCGTCCTTTCCGTATCGGGCGAAAGCGCATAGGGCTCGAAATAGACCTTGTCGGGCTGCCATTGGTGATGAACCCGCGGCGCGTTGACCGCCTGGCTGATATCCATGCCGAAGTCGATGACATTCAAAATCGTTTCCAGCGTGATGGTGATGATGCGCGAGCCGCCGGGGCTGCCGATCACCATGAAGGGCTTACCGTCGCGGGTGACGATCGTCGGGCTCATCGAGGAGAGAGGCGTCTTCTTCGGAGCAATGGCATTGGCTTCGCCCTGAACGAGGCCATAAAGGTTCGGCACACCCGGCTTGGAGGTGAAATCGTCCATTTCGTTGTTGAGCAGAACGCCGGTGCCGGGCGCGACGACCGCCGCGCCGAAGGAGCCGTTCAGCGTATAGGTGACGGCAACCGCATTACCCTCGTCGTCAATGATCGAATAATGGGTCGTCTCGTTGCTTTCCTTGCCGCCGAGGGGTTTCAGGTTGGCCGAAGTCCCGGCCCTGTAGGGATCGATCTTTGCTGCGATCTCCTTGGCGTAGCTCTTGTCGAGCATTTTCTCGACCGGGTTCTCGACGAAATCGGGATCGCCGAGCGCCGCGTTGCGGTCGACATAGGCGTAGCGCATCGCCTCGACCATCACGTGCACGGTTTCAGCCGAGGCGTAGCCGAGATAGGAGAGCGGATAACCTTCGAGGACGTTGAGGATCTCGCAGATGATGACGCCGCCGGAGGAAGGTGGCGGTGAGGAGATGATGTCGTATCCGCGGTAATTGCACTCGATTGGCTTCAGTTCGCGCACGGTGTATTGCTCGAAATCCTCCTTGGCAAGGATACCGCCCTTGGCCTGGCTCGCTTTGACGATCGCCTCGGCGGGGGCGGCCTTGTAGAAGGCGTCGGGTCCTTTTTCCGAGATGGCTGCCAGAACCGCGGCGAGGTCGGGCTGCGCAAGCTTTTCGCCGGACGCATAGGGCTTGCCGTCCTGTTTCAGGAAAATCTTCGCCGCCGTCTCGTCCTTGGCAAGGCGCTTGGCGCCGCCGGCGAGAATCGCGGCATCGCCCTGTTCCAGCGTGTAGCCTTCCTTGGCGAAGCGGAGCGCCGGCGCGATCAGATCCTGGCGTGAGCGGGTGCCGTATTTCTCCCGCGCCGTCTCGAAGCCCTTGACCGAACCGGGAACGCCGACGGCGAGGTAGCCGTCAAGGCTGGCGCGCGGCACGATATCGCCCTTGCTATCGAGATACATGGTCTTTGTCGCGGCGAGTGGCGCGCGCTCGCGGAAATCGAGGAAGGTCTTGCTGCCGTCTTTCAGGCGAATGGTCATGAAGCCGCCGCCGCCGAGATTGCCGGCCGAGGGATAGACGACCGCCAGTGCATAACCGACGGCGACCGCCGCATCGACGGCGTTGCCGCCGCTCTTCAGCACCTCGACGCCGACATCGGTCGCCAGATGCTGGGCGGTGACGACCATCCCGTGTTCGGCTTCAACCGGTGCGGGCGACGCCGCGAAAGCCGTCGTCAGAGTTAGCGACAAGGCCGATATGACGGAGATCGTCCCGATATGCAGGCGGCCCATGATTTCCCCTCCTATGGACAACAACGGAAAGACATATGGGGCTGCTGCGGTCCGCGGCAATGCGAGGAGCAGGCTTTGTGCGAGGAAGCCGGCCGAATGTCCGACAGGGACACCGCCGGAGAGATCAAACGCCGTGGAGAGCGCCCGGCATCCGCGACGGCTGGATTTGGATCGCTTGATCGCGGAGAGAGGCGGCGAGCCGCTCTTCGGCACGGCGGGCGGCCGCCTGGAGGTCGCGGGGCTCGCCGGCGATCTTTTCCATGGCGGCGATAGCGACGTCGGTGGCCAGATAATCCGGCTTATGGCCGACGCCGCCGACCGTAACGAGTTCGGAACCTGGTATATCGCGGGCGAGGCCGCGCGAATGCAGGTGTTCCCAGACGATCTTGTCGCGGTCGCCCGTGATGATAACGGTAGGCGCGGTGATCTGCGAGTAGAGCGGCGACTGCTCCTTCACATAGGCGAGCAGTCTTTTGAAATCGGCGGCATTGTTGTGGAAGGTGCGCGGGCGCAGCACCAGCGACGGGCCGGTTTTTTCGATGTAGTCGGCAGGGCGTGGATTGGGACGGAAAACGTTCAATGTGCCGCGCTCCAGCCGGCTCAGTCCAAGCGGAACGACGATGGCGTGGTTGAAGAGCCAACCGATGACCGGCACGGTCGCCACGTGGTAATACCAGTCGATGCCGCCGGGCCACGGATGGGTGGCGGGTGCGAGGAAGAGCAGACCAGCGGTCTTATCCGGATGGCGCAGTCCGAAGGCGGCGGTGATCGCGCCTCCGAAGGAATGGCCAACAATGATCGCCTTCTCGATGCCGCGCTTTTCCATCAGTCGAGCGATTGCATCGGCCTGGCCCGAGGGTACGGCGTTCTCAGGGCCGCCGCGCTCGGAATAGCCGTGACCGGGACGATCGACGAACAGCATTTCCGCCCGGCCTTCGAGCGGGGCGCGAAAGGCGACGAACTGATCGAGCAGATTGCCGCTAGCGCCGTGAATGAAGACGAGCGCCGGCAGATCCGCATTTTGGGGACGTTCGACATGGACGGCGTTCATGCGGTAGCCGCCGACATCCGTCAATTCACCGATATTCGGATAGGTCCGTTCGAATTGCCGCGCCTTATAAGAAGAGTAACCGATGGCGGCGGCGAGCGGGGCAAGAAGGGCGGAAACTTCGGCAAGCATGATCTTAACGGCGACAGTCGATGGATTTTGCGAGGGGCGGCGGTCGCGTCAAATTGCCCTCGACAGGTTCTAAAATTGCGCGCTCCGGCCGAAGGTCAAGCTTGATCGGCCGGCTTCAGGTGCGATTGCCGGCGAGTTTTTCCGCAAGCATGTTGACCTGCTCCTGCGCAGTGCGATCGGCGGGATAGATATCGAGGAACCGTTCCCAGGCCTTCAGGGTCAATTGATCGTTGCCGGAATTGCTGAGGATCGCGGCCATGCCGGAGAGCGCGCCGAAATGGCGCGGCTCGATATCCAGCACATGCTCGATGTCGGACATCGACTTGCGGTAATTGCCCATGACGAAATTCAGCGTGGCGCGGCGATTCCAGCTCTCGGCATAATCGGGCTTGAGGGCAATCGCCTCGTCGAGGAAATCGAGAGCGGCGGGATTGCGCTTTTCCTCAATCGCCTTGTCGGCCCATTGCATCAGTAGGTTCACGGTCGCGCTGCCGGAATCATTCCATTCCAGACGAATTTCGTTGGCAATGCTGCTGGCCTTGTCAGGATCACGCTCGCGCTTCAGCTGGCTGAAGAGCTGGTCGAGACGCTGCTTCGGCGAACTATTGGCATCCCTCCGCTCGACAATGACGTTGTTTTCCGCCGCGGTGGCCGGGAACGGGGAGGTGGAGAGGATGAAGGCGAGCGGCAGCACCGCTGACGTCAAAGCAAAAAAGCGCATGGCGGACATATTAGCCCGCCAGCGCCGAAGATCAAACAAATTAGACGTGATCACCGCAGCGACCCACCGGATGTCCGTCGGCGCAATCTGCGCGGCGCACAATCCGGATTCGCGCAATCAGCCCTGACGAGCCTTGTAGCGCGGGTTCAGCTTGTTGATGATGTAGATGCGGCCCTTGCGACGAACCAGACGGTTGTCACGGTGACGAGCCTTGAGCGACTTGAGCGAATTCTTGATCTTCATTTTTCTGATCCGCGATCTCTATGGGGGAATTCACATTCGCCCGTAACTTTAACAATCAAAAGCGCGCCGTCGGGGCGCGCTCTTTAGGTGGGGGTGCAGATACCTCGTCACCTCCAGCGTGTCAACCACGTGACGGTGTTTTTCCCAAGCCGCAGGACCGTTTCTCACCGCGAAACCGGCAATTTCGGCGCCAATGTCGTGACATGACCCATCTTGCGGCCGGGGCGCCACTCGCTCTTGCCATAGAGGTGAACCAGCGTGTCGGGACGTTGCAGCCAGTCGCGGACGGCAAGGATATCGTCACCGACCAAATTCTGCATGACGCAGTCGGAGTGGCGCTCGCCATTGCCGAGCGGCAGGCCGGCGACAGCGCGGATATGTTGCTCGAACTGGCTGACGACGCAGGCGGCTTCCGTCCAATGACCGGAATTGTGGACGCGCGGCGCCATCTCGTTGGCGATCAGGCCGCCATCGGCAAGCACGAAGAATTCGATGCCGATCACGCCGACATAGTTCAACGCGGCGAGAATCTTTTCGGCCGATCGACGAGCGGCCTCCGCTGTCGTCGCCGAGATTGCGGCCGGAACGGTCGAGGTATGGAGGATGCCGTTGCGGTGGACATTCTCGGCGGGATCGAAGCAGACGACCGTCCCATCCGCGGCACGCGCGGCGATGATCGAGACCTCGCGCTCGAAGGCGACGAAGCTTTCGAGGATGAGCGGCACGGCCCCGAGCGCGGCATAGGCACCGTCAGGATTGTCGGCGGGCGAGCGGAAAACCTTCTGCCCCTTGCCGTCATAACCGAGGCGGCGGGTCTTCAGCACGCCCTGGCCGTCGAAATCTTTCAGCGCGGTTTCGAGATCTGCCTGGCTGTCGACCGCATGAAAGCGAGCGGTTGAGATGCCGCAGCCGTTGAGGAAGCGTTTTTCGACGAGCCGATCCTGGGCGGCCTCAAGCGCCTTGGCAGGCGGATAGACGGCGATGCTTGCCGAGAGCGCTTCGGCGGCTGCGACGGGCACGTTTTCGAATTCGTAGGTGACGACGTCGCAGGCGTCTGCCAGTTCGGCCAGTGCCGCCGGATCGTCATAGGCGGCAACGATCTGCCGGTTCGCCAGTTGGGCGGCGGGGCAGTCGAGCTGCGGCTCGAGGATGACAGTGCGGAAATTCAATCTGGCGGCGGCGATGGCCAGCATGCGGCCGAGCTGGCCGCCGCCGACTATGCCGATTGTTCCTATGGTCATTGGTTGTCCATTGGATATTCGGCGACGGCAGCACTCTGGCGCTCGCGCCATTCGTCGAGCCTGTCGGCAATCTCTTCGTCGGAAAGGGCCAGCACGGCGGCGGCGAGAAGAGCGGCGTTGACCGCACCCGCCTTGCCTATGGCGAGGGTCCCAACCGGAATGCCGGCCGGCATCTGCACGATGGAAAGAAGGCTGTCCTGGCCGGACATGGTCTTCGACTGGACCGGCACGCCGAAGACCGGCAACGGCGTCATCGATGCGGTCATGCCCGGCAGATGCGCCGCACCGCCAGCACCGGCGATGATGACCTTGAAGCCTTCCGCACGGGCGCCCTTGGCGAAATTCATCATACGCTCGGGCGTACGGTGCGCTGAGATGATGCGCGCATCATAAGCGATTTCCAGCGCTTCCAGCGTGTCGGCCGCGTTCTTCATGGTCTCCCAATCGGATTGGCTGCCCATGATGATGGCGACGAGTGGTCTATCTGTCATCCTGCGGCGGTTCCTTTCAGGCAATGATGTCGGGAACGATCTGGTCTTCCAGCTTGGAGAGCTTGTCCTTGATGACGAGCTTCTTCTTCTTCATGCGCTGGATTCGCAGAGCGTCGCATCCGGTCTCGATCATGGCGTTGATCGCAGCGTCGAAATCCTCGTGCTCCTGGCGCAGACGCGCCACCATGAGCCTGATTTCCGCCTGTTCCTGATCGGCCATATGCATTCCCCGTTATCGTCCACGGACCTTGTCCGATCTGCCGATGATTTCCGCAAGCTCCTATCACCAAATACGGGTAACGGCTAGTTAGTCGTGATCATGAATTTGCCATCGCATCTTCATCTTTTGGCCTTCGACAAGCCTTCAAAAATATGTCACAGTCCGCCCGTTGACACCTTAGATCCCCGACGACGATGGTCGGGGAGGGTAAGAGGAAGGAAGGGTCAAATGACAGTTGAAGCTCATCTTGAATCACTCCAGAAAAAGCATGTTGCTCTCGAGGAGGAGTTGCATGCACTCAGAACAGCTCCTTCTATCTCCGATACAGAAATTGCCGAATGCAAGCGCCGCAAGCTGCGCATCAAGGACGAGATTCAGCGTCTCAAGTCATCCGTCCATTAATCTTCCCAAGGGTCGCCGGGCGATCATCTTGCGCAAGAGGTAAATCCATCCATTCCGCCTAAAATTTGCAAGAACCGGTGATCACACCAGAATTGCGCCAGCCCGATGCTTGTGACGTCGCGGCTGGCGCATTTGCGTCTGCTTGCAGCAAAAGGGCGTTTTTATGATGCGTCAGGGGTGTGATCGGAGGTGCGGTCAGGCCCAGAACTGATCCAGCCACAGATTGAGCTTGTCAAAGCCGCGGTTGTTGACCGCGTAGATGCGTTTCGTACCTTCCGAGGTCACGGAGACAAGATTGCTGTCGAGCAGTGCCTTCAGGTGCTGCGAGACAGCGGGCCGACTGATCGGCAGGCCCTCGGCAAGCTCGTTGACCGTGCGCGGCGCGCGCCGCAATTCCTCCAGCAGAAAGCGCCGGTTCGGGTCGGCAATCGCAGAGAAGGGGTCCGTGTTCGACATGGCAGAAACGCTACGTCAAACCGGCCGTTGCAGCAAGGAAATTGTGCATTGCAGCGTACTGCCGCCCTTACCAGCCGAGGCCCTCGCGTATGATCAGAAAGGCCGCGATCAGCGCCATCGCATACATGAAAGGATAAAAGATCTGCGGCTTCATGCGGCGCACGCACCAGGCCCCGGCAAGGGTGGCGAGCGGCGCGAAAGGCAAGAGCGTGGCGGAGGTCGCAAGGTTCTGCGTGTCGAGCTGGCCGAGGGCAAAGTAGGGAATGAGCTTGATGGCGTTGAGGATTGCGAAGAAGCGCACGCTGGTGCCGGTATATTCGCGCGGCTCCAGTTTGAGCGGCAGGGCATAGATCTGAAACGGCGCGCCGCCGGCATGGGCGACGAAGCTGCCATATCCGGAAAACGTTCCCCAGAGGGCGGCAGCGACCGGCCGCTGTCCGTGCGGGGGGATCGTCTTGCTGGCGCCGGGGCCGAAATTGTTCCAGAAATAGCGCAGGCAGAAGAGGATCGTCACCGCGCCGATGACGACGCGCAGGACATTGCCGGGAACAAGCGCCGAGGTCGCCCAGCCGAGGGCAATGCCGAGAATTGCGCCCGGCAGCATGATCTTCAGCGTCGCCCAATCGCCATGCCTGCGCCAGATGACAAGCGAGATCATGTCCATGAAGACCAGGATCGGCAGCAGGATTGCCGCCGCCTCGAGCGGCGAGACGACCAGGGCGAGGAAGGGCAGGCCGATCAGCGACAAAGCGTCGCCCATGCCGCCTTTTGCGAGACCAACAAGCAGAACCGCGGGCACGGCGGCGTAGTAGAATGACAAGTCCTGCGGCATGCTTTCGACGTCCTCCTCTTGCAAGCCTCCTCTAACGGAACTACTCACACAAAACGAGTGCGGATCCGTCTTTTCGAGAAGGGAATTCGCAGGAAACGGAAAGACCTCATGACCGAACCCGAAAACCGCTGTCGCCTGGTGCTCATCGTCCCTGATATTGCCGACGCCGATGAACAGGCAAGGATCGTCACCGATGCGCTGAAGGGCGGCGATGTCGCCTCCGTCATCGTGCCGCAATACGGGCTCGACGACGGCGCCTTCCAGAAACATGCCGAAAAGCTGGTGCCAGTGATTCAGGATGCGGGGGCCGCCGCGCTGATTGCAGGCGACAGCCGCGTGGCGGGACGGGCGAAAGCCGATGGCCTGCATATAACCAGCAACGCGCAGGCACTGTCGGAGGCGATCGACAAACACGCTCCGAAGCTGATCGTCGGCGGCGGCAATGCCAGCGACCGGCACAATGCGCTGGAGATCGGCGAAGTCAGGCCGGATTATATCTTCTTCGGCAAGCTTGATGGGGATATCAAGCCGGAGGCGCATCCCAAGAACCTCGCGCTCGGCGAATGGTGGGCCTCAATGATCGAAATCCCCTGCATCGTCATGGGCGGCACCGATCCCGCGTCGGCTCTTGCCGTTGCCGAGACCGGAGCAGAGTTCGTGGCGCTGCGGCTGGCGGTGTTCGGGGAGCCCGGCCGAGCGCCATCCATCGTTGCCGAGATCAATGCTCTGCTTGACGAAAAAGCGCCACGGTTTGAGGATTGAAATCCCGCTCATGCCGATCCTGCCCGCCCGCCCTTTGAAATATCTGCTTGCCAGCATAGTCGCCCTCACTGCGGGCGGGTCTGATATCGCTGTGGCGCAGGCACCGGACAGCGTCATCAGCCAGCCCGGCGCTGCGCCGGCGTCAAGCTTTCGTACCGACCGGCACACCAACGGGGATGTGAAGCCCTCGGACGGTGTCGGCGTTTTCGATCGCATGGGCGCGAAGCTGCCCGACCTCCCGCCCGAGAAAGATTACAAAGGTCCGATCGACGAGGCGTACGGCGCCTATCAGCGCGGCTATTATCTGGCGGCGATGGACAAGGCGCTGCCGCGCGCCCAGCTCGGCGATCCGGCGGCGCAGACGCTGATCGGCGAAATCCTCTCGCAAGGCCTCGGCGTCAAGAAGGACGTGAAAGGCGCTGCCTTCTGGTACGGCAAGGCGGCCGAAGGCGGCGATCCTGCGGCGATGTTCAAATATGCGCTCATGCTGATGGAAGGCCAAGGTGTGCCGCGCGACAAGGTCAAAGCCGACGACTATATGCGCAAGGCGGCCGAAGCCGGCAATCCTTCGGCCGAATTCAACTGGGCGCAGATTGTTGTCGCCGACAATCCCGGCGAAAAGGGGCTGAAGCTCGCGCTACCGTTTTACGAGAAATCGGCCGAGCAGGGCATTGCGGATTCGCAATATGCCGTGGCGCAGATCTATGCGACGCTGAAGGATCTGCCGGAGGAAAAGAAGCAGCTCGCCCGCGAGTGGATGGCGCGCGCCGCGCGCGCCGGCTTCGACACAGCCGAGCTCGATCTCGGCATCTGGCTCGTCAACGGCGTCGGTGGTCCCAGGGATTACGTCAAGGGTTTCGAATGGCTGAAACTTGCCGCCAATGGCGGCAATGTCGTTGCCCAGAACAAGCTTGCCCATCTCTACATCAACGCCATCGGCACGCCGCCGAATCCGATCGAGGCGGCGAAGTGGTATGTGCTGTCGCGCCGTGCCGGGCTTGCCGATCCAGCGCTGGAAGATTTTTATCTCGGGATCGAGGACGATCAGCAGAAGGCGGCGATCGATGCCGCCAACAAATTCCGGCGGCGATAGCCGCCGCGTGTTTCATTCTCTAAAGCATGTCGCGGTCCTTCAGATTCGCTTATCATGCTCTCGGTCTTTGGTTTTCCGCATGTCTTTATCGCAAACCGATGCACAGTTTTGCGAGACATGCGCTAGAAAAGCGCGTCGGCGAAAAGATCCTCGTCATTTTCGGTTTTGGCGGTCTCCGCGGGCGCTGGAATGTTTTCATTGCTTGCCGGGATGATGTCGCGATGAATGTTTCGCTCCTGGACCATCGTGTAGAGCTTGAAGATCTTGCGGTCGAGCGGTGCGATGGCCTCCGCGAGATCAGAAATATCGGCGACATCGATGCCGGCGACGCCTTTGAGCACATCGGCGCAGCGGGCAAGGACATCGCCGAGTTCGTGCTGGAAGTCGAGCTTGCCGATCAGCAGGCCGATCTTGGCGGCAACCTCGCGGCCGTTTTCGGCGAGCACCTTCAGCTCGTTTTCCATGACATTGGCCGCGGAACGGATGTTGCCGACAGCCGAGGTCAGGCTCTCGTCCAGTCCGCCGGCCGCAGCGTCCGTGGCGGGAGCCACGCGCCCGGCAGCGGCTTCGAGCGCCGGCAGGCCGTTGACGATGGCGTCGGCGGATTCATCGAGCTTGCCGGCGAAGATGCGCAGCTCGGCGGTGACGACATTGATCGACTTGCCTTCCTCGCCAAGCCGGCTGCAGCGCAGATTGGTGTTCAGAGCCATGTAATGGATGTCGGTCCTGACAACGCGGATGTTGACGATGGCTTCGGAAAGCTTGGCGGCCGTGCCGATCGTCGAATGGCTTACCTGGTCAGCCTGCCGGCTTGCCGTGTTAACCTGCTTGACGATCTCGTGGGCGGCGGAAACGCTGGATTCCAGCGCGCGCATGAAATTGCCGCCGGCTTCGCCGCTTTCGGTGCCCATTTGATCGCGCAGTTTGAGGATTTCCCGCATGTCATGGTCGAAACTCGCAATCGTCTTGACGACGTTTTCCGAATCCCGCTGGAAATTGATCCACATGTCGTTGATCTGCGCCGCGGTCAGATGGTGAACGACATTCTGAAGACGCTGGCGCGCACCGGCATCGAGCCTGGCGCCATCTTCGCCCGCGAGGAAATCTTCAAGCATCGAAAAGGTTGCCTGTACATGTTCGATGCGCTGACGGGTGATGTCGCCGATCTGCAGGGCCGATAGAGTCGAGCTGACCTTGCTCTGGACGCCGCGTGCGATCGCGCCGACCTCGCGGGCGAGGACACCGAGGTTTTTGCGGTGTTCGGCGATCTTGGCGGCATCGTCGCGCAGGGCTCCGGCGACGGCCGGAACGGTATCGGCGTAGCTCCTGGAAACGTTGGCTCCGAAGGAGGCGGCGAATTTGACCTCTTTCTCAAGGCTGTCGAGATGGGCGGCGAAACGATTGACCTCATCGGTGCCCGAATAGATTCGTTCCAGAATCTCCTGAGCAAAGCCGGCGAATTCGGCGAGGCCGGCGCCAGTGATCTTGACAGTCACGGCAAAGGTTCTGAGATAGCGCATCGTCTCCTGCATGTCGGCGACGTGTTTGCGCAGATCCCTGCCGGTGTGCGCCAGCGAGATGAGCGCCTGCTGGCGATTTTCTTCGGTGACCGGCAATGCAGTCAGGATTTCCACGGTGGCGCGGAGATCGGCGCCGGTATCGCTCGCCTCCTTGTCATCGAGTACCTTGGCGACACTTTCGAGCGAGTTCAGCAGACGGTTGAGGACATCCATCACCGACAGCAGCACCGCCCCGCCCGCGAGAAATCGCTCCTCGACTTGGCTGCGGGCGGATTCCAGGATCTGACTGATCTCCCGCCCCGATGTGTAGGCTGCAGCGTTGGATGTTACCAGAGCGTGTGCCACATTTATTACCTTTTCTTAAAACGCAGGCCATTTGACTCTATTTCTACGGGCAGGATGGAAATGTCCGGTAAACGCCCCAGACTCGCCTGCGTTGTGATTAATGAAAGGTGTGAGACGGGGCGGCCGGTGCACCGCATGCCGAAAGAGATCATTTAAGGTTCTGTTTTTACTTAATTTATCTCTAAACATTGAGAGAGCGGTACAACTTATCCTGGATAAGAATTGGGAGTCGCGGACCGCGTTGTACGTCGGTTTTATACAACCCCTGTTTACGCTGCATTAACGCTGTCGTGAGAGTCCTCTTAGGGTCACAAGTATTTCTCGGGCCCAGGAGGCTGCATTGGATACTCAGAGCCAATATTGTGAATCTATAAATTTACCGGGTGTGCTAAGCATCCGCCATGTGGCCGAGCTACATTCGAAGCTTAGTGACGAGTTTAACAGTAAAGACGACATTGTCGTTAGCGTTATCGCTGATGCTGAAGCTGACCTCAGTTTCATACAGCTTATCGAGGCCGCACGTCGCCAAGCAAAGTCTGACGGAAAGACGTTCAGGCTTTTTTCTCCCGCCAGCGGCTCAGTGCTGAACGTACTTGAGCGTGCCGGTTTCATCGAATCCTTCGATCAAGAAGACTTAAAGTTCTGGTTGCATAAAGAGGTGACATTATGAGTGCCAACATTCTGACGGTAGACGATTCCGCCAGCATCCGTCTGACAACAAAGGTCACCCTGACCAATGCCGGTTACAGCGTCACCGAAGCGGTGAACGGGGCTGAAGGTCTTATGGCGGCCAAGGCCAGCAGCTTCGATCTGATCGTAACCGATCTCAACATGCCTGTTATGGACGGGCTGACGATGATCGAAGAACTGCGCAAGCTGCCGGCGCAGGCCGGTGTTCCGATTATCTTTCTAACGACGGAATCTGACGCCGATCTCAAGGCACGTGCCAAGGCCGCCGGCGCGACCGGCTGGCTGACCAAGCCGTTCGACCCGGAAAGTCTCGTGAAGATCGTGAAGAAGGTCCTCGGCAGATGAGTACGCTCGACCCCGTCGCCGTATTCCGCATGGAGGCTGCCGAATGCCTCGAAGCGATCGAGGCCGGTCTTCTCGACCTCACTCACCAACTCGACAATAAGGATCTCGTCGACGCGGTATTCCGCGGGCTTCACACGCTCAAGGGATCGGGCGCGATGTTCGGTTTCGAGGCGCTGGCGGCCTTCACCCACCATTGTGAAACCGCTTTCGACCGCGTCCGAAAAGGCGAGGTCGCGGCGACCAGCGAACTTGTCGCCGCCGTTCTCGCCGCCCAGGACCATATGCGTGCCCTCGTCGACCAGCCCGACGCCGATTACGGCGATACCGGGCATAAGCTTCTGGCACAACTGCAGTCCGCGGTCGGCGCCGAGGCTGCGGCGCCCGCCACAGCGACAGCCGCCGTCGCAGCGCCCGTGCAAGGAGCGTCGGCGAACAAGACGAAGAACAGCTGGCGCATCCGATTCAGCCTGCCGGCCAATGCGATGGCCAACGGCACCAATCCGCTCGGTCTGCTGGACGAACTGCGCGATCTCGGCGAATGTACCGTACGCGCCGACACTTCGGCCATTCCGCCTCTCGACGAGCTCACTTCGACGGAACTCTACATTTCCTGGGATGTGACGCTGATGAGCGAACAGGACCGTTCGGCGATCGACGATGTCTTCATCTTCGTGCTCGACGACATGGAACTCAGCGTCGAGGAGATCGGCAGTGCAGCAGCGGCAACGGCCGCTCCGGCTGTAGCAAGGCCGGCGCCTGCCGCTGCCGCCTCAGTATCGCCACCCCCTGTCCCGGCGGCTGGTGTGCCGGAATTCCGTCCCGTCGAAGCGGTTCCCGTCAGGCGTGAGGGGCCCGCTGCCGTCAGCCAGGCGAAGGCTGCCGAGAACGTGCGCGTCCCGGCAGAGCGCTTGGACGAACTGATGGACCGTGTCGGTGAGCTCGTGATCGCGCAATCGCGCCTCAGCCAGCTCGCCAGCGCCAGCACCGATATCGCATTGCGCTCCGTCTCGGAAGAAATCGAACGTCTGTCCGGCGAATTGCGCGACACGATGATGGTGCTGCGCATGGTGCCCGTTGCGACCCTCTTCTCCCGCTTCCGCCGCCTTGTGCACGATCTTGCCCGCGAGACCGGCAAGGTGATCGAGCTGGTGATGGAGGGCGAGAGCACCGAGGTCGACAAAACGGTGATCGAGCGGCTGGCCGATCCGCTGGTGCACCTGGTGCGCAACTCGATCGATCACGGCCTCGAAGTACCCGCCGACCGCCTTGCGGCCGGCAAGGCCAAGGCCGGCACGATCACGCTTTCGGCCCGTCAGGCCGGTGGCGAGGTGATCATCTCGATCAAGGACGACGGCCGCGGAATCAACCGTGAACGGGTCCGCGCCAAGGCGGAATCCTCCGGCCTCATCCATCCGGGCCAACCGCTTTCGGACCCCGAGCTCTTGCAACTGATCTTTGCTCCCGGCTTTTCGACGGCCACCGCGATCACCAATCTGTCCGGCCGCGGCGTCGGCATGGACGTGGTCAAGAAGACGGTTGAAGAGCTTCGCGGCGCAATCGATATCGTCAGTGTGCCCGGACAGGGTTCGGAAGTGTCGCTGCGCATTCCGCTGACGCTTGCCATTATCGACGGCCTGCTGGTGCGTGTCGGCTCGGGCCGTTACGTCATCCCGCTTTCGGCCGTCGAGGAATGCCTCGAACTGTCGCTCGAGGAGGATCTGCGCTCGCGCGGCCGTAGCTTCATCTCGTTGCGCGACAGCCTGGTGCCGTTCCTACGCCTACGCGATCTTTTCCGCACCGGCACGAAACCCGATGTGCACCAGAAAGTCGTGGTCATCTCGACCGGAACCGAGCGCGTCGGCCTCGTCGTCGACCAGATCATCGGCGACCACCAGACGGTCATCAAGTCGATGTCGAAACTGCACAATGACGTGGCGACCTTTTCGGGCGCCACCATTCTCGGCGACGGCAGCGTCGCACTCATTCTCGACGTCGGGCACCTGGTTGCCGCGGGTCAGCAACAGGAGGCGCAATTGCGGGTAGCAGGATGAGTGCAACAGCAGCAGCCGAACGTTTCGACAATCATTGGAGCTATGCCGAGGAAGTCGAGGTCCTGACATTCGATCTCAACGGCGAGACCTTCGCGCTGGAAGCGGTCATCGTCCAGGAAATCCTGGACCTGCTTCCGGAGACCGCGGTGCCGGGCAGTCAGCCCTTCGTCGCCAGCGTCATCAACTTCCGCGGCAAGGTCATACCGCTCGCCGACCTGCGTCTCGCCTTCGGGATGGAGGCGGAGGAGGCAACGATCGATAGCCGTTTCATCGTCATCGAGATCGATCTCCAGGGCGAGCCGACGCTCGTCGGCCTCAGAACCGATAAAGTGAACGAGGTGACGACGCTCGCAAAAAACGCGAGCGAGGCGCCGCCGAGCGTCGGGATGCGCTGGCGCGCCGACTACATCAACTGCCTGGTGAAGAGGGGCGGAGAGTTCATCATTCTCCCGAATCTGCAGGCGATTTTTTCATCCAGGCATGATGCGGCGGGAGCCGGCAATTGACGCAGATGGATTCAACTTGGGGTTAAACCGATGCGACTGACAATCAAGACGAAGCTGGTGACCGCGTTCACCTTCATCATCCTCATGCTCTTGGGCACCGCCGCTTACGGTATCTTCAGCCTCGGGTCGCTGAATGATACGATTGGCAATCTCCTCGCCGGCCCGGCAGCCCGCCTCGATCTTGCGCAGCAGATCAACATCGCGCAGCTCGAAGCGATCCGCCAGCAGAAGAACCTGCTTAATGCCCGTGGCGCCGATGAAGCGGCCGCGGCGATCGACAAGGGCAATCAGGCCCGCAAGGACTTCAGTGATGCCTTCAATCAAGCGTTGGCGCTTGCCACGGAGGAAGGCAAGGCGCGTTGGGCTCGTATTGCCGAGTTTTCGAAGTCCTTCAACGCAGCTGACGACCAGATCCGTGACTACGTGAAGACCGGCAACGTGGAAGGTGCAAACACCGTCTCGATCACGACCGCGCGCGCTGCCGCCAACGGGATCGACTCGACGCTCGCCGAAATTCTGGCGCTTGAGAAGCAGCGCATGAAGGCCGCCGACGCCGGTGCCGACGCGCAGTATGAGACGACACGCACGACGATGGTCGCCGTCGCTGCCGTGGCACTACTGATTGCCGCGATAACCGCCTTCTGGATCGCCAGCACGATCAGCAAGGGCCTCAGCCGCGCCAACACCGTGGTTCGCGAAGTGTCTGAAGGCGACCTGACGAAAATGGCCGATATTACGAGCCATGACGAAATCGGCGAGCTTCTGGGTAATGTCAACGTCATGATCGAACGCCTGCGGGGCGTCGTCGCCGACGCGATCTCGGCCGCCGAGAACGTCTCGTCCGGCAGCCAGCAGCTTTCGGCAAGTTCCGAACAGGTGTCGCAGGGCGCGAGCGAACAGGCGGCTTCTGCCGAAGAGGCGTCCGCCTCAATGGAAGAGATGGCCGCCAATATCAAGCAGAACGCCGACAATGCCGCCCAGACGGAGAAGATCGCCCGTCAATCCGCCAAGGATGCGGAAGCCAGCGGCGAAGCGGTAACCCGTGCTGTCGACGCCATGCGCACGATTGCCGAGAAGATCGGCATCGTGCAGGAAATCGCCCGTCAGACCGATCTCCTGGCCCTCAATGCCGCCGTCGAAGCGGCACGCGCCGGCGAACACGGCAAGGGTTTTGCGGTCGTGGCCTCGGAAGTGCGCAAACTTGCCGAGCGTAGCCAGTCGGCAGCAGCCGAAATCAGCTCGATGTCGAGCGATACCGTCAAGGCCGCCGCCGATGCCGGTGAGATGCTCGGCCGCCTGGTGCCCGACATCCGCAAGACGGCGGAACTCGTTTCCGAGATCAGCGCCGCCTGCCGCGAGCAGGATATCGGCGCCTCTCAGATCAATGAGGCGATCCAGCAGCTCGACAAGGTGACGCAGCAGAATGCCGGCGCCTCGGAGCAGATGTCGGCAACGTCCGAGGAACTCGCCGCTCAGGCGGAAGAATTGCAGACGTCGATCGCCTTCTTCAAGGTCGATACGACGGGCAGCACGCGGCCCGGCGCCCAGAAGATGCCGTCGAAAGGCCCAACCAAGGTGGCCAAGGCCCCGGCCCGCAAGCCTGCACAGCAGGCCCAAAGCCAGGGCCGCGGTCAGACGGTTTCGGCTCAGCAGCAGCGTCTCAAAGGCTTTGCTCTCGATATGTCGATGGGCGGTCCGGACGCCAGTGACGATGATTTTCGGGAAAGCGCGTAGGCGTTCCTGGGGACGCGCATAGCGTTCCCGGCGAGGCACCTGAGCGCCTTCGCCCTCATCGGATATCTCGGGCCACTCCCGTGGCCCGAGGTGGAAATATCCCCAACGCGTGTAGGCGTTGGCGCTGCGACCGATCGATGTCCGGCTGCCGGGAAGTGAATGCAGTCGCTTTCCCTCTTTCAGACACATCACTCTGAAGTTCGGCGTTCCCAGACCGGAACGTCTCTCTATCCAATCGTTTTGGCGCATAAAACGGGGTATCACATGCGTTTCACTATCAAACTGAAATTGGGTCTCGCTTTCGGGATCATGACGCTGCTGCTGATCGGCATTGCAGTTTATGGAAGCTTTAGCCTCGGCACATTGAACGAGGCGAGCGGCAACATGATCGACGGCCCGATGCGCCGGCTGGAACTGGCGCTGAACGCCAACATCGCCGAAGTCAACGCCATTCGGGCTCAGAAGAACGCGCTGCTTTCCACCGATCCGGACACGGCCGCCGGCTTCTACAAAGAGGCCGACCAGAACCTGCAGGCCATGTTCGACGCTGTCGACGCCGGCTTGGCCATCGCCTCTCCGGAAGGCAAGCCGCATTGGGAGAAGCTGCGGAGCGTTGGCGGGAAATTCCGCGAGAAGTCCGCCGAGCTGCAGCAACTCGATGCCAGGGGTGATAAGGCATCCGCGCTCGCGCTTTCACTTGGCGATCTCCGGGCGATGACCGGGGACATGGGCGATGCGATTGCCGCCCTCACGGAGATCCAGCGCAAAGGCATGCAAGCGACCGATCAGTCGAACAGCGATCTTTACAATTCGACCAAGCTCATCCTCACCACAGCATCCGGAATCGCCGTGCTTATGGCCCTCGGCGCCGCATTGTGGATCACGCTCGGCATCAACAATGGTCTGAGGAAGATCACGAGCGTCGCAAACGCCGTGGCAATCGGCGATCTCAATCAGAAAGTCGACGTCAGGACCAATGACGAGATCAAGGACCTCATCGATACGGTCAACACCATGACCGCCAATCTGCGATCGACCGCCGCCCTTGCCGACCAGATCGCCATGGGCGATCTGACCACCGATGCCAAGCCTCTCTCGGACAAGGACGCGCTCGGGATTGCGATGCAGAGCATGATCGCCAATCTGAGGACCACGGCGGGGATTGCCAACCAGATCGCCAATGGCGATCTCACTGTGTCTCCGAAGCCGCTCTCCGACAAGGATGCACTGGGCCTTGCGCTGGAGCAGATGGTTGAGCGGTTGCGCGGCGTGGTCGCAGACGCGATTTCGGCCGCCGAAAATGTTTCGGCCGGCAGCCAGGAGCTTTCGGCAAGTTCCGAACAGGTGTCGCAAGGCGCCACCGAGCAGGCCGCGTCGGCCGAAGAGGCGTCGGCCTCGATGGAAGAGATGGCCTCGAACATCAAGCAGAATGCCGACAATGCCGCGCAGACGGAAAAGATCGCCCGGCAGTCTGCAAAGGATGCGGAAGCCAGCGGCGAGGCGGTGACGCGCGCCGTCGACGCCATGCGCACGATCGCCCAGAAGATCGGCATCGTGCAGGAAATCGCCCGTCAGACCGATCTGCTTGCCCTTAATGCGGCGGTGGAAGCAGCACGCGCCGGCGAACACGGCAAGGGTTTTGCGGTGGTGGCCTCGGAGGTGCGCAAGCTTGCCGAACGCAGCCAGTCGGCCGCCGCCGAAATCAGCGCCATGTCGAGCGATACCGTGACAGCCGCTCAGGAGGCCGGCGAAATGCTGGGCCGCCTGGTGCCCGACATCCGCAAGACGGCGGAACTCGTTTCCGAGATCAGTGCTGCCTGCCGTGAACAGGATATCGGTGCGGCCCAGATCAACGAGGCGATCCAGCAGCTCGACAAGGTCACGCAGCAGAACGCCGGCGCCTCCGAACAGATGTCTGCAACTTCAGAGGAGCTCGCCGCGCAGGCGGAAGAACTGCAGACGTCGATCGCCTTCTTCAAGGTCGATACGGCAGGCAACCGCCAGTCCCGCGCGCCGGCCGTCAAGATGACGGTACGGGGTGCAGCTCCCACCGCTGCGCGCAAGCCTGCGGCCAAGAAACCGGCTGCCGGCAGCGTGGCCGCCCAACAGGCTCGTGCGAAGGGGTTTGCTCTCGACATGTCGATGGGCGGACCAGATATTGCGGACGAAGAATTCCGCGAGAGCGCGTAGTGCTCTTCGGACACAGGACTGGGGCCGCGGCGACAGCGGCCCCAGCATCGAACCGGTGCATGGACGCACTTGGTCATGCCGGCTCTGCCGGCAACGCATGAAGCGTTTTCACGACGGCACTATGTGCGATTTCGCGGAATACCCGCTGCGGTACTAACGAGGGCTTGAAATGCGCTTCACAATCAAACTCAAACTAAGCTTGGTATTCGGTTTCATCGTTCTACTCACGTGCGGCATGGCGGGTCTTGCGATCTATACTCTTTCGGCGTTGAACAGTGAGATATCGATCATGGTCGCCGGTCCGGTCGCCAACCTGCGCGATTCTGGCGATCTTTCCGATGCCGTCATGCGCTCTATCCGCGCCGAAAAGGACGCGATCATCAATACGGATCCGGTCAAGATTACAGGCTATGTCGAGGAAATTGCGCAACAGCACGAAGTCATCAAGACACTGCAGGGCCGTCTTGCCGCCTCGAACGATGCGGAGATCAAGAAGGAGATGGCCAAGTTCGGTGATCTCTATAGTAAATGGACCACGTTGCAGGATCGCATCGCCGGTCTCGCCACCGAGAATACGACGGAATCAAATGCTCAAGCCGGCGTCATCTCAATGGGCGAAGGGCAGCAGGCGACGGCCCAGCTGCTCGGTATTCTCACCAAGCTGAACGACACCGTGACAGCCAATCTCGCGGAAACGGATGCGGCCACCAACGAGCAGTATGCCCAATCCCGTAATCTGCTTGTCATGATGACGGTGGGTTTGATCTTTGTCTCGTCGGCGGCCGCGATCTGGATCCTGCTTAACATCTCCCGCGGCCTCAAGCGCGCCGTCAACCTCGCCGACGCGGTCAGCATCGGGGATCTCGAGCAGAAGATAGAGCATAAGAGCAATGACGAAATCCGCGATCTCGTCGATTCGATGAGCAGGATGACGGCAAATCTGCGCAACACCGCGACGATCGCCAACCAGATTTCGAACGGCGACCTCATGGTATCCCCGAAGCCCCTTTCAGAGAAGGATACGCTCGGCATTGCGCTCGAACAGATGGTCGAGCGGCTGCGCGGCGTCGTCGCCGACGCGATCTCGGCAGCCGAGAACGTCTCGTCCGGCAGCCAGCAGCTTTCGGCAAGTTCCGAACAGGTGTCGCAGGGCGCGAGCGAACAGGCGGCTTCGGCCGAAGAGGCGTCGGCCTCGATGGAGGAGATGGCCGCCAATATCAAGCAGAACGCCGACAATGCCGCCCAAACGGAGAAGATCGCGCGGCAGTCGGCCAAGGACGCGGAAGCGAGCGGTGATGCGGTGACGCGTGCCGTGCAGGCGATGCGGACTATTGCCGAGAAGATCAGCATCGTTCAGGAAATCGCTCGTCAGACGGATCTTCTCGCTCTCAATGCCGCTGTGGAGGCGGCGCGTGCCGGCGAACACGGCAAGGGCTTTGCAGTGGTCGCGTCGGAAGTGCGCAAGCTTGCCGAACGCAGCCAGTCGGCCGCGGCCGAAATCAGCGCCATGTCGGGCGATACGGTCAAGGCCGCCCAAGAAGCCGGCGACATGCTCGGCCGCCTGGTGCCCGACATCCGCAAGACGGCGGAACTCGTTGCCGAAATCAGCGCGGCCTGCCGCGAGCAGGATGTCGGTGCGGCCCAGATCAACGAGGCGATCCAACAGCTCGACAAGGTGACTCAGCAGAATGCCGGCGCCTCCGAACAGATGTCGGCGACCTCGGAAGAACTTGCCTCCCAGGCGGAAGAACTGCAGACCTCGATTGCCTTCTTCAGGGTCGATACGGCAGGCAACCGCCTGTCACGCGCGCCGGCCGTCAAGATGACGGCCCGCAGCCCGGCTCCCAGCGCCGCCCGCAAGCCGGCGATCAAGAAACCGGCGGCCGGCAGTGTCGCCGGCCAGCAGGCGCGGGTGAAAGGTTTCGCACTCGATCTCTCCATGGGCGGTCCCGATGATGGCGACGCCGAATTCAAGGAAAGTGCATGATCATGGCAACGACATCTCTGGAAGCGCAATTCGTGACCTTCAGCCTCGGTGAGGAAATTTTTGCCGTGCCGGTCGAGGTCGTGCGGGAAATCCTCGACTATGCGGAAGCGTTCAAGATTCCGAATGGTCCCGACTATCTGCTCGGCCTGCGCGACGTGCGTGGGCAGGGCGTGCCGACCATCGATCTTCGATTGAAGCTCGGCATGACGAAGACGGTGCCGACGCCACATACGCGGGTGCTCGTGCTCGACGTGCCGATGGAAAGCCGGCTGCTAACGCTCGGCCTCGTCGCCGACCGCGTCTTCGAAGTTACACCGTTCCGGCGTGACCAGATCGAGGCGGCGCCTGACATCGGTGTGCGCTGGCGCTCGGACTATATCGCCGGCGTCGTTCGCCGTGAAAACGGCTTTGTCGTCATCATCGATCTCGCACGTCTCTTGTCGCGCGAGGATGCTTCTGCACTGCAATCGGCGGCATGATCGCGCGTCAACCCGGAGTAATGCGTTCCATGAGTATGGCAGCAGCGGTGGAAACCCAATTGCCGGGGGACCGGATCAGCAAGCGGAATTTCGAAAAGCTTGCCCGGTTCATCTACGACTATAGCGGCATCAAGATGCCGCCGACCAAGCTGACGATGCTCGAAGGGCGGCTGAGACGCCGCCTTCGTGCGACCAATCATTCGACCTTCGACGATTATTGCGACTTCCTGTTCAATCATGATGGGCTTGCCCAGGAAACCGTCTACCTGATCGACGTGGTGACGACCAACAAGACCGACTTCTTCCGGGAAGCCAAGCATTTCGATTACCTGCAGAGCGTGGCGCTGCCGGCGATCGCCAATAGCGGCGTGCGCACCATTCGTACCTGGAGCTCGGCCTGTTCGACGGGGGCCGAACCCTATACGATGGCGATGGTGCTGGCTGAATTCGCGGAAGGCCGCAATGACGTTTCCTATAGCGTGCTTGCCACCGATCTTTCCACCGACGTGCTGCAGACGGCGCGCCGGGGCATCTATCCGGAAGACCTGATCGCACCCGTGCCGCGCGACCTGCAGCGCAAATATGTGCTGGTCGCCAAGCAGCCGGGCCGCAAGGAGGTGCGCATAAGCCCTAAACTGCGCAGCAGGGTGGGGTTTGCACGGATGAACCTGATGGACGACAAATATCCGGTCGGCGACTTGATGAACATCATCTTCTGCCGCAACGTGCTGATCTACTTCGACAAGCAGACGCAGGCGGGCGTGCTCAACCGCCTCTGCAATTGCCTGGCGAAGGGCGGCTACATGTTCATCGGCCACTCCGAGTCGATCACCGGTTTCGACCTGCCGCTGAAACAGGTTTCGAACACGGTGTTTCAGCGTATCTAGAGGCGGTTATGCGCAAGAAAATCCGCGTTCTCATTATCGACGATTCCGCCAGCGTCCGACAGACGCTGGCCCATGTGCTTGAGCAGGATCCCGACATCGAGATCATGGCGGTGGCGTCTGATCCCTTCGTCGCGGCGCGCAGGCTGCTGGACGAGATCCCCGATGTCATCACGCTCGACGTGGAGATGCCGCGCATGGACGGCATCACCTTCCTGCGCAAGCTGATGGCACAGCGGCCGATCCCGGTCGTGATGTGCTCGTCGCTGACGGAGGCGGGTTCGGAAACGTTGATTCAGGCTTTGGAGGCGGGCGCCGTCGACGTCATCCTGAAATCGAAGATCGGCGCCGCCGACAGCCTTGCCGATGACGCCATGCGGATTCGCGAAGTTGTCAAGAGCGCTTCGCAGGCGCGGCTTTCGACCGTGCGCCGCGCCGCGGGAACCATTCGTTCCGCTTCCGCCGAGGGGCCGGCCAAGAAGCTGACGGCGGATGCCATGCTGCCGCCGCCGACGGGGCGGGCGATGGCGAAGACGACGGAGATGGTTGTCTGCGTGGGTGCCTCCACCGGCGGCACCGAGGCGCTGCGCGAATTCCTGGAGGAACTGCCGGCCAATGCGCCCGGCATGGTGATCGTCCAGCATATGCCGGAGAAATTCACTGCCGCCTTCGCCAAACGTCTGAACGGGCTCTGCGAGGTCGAGGTCAAGGAGGCCGCCGACGGCGATCCGGTGCTGCGCGGCCATGTGCTGATCGCGCCTGGTGACAGGCACATGCTGCTCGAACGCCAGGGTGCGCGCTATCATGTCAGTGTGAAGAGCGGGCCGTTGGTTTCCCGCCACCGGCCTTCCGTCGACGTGCTCTTCCGTTCGGCGGCGCGTTCGGCCGGCTCGAACGCCATGGGGATCATTATGACGGGCATGGGCGACGACGGTGCGCGCGGCATGTTGGAGATGCATGAAGCCGGCGCCTACACGGTGGCGCAGGACGAGGCGAGCTCCGTTGTCTTCGGCATGCCGAAGGAGGCGATTGCCAAAGGCGGGGTCGACCGCATTCTGCCGCTCGATCAGATCGCCCGCGAAGTCCTGATAACGCAGCAGAAGTTCTAAGGCCGGTTCCGGGTTCCGATGGAAAATAAGGCGGCGCTTTTCAGGCCTGCGGGCAGCCATGTGTGCCTCCCCTTGAAATTTCCGCGATTTTGTGGTCTTGAGGCCGCCAATCTTTGCAGCGCTGCCTGTCATGCATGTTCAGGGACATTTCCCGCCCCTGGCAGCGCGCGTCCCGTATCAGTCCCAAGGAAATGCGCCGATGGCCCGTTCAGCTCTTCTCAATGTCATGGTTCAGGCTGCCCTCAAGGCAGGAAAATCGCTGGGGCGTGATTTCGGCGAAGTGCAGAACCTGCAGGTTTCGGTGAAGGGACCGGGCGATTTCGTTTCCGCTGCCGACCGCAAGGCCGAGAAGATCGTCAGGGAAGAGCTGCTAAAGGCGCGGCCGACCTATGGCTTTCTCGGCGAGGAAACCGAAGAGATCAAGGGCACCGACGGAGCACATCGCTGGATCGTCGATCCGCTCGACGGCACGACGAACTTCCTCCACGGCATCCCGGCCTTCGCCGTCTCGATCGCACTCGAACGCAACGGCGAGATCGTGGCCGCCGTCGTCTTCAATCCTGCGACCGACGAGCTCTATACCGCCGAGCGCGGCGGCGGCGCCTTCCTCAACGACCGGCGCCTGCGCGTCGCTGCGCGCCGCGTGCTGTCGGATTGCGTCATCGGCTGCGGTGTGCCCGCGCTCGGCAAGCGCAATCACGGCAAGTTCCTGGTCGAACTGCGCCACGTGATGGGCGAAGTGGCCGGCATCCGCCGCCTGGGCGCGCCGACCCTCGATCTCGCCCATGTCGCCGCCGGACGTTTCGACGGCTTCTGGGAGGCGGAGCTTGCACCCTGGGACATGGCGGCCGGTATCCTGCTCATCCGTGAAGCCGGCGGCTTCGCCACCGATTGGGATGGCGGAGCGGCCATTCTGGAGGGCGGTGCGATCGTCGCCGGCAACGAACACATCCATAAGGCGTTGATCGAGGTCATCAAGCGGCCGATTCCCGCCAAGTGAGCGCATGAAAAACCGGCTGTTGTAAAGTCACGGTTTTCGCCCCGGCATACTTCAATTCGGCACAATGTTGCTCTAGTCTCCGCCAGCAATGAGTTCGGAGGCTGCTGAACCTATGGAAAATGTGAATGTGGCGGAGATCGGCTCCACCGAAAAGACGGCCGGCGGTTATACCTACAGGCTCTCGAGCCCCATGCCCTTCCTCTGGACGATGCTGCTTTTTCTCGTCATTGTCGGGTTCATTGCCGCGATCCTCTTTCGGCAGACGCAGACCGCCTTCATGCACAATCCGGGCCTCAACGGCCTGATCCTCGGCGTTCTCGCAGTCGGAATCGTCCTTGTTTTCAATCACGTGCTGGCGCTTCGCCCCGAAGTGCGCTGGTTCAATTCCTTCCGCGCTGCCGGCAGCGCGGATAAGGTCAACCGTAACCCACGGCTGCTTGCGCCGATGCGGGCGCTGATCGGCAGCCGCAAGGCGTCGGTGGCGCTGTCGACGACCGCGCTGCGTTCGATTCTCGATTCGATCGCCACCCGCCTCGACGAATCGCGTGACGTTTCGCGCTACCTGATCGGCCTCCTGGTCTTCCTTGGCCTGCTCGGCACGTTCTGGGGTCTCATTGGCACGATCGGCTCGATCAGCACCGTTATCCAGTCACTCGATGCCGGTTCGAACGGCACGGCGGACGTGCTCTCTGCACTGAAGGAGGGGCTGTCGACGCCGCTTTCAGGCATGGGGCAGGCCTTCTCGTCGTCGCTGCTCGGCCTTTCCGGTTCGCTCATTCTCGGCTTCCTCGACCTACAGGCCGGTCGCGCGCAGAATCGCTTCTACACGGAACTGGAAAACTGGCTCTCCTCGGTCACCGATGTCGGCTCCGATCTTGCGCCGGCGCTCGATGCCGTTGCCGGGTCTTCCTCGGACGACATGCGCGCACTCTCCGAGTATCTGCGCAAGGTCTCCGAAGAAGGCGGTGTCGGAAACCAGCGCTCTGTCGCCGCCATGGCAAGCCTTGCCGAAGGCATTCAGGGTCTGGTCAAGAATATGCGCAACGAGCAGCAGATGCTGCGTGACTGGATCGAGGCGCAGCAGGACGAGGCGAAAGCCATGCGCCGCACGCTCGATCGGCTGGCCGAGCGCATCGGCCTGCAGGAGCGGGGCGGCGAGCGGGCCGAGCGCCTGCGCGAGCGCACGAGCCATGCAGAAAAGAGCGAGGGCAAATAAGCCATGGCACTTGCCCGCAACCGCCGCCGCGAACGCACGGTGGATTACTGGCCGGGCTTCGTCGATGCGTTGTCGACGCTGCTCATTTCGATCATGTTCCTGCTGACGGTCTTCGTCGTCGGGCAGTTCATCCTCAGCCGCGAAATCACCGGGCGCGACGAGGTGCTCAATCGTCTCAATAGCCAGATCAACGAGCTGACGCAGCTTCTGGCGCTCGAAAAGGGCAGCAATCAGGATCTCCAGGATTCAGTCGCCAACCTACAAGCCTCGCTCGCGACTGCCGAAAGCGACCGGTCGCGGCTTCAGGCGTTGCTGAACGCCGGCTCGGGCGGCCAGGATGCGGCTCAGAAGCGGATCGGCGCAATGACGCAGGAGCTCGACGAGCAGAAGCAGGTGAGCGAACGGGCGCTGAGCCAGGTCGAACTCTTGAATCAGCAGATTGCCGCACTTCGCAGCCAAATCGCCGCGGTCGAAGCGGCACTGCAGGCATCCGAGGAGAAGGACCGGGTCTCGCAGACCAAGATCGCCGATCTCGGCAGTCGCCTCAACGTGGCGCTGGCGGCGCGCGTGCAGGAACTGAACCGTTACCGTTCCGACTTCTTCGGCCGGTTGCGCGAAATCCTATCGGATCGCGAGAATATCCGCATCGTCGGCGACCGGTTCGTCTTCCAGTCGGAAGTGCTGTTTCCCTCGGGCGGCGCGGATCTCAATCCGGACGGGCAGACGGAAATGGCGAAGCTCGCCGCCGCTCTCCTTGATCTCGCCAAGGAAATTCCCCCGGAGATCAACTGGGTGCTGCGTGTCGACGGCCATACCGATAATGTGCCGCTTGCCGGGACCGGCCGCTATCGCGACAACTGGGAACTCTCCTCAGAGCGCGCCATTTCGGTCGTCAAGTTCCTGATTGGCCAGGGCGTCCCTGCCGACCGACTCGTCGCCGCCGGCTTCGGTGAGTTCCAACCGATCGCGCCGGGCGATACGCCGGATGCGCGCGCCACCAACCGCCGCATCGAGCTGAAGCTGACCGAGAAATGATCAGCTTCATGTTGTCCGCCGCGCTTCGGCGAGCCGGTCGGCAAGAAAGGCGCGGACCGAGGGGCTGTCGCTGAGGCCGAGCGCCGTCATGTAGGCGTCGGCCGCGGCAGCATCGTTGCCGGCTCGCGCCAGAAGAAAAGCACGTACAGCCCAGTAGGGCTGATAGGCTGCAATCGCGCGGGGATCAACCTTGTCGAGCAGGGTCAGGCCCTCGGCGGGGCTTAAAGCCCGGCCAATCACCGCCGCTTGGGCGACGCGCGCGCCGAGCGTCGGCTTCATCGTCAGCAACGCGGCATAGAGCGTCGTCAGTGCCTGCCAGTCGGTCGTCCCCGAGAGGCGGCGCGCCGTATGTACCGATTGAATCGCCGCCTGACACTGATAGGGGCCGAAACGGTTGAGGCCCCCTGCGTTGCGCAGCAGCGCGTCCGCCTCCGCGATCATGGTGGCGTCCCAGCTGGCCGGGTCCTGCTCGTCCAGCGGCACATAGCGACCGGCGCGGTCACGACGGGCGCTGCGGCGGGCTTCGCAGTAAAGCATCAGCGAGACGAGGCCGATCGCTTCCGGCTCATCCGGCAGCACCGTCAGAAGCGCCCGGCCGAGCCAGATCGCTTCGCCGGCAAGCGAATGGTGCGCTTCCTCGCCATCGAGACCGTCCCATCCGAGGCCGTAGGCGGCGTAGATCGCCGAAAGCACGGCGGCAAGCCGACCAGGCAGCGCGGGCCGAGGCGGTATGGTGAAGGGAATGCCGGCCTCGCGGATCTTCACCTTGGCCCGCACCAGCCGCTGGCTCATAGCTTCCGGTGACACGACGAAGGCCCGCGCGATGGTCCTCGCTTCGATGCCGAGAATCGTCTGCAGCATCAGCGCCGTATGCACCGAGCTGTCGATGGCAGGATGGGCGCAGGCGAAGAGCAGCTTCAGCCGTTCATCGGGAAAGACGGAATTGCCGGCTTCGTTCATCCGTTCTTCGGCTTCCTCCAGGGCGACCGATATCGTCGTTTGTGCGTTGGCCTCGACGGCGCGGTGGCGGGCCGCCTGCATCAGGTTGCGGCGGGCGGCCACCAGCAGCCAGGCTTCCGGATTGGCAGGAACGCCGCGCTCCGGCCAGACCCGCAGGGCTGACGCCAGTGCTTCCGACAATGAGTCCTCTGCCGCCGGCACGTCGCGCGAACGGGCGGCAAGAAAGGCGATCAGCTTGCCATAGGACTGTCGCGCCACCTGCTCGGCGGCGCGTCCTGCATCGGGTGACATCCTTCCTCACATCTGCAGGCGAGGGCGCACTTCGACGGAACCCTTGTCGGAAATCGGAATGCGCGTCGCCCATTCGAGCGCGGCGTCCAAATCGGGAACCTCGATCAGATAGAAGCCGCCCAGTTGTTCCTTGCCTTCCGGATAGGGACCGTCCTGGACATCGTGATCCTCGCCTTTGCGGCGTATGACCGTCCCGGTCTCGGGCGCTGTCAGCCCGGCGCCGCCGGTCATGATCCCCGCCTGGACAAGCGCCTGCGTGTAGGCGACCCAGCCATCGCGATAGGCTGGATCGCTACGGCGGGCGAAATCCTCCGGCGCTTCGCGAATGATGAGGGCATATTGCATGGAAAACTCCTGATCTCGTTGTTGGCTTTGATCCAGGCCGCCGACGAAAGCCGGTCTAGCCTGGTGGAGCGGCTCAGCCGTTCCAAGACAATGAGGCGCGATCGCCGGTCGTTTCGACATGGCTCTGAAGAAATATTTGAAAAACAGCGCCGGAAATCACCAGCAGGCGCGCCGGTCTCAAAGACACCCGCGCCGCTCGAGGGCGCAAAAAAAGCAGGGCGGCATCGATGCCGCCCGGCCATGCCGCTCAGGCTTCGGCCTTCGTCTGGTCGACGATCTCGGCGCCGGAGGTATTCTTCTTGATGGATTCGATGGCGTTCAGGGCGGACGCTTTCGCCTTGTAGCCCTCGGAACTGAACATTGTTTCCCCGTTCGATGCCTTGAAGCGGAAACGGAATTCGCCTGATTTATCCTTGTAGACTTCGAATTTGTACATGGATGTCTCCCGAAACGCTGAATTGCACGATCAGCGTCGAGGAGGCTAGATCAAAATGGCGAGCTTTTCCACTACCTTAATGAGAATCGTAGTGCGGTCGTTTCCATCGGACGCAGGCACGGGAGACAGACGAACGTCTTCGCATCACTCCATCTGAATGTTCGCGCCCTTGACGACCGGCCCCCATTTGGCGAGCTCGGATTTTACATGGACGGCGAGTTCTTCCGGTGTCGAGCCGACGATGGTGGCGCTGAACTCCTTCATCCGTTCGGCAACGGCGGGGTCAGTGAGCGCCTTTCTGGCCGAGGCGTTGAGGCGCGTGACCGCCTCGCTCGGCGTTTTTGCCGGAGCGAAGAGCGCGTTCCAAGTATAGGTCTCATAGCCTGGAATGCCTGACTCGGCGATCGTCGGCACGTCGGGGAAGGAGGGTGCGCGCTCGGCCGTCGTCACCGCCAGCGCCCGCAGCGTGCCTGCCTTGATATGGCTGGACGATGAGGGCAGGTTATCGAACATGATCGGCACCTGGTTGCCGATGACGTCGTTCAATGCAGGCCCCGCGCCCTTGTACGGGATGTGCTGCATGCTGACGCCGGCCATCGACTTGAAAAGTTCGCCGGAAAGATGCAGCGGCGTGCCGTTGCCCGACGAGGCGTAACTGTATTTATCGGGCTCGGCCTTCAAGAGCGCGATCAGCTCCTGCACCGTCTTTGCCGGCAATTCCGGATTGACGACCAGCACGTTCGGCACGACGACGAGCAGCGAGACCGGCGCGAAATCCTTCTCGGGATCGTAGGGGGTCGATTTGAGGATCAGCGGGTTGAGGGCGTGGGTCGCGACCGTGCCCATCAGAATGGTGTAGCCGTCGGGCTCAGCGCGGGCGACGTTGCCGGCGCCGAGGTTACCGCCGGCGCCTGCGACGTTCTGGACGATCACCTGCTGGCCGAGATCCTCCGACATCTTCTGCGCGACGATGCGCGCGACGACATCGGTTGAGCCGCCGGCGGCGAAAGGCACGACCATGGTGATCGCGCGATCGGGAAAATCCGTGGCAACGGCAGGCCTGCCAGGCGCCAGCATTGCAGTGAGGCCAAGAGCGAGCGCGAGGCCCGTGCGTCGCGTGATGTTGGAAAGCGCCATTCCTATCTCCTCCCATGAATTCAACAGCAATCCCCACCCAGGGGCATGAAGAGGGTAGGGCAGGGGGCGGGAAAGACAACCGCGGGAAGGCGCAGCGAAGTCCGACTTTAGTAGCGTGCGGCCAAGGGCGCCTGCCGGCTATTTGGCCGCGAGCACATCCTCCTTGGCGGCGTCGAATTGCAGCCGGGCGAGGCGGGCATAGATGCCCCCGTGGCGGATCAGAGTTTGATGCGTGCCTTCCTCGACGACGCGCCCCTGATCCATGACGAGGATGCGGTCGGCCTTCAGCACGGTTGCCAGGCGATGGGCGATGACGAGCGTCGTGCGGCCATCCATTAAGCCGTCGAGCGCCTTCTGCACCAGGGTCTCGCTTTCGGCGTCAAGCGCGGAGGTCGCCTCGTCGAGCAGCAGCACGGGCGCGTTCTTCAGAATGGCGCGGGCAATGGCGATGCGCTGTCGCTGGCCGCCGGAGAGGGTGACGCCACGTTCGCCGACCTCCGTCTCATAGCCGTTCTCCAGTCGGGCGATGAATTCGTCGGCCTGGGAGGCAAGCGCTGCAGCGCGGACTTCCTCACGCGATGCACCAGGGCGGCCGAAGGCGATGTTGTCATGGATCGATGCGGCGAAGATCGTGACGTCCTGCGGCACGATGGCGATGCGCTGGCGCAACTCGTCGGGCGTCGTCAGCCGGGCATCGACACCGTCAATCGCCACGCTGCCCTGCTGCGGATCGTAGAAGCGCAGCAGCAACGAAAAGACTGTGCTTTTGCCGGCGCCGGAGGGGCCGACGATGGCGACGGTTTCGCCTGGAGCAACGGCGAAGCTCAAGCCATGTAGGGCCGATTTTCCGGGGCGCGAGGGATAGGCGAAATGCACGTCGGAAAACTCGACGCGGCCGCGGCTCGGCGAAGGGAGGGCCTCGGGGTTGGTGGGGGCTGATATCGGCGACACCTCGTCAAGAAGTTCGGTCAACCGGTCGGCGGCGCCGGCCGCCTGCGAGAGTTCGCCCCAGACCTCCGACAGCGCGCCGAGCGATCCCGCGGAGATCACGGCGTAGAGCAGGAACTGGCCGAGCGTGCCGGCAGACAGCGTGCCGGCCAGCACGCTGTGGGCGCCGACCCAGAGTACGGCGACGACGCTGCCGAAGATTAGGGTGATGGCGATGCCCGTCAAGAGTGCGCGTGAGCGGATGGCGGCGCGGGCGGCTTCGTAGGCGGATTCGACGGCGCCGGCGTATCGCGTCGCCGCGGCATCCTCGCCGTTGAAGGCCTGTACCGTACGGGTCGCGGCGATCGTCTCATTGGCGAAGGCGGACGCTTCGGCAAGCGTATCCTGAGCGGCGCGAGATCGCCTGCGCACCGAGCGGCCAAAGGCGACGAGTGGGAAGACGATCAGCGGGATCGCTCCGATGACGAGGCTCGAAAGTTTCGGCGAGGTGACGACCATCATGCCCATGGCGCCGAGACAGAGAATGAGGTTCCTGAGCGCCACCGAGGCGGTGGCGCCGACGGCGGACTTGATCTGCGTCGTATCGGCGGTCAGACGCGAGACGATCTCGCCGGACTGGTTGACGTCAAAGAAGGAGGGAGACAGCCGCGTCACATGGCTAAAGACGTCGCGGCGAAGATCGGCGACGATGCGTTCGCCGATGGTGATAACGAAATAATAGCGCAGCGCGCTGGCGACCGCGAGCACGATGGCCATGACCATCAGCATGGCGAAGTAGCTGTTGATGAAGCTGCCGTCAGACTGGTTGAAGCCATGATCGATCATGCGGCGCACGGCGAGCGGCAGGGCCAGCGAGGTCATGGCGGCAAGCGCCAACGAAATCAGCGCGCCAGCCACCAGCCCGCGATAGCGCATGACATAAGGCGTCAGCCTGCCGAGCGGCCGCAGCGACCGTCTCTTGTTTTCCTCAGCCTGTGCCTGATCTGCCAAATCGTCTCCATTCGCCCGCAGGACCACGCAATGCGGCCTGTTGGCTCTTGTTATCCCGGCGTCCTTCATGTATAGGCACCGCATCCTAATGGGAAGCCGTAGCCATCACGACTGCGGCTTCATTTATTCAATCGGTTCGGTGGCCGCAACTGCATGCGGCAAATTGAACTCCGGTATCGCAGGAAGATTGTTATGAAGGCAGGCATCCATCCCGACTATCACACGATCAAGGTAGTCATGACCGATGGCACCGAATACGAAACCCGCTCGACCTGGGGTTCGGAAGGCGCTGTCATGAACCTCGAAATCGATTCCAAGTCGCATCCGGCCTGGACGGGCGGCAACCAGCAGCTCATGGACCGCGGTGGCCGCGTTTCCAAGTTCAATAAGCGTTTCGGCGGCCTCGGTCTCTAATCGCTTCTGCTTGACGACGTTTCGCAAGGAGCCCGGTTCTGCCGGGCTTTTTTGCGTTTGCAGAACGGTGCGCAGCGGCAACAAAAAACCGGCCGCGCACTGCGCAGCCGGCCCAAATGAATTTAGCAGGTTCGGTCAGTTGTTGCCGAAGGCGGTCTGCAGCAGGGAAAGCTGCGCCTGGACGCTGTTCTGATTGTCATGAACGATCACGGCTTCAGCCGGACGATAGATTTCGCGATCCAGCAGCGCGATGCGGTTCTGCAGGCGCAAGGAGCGCTCGACGAGGTCGCGGAAGGATTCCGGCAGGTCGCCCCAGCCGGGTGCCGCGCGGTCGACGTTGAAGCCGTCGAGGCGGACCTTGTTCTTCTCGGCCAGCACCTGGTCACGCGACATCTCACCATTGTTGACGGCGCGCTGCAGCAGCAGCCACGAGGCCATCTGCATCAGGCGGGTGGTCAGCCGCATCGATTCCGCGGCGTAGAGGACGGATGCCATGCGCGGCAGAACCTTGGAGGCTGCGCGGCCTTGGCCATCGAGATAGGCGGCGGTCTCTTCGACCAGTGACATGCCTTCGGCATAGAGTGCCTTGAACTGTGAGGATGCAGCCGCGCGGCCCGCAAAACTGATCGTGTTCAATCCAACTTCCGACATCGCAATAGTCCCTGTTGCACGCAGCTACTTATGGTCAGGTAACGCCGGGCTTAACGGAAAAGTTTCCGCGTCCGGTCTTTATGACTTTAAGATGGTATCATTAGCGCAAATGCGCAAGCCGTTTCTTAAGAAAGGGTTAATCTCCACAGTTTCATGGAAATGCGCCGGCCGCAGCAAAAAGAAGAGCCGCAAAAGCGGCTCTCAAGGTAAAACAGGGAGAAAAATCAGACCAATTCACCGCTTGGAAAACTGTCTGAGATCCAGAGAAAGCCTGGATGAGTACAGTAATACGTTATAAAGCTTAATAATTTATTAACATTGTGCCGAATGAAGACTTGAGGTTGGCTCATTTTTCCTGCCTATGGCCTTGTTTTTGGAGGCTTTTAGCGGTTCACGAACGGAAGAAGCTTTCGGCGGCCTGTCGCCCGGACGCCTTGCGGGCGGCTTCGGCTTCGAGCCGGGCGATCTCGGTTTTCAGCAATTCCACTCGCGCCTTCAGCTCATCCACCGAAAGCATGGAGAGATCGGCGCCGATCTCGTGGGCGGTTTTCTTCTGCGGCCGGTCGTCATCGATAAAGCTCATCGGTTCTCCTCCTTTTGCTGCCGGCAGCATAATGCCGAAAAATGCGGCCGATACGGAATCGGAATTTAGGCCGATCCGGCCCAAATCCAGTCTCGCCTCCCCATTTTTCGTTTTTCGCGAACCACGGAGAAAACCGCAGTGCGGTTTGCAGGAAGACCTAACCGAATTTTACAGCAGGATCGCTGCTTTCGGGAGATTTGCCGGTGCCACGATCGGCCAGCGACATGCTCTGGGGTGTCAGCATCGGCGACGTGCCGGTCGGGATCGTCGTATAGGCGTCGCGGTCGCTGGCCGGGACGGCGGCGCGGATGCGGCTTCTGATAATCGCATAAACGGTGATCAACACATGGGCGACGGCGGTGACCAGGAAAAGCGCGTGCGGGGTGATTGCCGACATGACGGGGCCGCCGAGCGTCGGGCCGATGACTGTGCCGATGCCGTAGAGCAGCAGCAGGCCGCCGGAGACTTTGACGAAATCCTCCGACGCCGCGAAGTCGTTCGCGTGAGCGACAGCGATCGGGTAGAGCGTATTGGCAACCGCGCCGTAAAGGACAACGAGCCCGATCAGCAAGCCCGGTGATGTCGGGTGAAGCAGAAAGATGAGCAAGCCGGCGATCGCGGCAATGGCCGACAAGGCGGCGAGCACGTAGCGTCGGTCGATGCGATCAGAAAGCCGGCCGGCCGGGAGCTGCATCATGGCGCCGGCGAAGATGGTGGCGCTCATCATGATGGCGATACTGGTGTCGGAAAGGCCGGCGCCGGCGCCGAAGACGGCCCCCAGCGTGCCGTAAGCGCCGTTGGCAATGCCGACGAGCAGAATGCCGAGGCAGGAAACGGGCGAATTGCGGTATAGCGCCGGCAGGTCGAGGCGCACGGCCTTCAGCGGCTGCGGTGACGCCGCGGTCGATAGCGTCGTCGGCAGCATGGCGATGCAATAAAAGATGCCGCAGATCATGAACAGCACAGGCGTGCGTACATCCTCGAGCGGGATCATCATCTGGCCGCCGACGACACCGAGCAGGGTGATGCCGATATAGAGCGAGAAGATCGCACCGCGGCTCTCGTTGCTGGCGCGCTCGTTCAGCCAGCTTTCGATGATCATCGACGTGCCGGCGGTGGAGAAGCCGGTCACCGCGCGCAGGATCACCCACCAGAACGGATCGATGATTATGCCGCTGACCAACGCGATAATGGCGATGATCGAGATGAAGCCGGAGAAGGCTCTGACATGGCCGACGCGGCGCACCAGTTTCGGCGCCACCAGGCAGCCGATGACGAAGCCGCCAGCCCACGAGGTACCAAGCAGGCCCAGCGTCGTCGTGGCGTAGCCTTCGAGATTGCCGCGCACGGGAAGCAGGATACCCTGCAAACCATTGCCCATGAAAAGGAAGAGCGTGCCAAAGAGCAGCGCGGCGACGGACAGCAGATTTCTCTTCATTTCCCCAGACTCGGTCTCAAGCGATTATGAACGGACATAAGGCAAGACCTGCGCCTGCCCAGCCTCAAGATGATTGATTGTGCCCCGGAATGCCTTTACGGCGTGTGTGAACCTCTTGTTCGCGCGGAAAAATGTCCGTCCTGTGACATTCCGAAAAACGGAAAAAATAAAGCATGACAAAGTTGATAGCCTTGCTGCTCATCCTTGCCATGGCGATACAGGTGATCAAGCCGCTCGAGCTTCCTGGCCTCAGGCGGCGGATGGATTTCTGGAAAATCGCGCTGATCGCCTTCGCCATATGGGCAATGGCGCTGCTGTCGCGCGACTTCGTGATGTAAGCTTCGGATTCAAGCCTCGATGTGGCCGTCAGTCCTGCAGGATGGTTTCGCCGCGCATTACGGCAACACAGCTTCCCGAGATGATGACATCGGTGACGATACCGCCGGATTTTGCCACGTCGAGGGTGATGACGCTGCGCCGCCCCATTTCAATGCCCTGTTCGATGGTGATGCGGACGTTCATATCGGCCTCCGGCGTCAGCGTGACGAGATAGGCGCCGAGAGCGGCCGAAGCGCTGCCGGTCGCGGGGTCCTCAGGCACGTTGTCCAGCGGCGCGAACATGCGGGCGCGGATAGCCCACGGATTTTCGGGTGTCCTGGCATAGACGAAGAGGGAGAAGTCGTGGCCGCTCGTCGTCTGCCGGCCGGCAGCGGCCTGGAAGCCGGTAAGATTCGGACGGGCGGCGGAGAGCGCCTTGAGCCCGTTCAACTCGGCAATGGCGAAGTTCAGGCCGACCGAGGCAAAGACCGGGGCGTGGGCGGTTTTGACGATGGCGCCGGGTTCGAGCCCGATGCAGCGGGCGATGATTTCTTCGGCAATGGTATCGCCGACCGTCAGTGGCTGCGGTGCGCGGATGGCGGCGGCCGCGACCTTTCCGCCGCTGCGTCTCAGGTCGACCTCGACGATGCCGGCTTCTTCCTCGAAGCGCAGCTTCTCGCCGACCGGCTTACCGAAGATCTCCGCCTGCTGGCCGAGCACATAGGCAGTGCCGACATTCGGATGGCCGGCAAAGGGGATCTCCATCGTCGGGGTGAAGATGCGCACGCGGGCGGAATTCTCGGGGTCTTCAGGTGGCAGGACGAAGGTCACTTCGGAATAGTTGAACTCGGTGGCGATCCTCTGCATCGCCGCATCGCTCAGACCGCGGGCATCCGATATGACGGCAAGCGGATTGCCCTCGAAACGGGTGGACGTGAAGACATCGACGGTGACGTAGGAAATGGTGTCCATAGCGGCTCCTCTTGCAGCGGGCCGTTATGAATAATCACGATTTTTCGCGGGACGAAGCGGTTTCTTGTCGCCGAGACAATGCTGAGGGCTGTCTATCGCGTTGCGCTGATTTTTACGCAGATTCGTCGGATGGGGAGTGCGAGGCCTCTCCGAACTCCCTCATTCCTGTGCTCGTCACAGGAATCCAGCCACGGCGCGTCTGCGCCGTGAATGAATCAATATCTCAAGGGAAAGAGTCTTCCGCGCCCAAAGACTTGGGAGCACTGGATTCCTGTGACAAGTACAGGAATGAGGGAGGCGAGGGGATTAGGCACGAGCAGCAACGTTGATGTGCTGCCCTTGCCCGAATCCCAGATGCTAAAACTCAGGCCGCCTTTTCCAGGTCTTTCTTCCAGCTGCCCTTGGCGGCGAGGCTGTTCATCTCGGCGCGGTGGGTGAATTCACGCTGGCCGGCGGCGACGTTTTCCGGCTTGCCGTTCCAGGCCTTGAGCGCGCTGTCCTGCAGGGCGCGACCGTAGGAGAAGGTGACGAACCAGGGCAGGCCGGCCGTGGCATTGATCGCCGAAAGGTGCGCGGTCGCCTCTTCGGTCGACTGGCCGCCGGAGAGGAAGGCGATGCCGGGAACCGCAGAGGGAACCGTGCGCTTCAGCACCTGCACGGTGCGTTCGGCGACTTCGGCGACCGAGGCCTTGCGGGCGTTCTTGCCGTCGATGACCATGTTCGGCTTCAGGATCATGCCTTCGAGGCTGACGCGGGCATCGGCCAGCTCCTCAAAAACGATGCGCAGGGTGGATTCGGTGACTTCGGCGCAGCGGTCGATATTATGGTCGCCCGGCTTGCCGTCCATTAGGCATTCCGGCTCGACGATCGGAACGATTTTGGCTTCCTGGCAGAGGGCCGCGTAGCGGGCAAGCGCCTGAGCGTTGGCGCGAACCGAGCCGCGGGTCGGCAGCGTCGAGGAGATCGCGATGACGCCGCGCCACTTGGCGAAACGGGCGCCGGCTTCATAATATCGAGCCAGACGTTCGCCGAGGCCATCGAGGCCTTCGGTGATGGTTTCGCCTGGAAATTTGGCCATCGGCTTGGCGCCGGTATCGACCTTGATGCCGGGAATTGAACCAGCGGCGCGGATGATGTCGACGAAAGGCGTGCCGTCGGCGGCCTTCTGGAAAAGCGTCTCTTCGTAGAGGATGACGCCGGAAATATACTTCTTCATCGCCTCGTCGGAGCGGAAGAGCATTTCGCGGTAATCGCGACGGCTGATTTCGGTCGATTCGAGATTGATCGTGTCGAAACGCTTCTTGATGGTGGAGGTCGATTCATCGGCCGCAAGCAGTCCCCGGCCGCCTGCAACCATCTGCACTGCAATGTCTTCCAGTCGTTCGCTCATTCGTTCTCTCCACAGCATGAAACATCGGCGGTTTAAGAATATAGGACGGCGATAACAGAAGTTTATAGGGAGGAAAATGGAAGGCTAAATCGTTGAAACGATTGAAATCGTTTCAATCGTTTGAAAAACTGGGATTTTTTCCGGCGCTTGAGCAAAAGACCGCGCAAGGCTACTCGCCGCCGCGGTCTATACCCATATAAAACCTGTCAAATCCGCTTAGCAGTCATTTGCCGGCATTGAGGACGGCGACGCCGGGCAACTCCTTGCCTTCCATCCATTCGAGAAAAGCGCCGCCGGCAGTGGAGACATAGGTGAAGTCGTCGGCAACGCCGGCATGGTTCAGTGCTGAGACGGTGTCGCCGCCGCCGGCAACGGAGGTCAGCTTGCCGGTCGCTGTGCGCTCGGCGGCGTATTTCGCGGCAGCTACCGTTGCGGTATCGAAGGGCTCGATCTCGAAGGCGCCGAGCGGACCGTTCCAGACGAGCGTCGAGGCACGCTCGATCCAGGCATTGATGGCCTGAATGGATTTCGGCCCGACGTCGAGCACCATGGCATCGGCGGGAATGGCGTTGATATCGACCGTCTCATTGGCGGCGCCCGCCTTGAACTCGCGGGCGACGACGCCGTCTTCCGGCAGGATGATGGCGCAGCCTGATGTCGCGGCCTCGATCATGATCTGCTTGGCGGTTTCAGCAAGATCATGCTCGCAGAGCGACTTGCCGACACTGGTGCCACGCGCGGCGATGAAAGTATTGGCCATGCCGCCGCCGATGACGAGTGCATCGACCTTCTTCACAAGATTCATCAAAAGGTCAATCTTGGTCGAGACCTTGGCGCCGCCGACGATGGCGACGACGGGACGGGCAGGATTACCGAGACCTTTTTCCAGCGCTTCCAGCTCGGCCTGCATGGTGCGGCCGGCATAGGCCGGCAGGTGGTGGGCAAGGCCTTCGGTGGAAGCATGGGCGCGGTGGGCGGCGGAGAAGGCGTCGTTGACATAGATATCGCCGTTGGCGGCGAGCGCCTTGGTGAAGTCGGGATCGTTCTTTTCCTCGCCCTTGTGAAAGCGGGTGTTTTCCAGCAGCAGAATATCGCCATTATTCATTCCGGCTACGGCGGAGGCGGCGGCCTCGCCGATACAGTCGGAGGCCGTCAGCACCGCATGATCGAGCACCTCCTCGACGGAAGGGGCGATCAGCGACAGCGACAGATCCGGCGACGGACCGTCCTTCGGCCGGCCGAAATGGGCAAGCAGGATCACTTTGGCGCCCTTGCCCGATAGTTCGAGGATCGTCGGCGTCACACGCTCGATGCGCGTCGTATCGGTGACCTTGCCGTCCTTGACCGGGACGTTGAGGTCGACGCGGATGAGCACGCGCTTGCCGCTGATGTCGGAGAGATCGTCAAGGGTCTTGAAAGAAGGCATGGGGAAGATCCAGTCTTGGTTGGCGGAAGTCGCGCCGACCATAGCAAGGATCATTCGAGACGCAAGGCGTTCAACGGCCGTTTTCGCGCCTGGCTTCGTCGCCTCCGGCCGATGCTTTCGGCATGGTTTCGGAGGCCGCCGCTTCGCGGTTGCGACGTCCGTTCAACCTGTCGCGGATGCGCTGGATAATGTCCTTGAGATTGATGAAGATCGGCAGCGTTGTGGCCGGTTCGACCGCTTCGAGCGACATGCCGACGGAGGTGACGTGGTCGTGCTCGTCGAGATCACGGACGATGAGGATGATCGACCCGAGACGGACGCGATCGGCATAATCGGCCTTGCCGCCGAGGCGCTGCCGCATCAGTTCGGCGATCGTCAGGCCTTTCTCGGATTCGTTGAGCAGGCCGGGCCCGTAGGCGGCATCGAGATCGGCCGCGGGACGGGCGGGTGAGAGCGCGAAGGCGCCGAAGAATTCGGCATCATCCTCGTCCACCGGCGCACGACTGGCGAAGAGCCGGTCGAGCAGCCGGGAATAACTCGGCACGATGAAGAGATAGACTAGATCGTTTTCGCGCAGCCGCCCGGCATACTGGTAGCGCATCGATTTACCGTCGCGGATGACGAGCGAGGGGGTTGCCCAGCGCGGAATGCGCTCGCCGCGCAGCACCGGACTATCCTTGATCACGCGATAGGAGAGCAGTTCGTGGTTGGCGGCACCCGGCAGGTCGACCTCGACCTTATCGACGGCGCCGATGCGTGGCGGAATGATCAGGCCGAGCTTCTTGGCGACGGGTTTGATCGTCCAGCCCTGCACCAGCAGGGAGACCAGCACGATAATGAAGGCGGTGTTGAAAAAGATCTGGCCGTTTTCCAGCCGGCCGAGGATCGGCATGATGGCAAGCAGGATGGAGACGGCGCCGCGCAGACCGACCCAGGCGACGAAGCCGATTTCCTGCTGGGTGTAATCGAATGGGAGCAGCGACAGCCAGATCGCCAGCGGCCGGGCGACGAAGATCAGGAAGAGGGCAAGCAGGATCGCTGGCACGATGATGACGGGGAATTGCGACGGTGTCGCGAGCAGGCCGAGCACCAGAAACATGATGATCTGCGCCAGCCAGGTCATGCCGTCCTGGAAGCGTTTGATGGTGCCGATCGCCTGCATCTTGCGATTTCCGGCATAGATGCCGGCGACATAGACGGCGAGAAAGCCGCTGCCCCCGACCGTGCCGGCAAAGGAGAAGACGAGAAGGGCAAGCGCCAGCACGAAGATCGGCGTCAGGCCGCGATCGGTGTCGAGCCTGCTGACGATCAGCACGATCATCATGCCGCCCAGCAGGCCGAGGATGACGCCGAGCCCCATCTGCTGCACGAACATGGCGAACATGCCGATATTGATGCCAGCATAACGCTCGCCGCTCGCCAGGACCTCTACAAGGGCGATGGTGAGGAAGATCGCCATCGGATCGTTGGTGCCGGATTCGACTTCCAGCGTCGAGCGCACCTTATCGCGGATGTTGATGCCGCCGATGCGCAGCAGGAAGAAGACGGCGGCGGCATCCGTCGAGGCGACGATCGAGCCGAGCAGCAGGCCTTCGAGCCAGGTGAAGTCCAGCAGCCACATGGCGGCGACGGCAAAGAGCGAGGCGGTGATCAGCACGCCGACCGAGGCGAGCGTGAGGGAGGGAACGGCTGCCAGCCGGAAGGCCTGCATCGGCGTGCCGAAGCCGGAATCGAACAGGATGACGGCAAGGGCAATGGAGCCGAGGATGTAGGCCAGATAATTGTTGCTGAATTCGATGCCGAGGCCGTCGACGCCGGCGGCGAGGCCGATCATCAGGAAGAGCAGCAGCAGCGGGGCGCCGAAGCGGAAGGCGAGCAGGCTTGAAAAAGCGGCAAGAAGCACGAGCGCCGTCGCGACCAGCACCACGATATAGAACGCTTCCATGCCCACCCCTTTTCATCGACTGCCTTGCGGATGCGGCCACCCCTGGCCGATCCGTCTATTCCAACCCTCCACCACGCGCGTCGATTCATCAGTAAACGGCAAAACGACAGAGAAGGGTAGGCCTTGCGGCTTAACCTCGTCTCGTGCTGCATCATGCTGCTGAACGGCTGCCGGACGGCCACCGACACGGAAATGCTACGGGAGAAACTCTCTACAAAGAATGTATAAGAAAATCAGGCAAGAGCAGGGCGAACGGCAGGAAAATCGATTTTTCTGCGGGTATTCGCAAACCGCAGCAGGATAGACATATTCCTACATGCGGCCCGTCAGAACACTGCCTGAAGTATGATGACGGCGAGGAACGAAAGACCGATGAACGCTGCAACCCGAATGGCCAGACGATTAGCCTTTGCCAACACGGCGGGTTTGACGTCCCGCTTGGGATGAAACCGCTGCCGCCGCTTGAGGGTGGTTTGGGACAAGCGTTTTTGCGCCTCTGCCATTTATCGCCTCCACTTGGATCATCTCAGCCATTGTGCAGCTTTATTGCATTTCCTCAGTTTATCACGCTTGGCCAGCGGATTGCCAACCGTGATTCCGTCCTTGCGGCTGCACCGAACCCGTCGATTCGAAATGGCTTTCACTGTCAGTTTTCGGTGTCCTCGCCCTCGTCAGTCAGGTCTTCGACCGGGACCAGGAAAACCACGAACTCGTCGTCGATGGTCCGTTCGGGATCGTCGTCGAATTCATAGGCGTGCTCGACTTCGCTGGCTTCCTCAGCCGTCGCCTTGCGCAGGCTGAGCGTCGCCTTGCGGTCCCAAAGCGGCTTGCCTTCGGACTCGAGAATGGTCAGGTCGTCGCGAAAATCTTCCGCCTCGAAGAAATGCGTCGCTTCCTCATGGTTCTTCGAGCGAAAGCTGGCGATGGCGCGGCCGGCGATTTCAACGGTAAAGTAATCCATCCATCCCTCTTTATCTTCCCGGTGCGACGGTGCTCCGGGTTGTCAACAATGCCACGACCGGCTTCAGACGCCTATAACAAAACGGCCCGGTTTCCCGGGCCGCCTGCGATATTCGGTGGTCGAGCCCTCAGATGAGCTTGGCGAAGGCCACGGCCGTGTCCGACATGCGGCTGGAGAAGCCCCACTCGTTGTCGTACCAGGACAGGACGCGCACGAAATTGCCTTCCATGACCTTGGTCTGATCGGTTGCGAAGATCGAGGAGTGGCTGTCGTGGTTGAAGTCGCGGGAGACGAGCGGCTCGTCGGTGTAGCCGAGGATGCCCTTCAGCTTGCCGTTGGAGGCAGCCTTGATGGCTTCGTTGATCTCGCCGACCGTCGTGCCCTTCTTGGAAACGAACTTGAAGTCGACGACCGAGACGTTCGGCGTGGGAACGCGGATCGAGGTGCCGTCGAGCTTGCCCTTGAGGTGGGGCAGCACGAGGCCGACGGCCTTGGCGGCGCCCGTCGAGGTCGGGATCATGGAGAGAGCGGCAGCGCGGGCGCGATACAGATCCTTATGCATTGTGTCGAGCGTCGGCTGGTCGCCGGTGTAGGAGTGGATCGTCGTCATAAAGCCGTGGTCGATGCCGACGGCGTCGTCGAGAACCTTGACGACCGGCACCAAGCAGTTGGTGGTGCAGGAGGCGTTGGAGATGACCATGTGCTCCTTGGTGAGCTGGTCATGGTTGACGCCGAACACGACCGTCAGGTCAGCGCCGTCGGCGGGAGCCGAGACGATAACCCGCTTGGCGCCGGCCGTCAGATGGGCAGCGGCCTTGTCGCGGGCGGTGAAGATGCCGGTGCATTCCATGGCGATGTCAACGCCGAGCTCGCGGTGTGGTAGCGTTGCCGGGTCCTTGATCGCGGTGACCTTGATCGGCTTGCCGCCGCCAACGATGATCGTGTCGCCTTCGACCTTCACTTCGGCCGGGAACTTGCCGTGGATCGAGTCGTAACGCAGGAGATGGGCATTGGTCTCGACCGGGCCGAGGTCGTTGATGGCGACGACCTCGATATCGGTGCGGCCGGATTCGACGATAGCGCGGAGGACGTTACGGCCGATGCGACCGAAACCATTGATGGCAACCTTGACTGTCATGTTCATTCACTCCCGATAGAATAGGGCCCGATAGGCGGGCGGCCTGGAATTGAGGAGATGGAGAGCGCCTCAAGGCGCCCTCTTTAAAGCTTTGCTTCGGCAGCCGCAACGACGGCGTCGGCGGTGATGCCGAAATGCTTGTAGACGTCCTTGACCGGGCCGGACGCGCCAAAGCCCTTCATGCCGATGAAGCTGCCTTCCGGTCCGATAAAGGCGTCCCAGCCTTCGCGGACGGCGGCTTCGACGGCGATCTTGACCGGCGAGTTGCCGAGCACGTCCCTGCGGTAGGCCTCCGGCTGCTCGAAGAACAGTTCGGTGCAGGGCACCGATACGACACGCACCGAAACGCCCCTGGCTTCCAGAGTTGCGCGGGCGGCAACGGCGATTTCGACCTCGGAGCCCGAAGCGAAGATCGTCACCCTGGCATCGGCATTGCCGGAGAGCGTATAGGCGCCGAGTTCGCAGAGGTTCTTCGCATTATACTCGGTGCGGACGGTGGTCAGGTTCTGGCGGGTGAGAGCCAGGGCAGACGGACGATTTGTACTCTTCATGGCAATCTGCCAGCATTCCGCCGTTTCGACGGCGTCGGCCGGGCGGAAGACCTGCAGGTTCGGGACGGCGCGCAGGCCGGCGATCTGCTCGACCGGTTGATGTGTCGGGCCATCTTCGCCAACGCCGATCGAATCATGCGTCAGGACGTGGATGACACGAATGCCCATCAGAGCCGAGAGGCGGATCGGCGGGCGGCAATAATCCGAGAAGATCATGAAGCCGCCGCCATAGGGGATGAGGCCGCCGTGCAGCGAGATGCCGTTCATGGCAGATGCCATGCCGTGCTCTCGGATGCCCCAGTGCATGTAGCGGCCCTTGAAATCCGTCGGGGTGATGGAGATCATCTGGCTGGTCTTGGTATTGTTCGACGGGGTCAGGTCGGCAGAGCCGCCGAGCGTTTCCGGCACGAAACCGTTGATTATTTCGAGTGCGTCTTCGGATGCCTTGCGTGTCGCAACCGTCGGCTTGGTCTCGGCGAGCTTCTTCTTGTAATCATCGATCGCCTTGTCGAAGCCTTCAGGCAGATCGCCTGAAAAACGCCGAGTGAACTCGGCCTTGGCAGCAGACTTGGCAAGGGTTTCCTCCCAGGCTCTGACGATATCTTCGGAGCGGGTGCCGGCTGCGCGCCATGCATCGAGAATATCCGAGGGAACGACGAAGGGCTCGTAATCCCAGTTCAGCGCCTTACGGGTGGCGGCGATCTCGTCGGCGCCGAGCGGGCTGCCGTGAACCTTGTGGCTGCCGGCCTTGTTCGGGGCGCCGAAGCCGATCACCGTCTTGCAGGCGATGAAGGTCGGGCGATCAGACTTGTGGGCGGCTTCGATCGCATCGGCGATGGCGGCCTGATCGTGGCCATCGATCTCAATCGTGTTCCAGTGAACGGCCTTGAAGCGGGCAATCTGATCCGTCGAATCCGACAGCGAAACGGCGCCGTCGATGGTGATCGAGTTGTTATCCCAGAAAAGGATCAGCTTGTTGAGCTTCAGGTGGCCGGCAAGGGCGATGGCTTCATGGCTGATGCCTTCCATCAGGCAGCCGTCGCCATTGATGACATAGGTGTAGTGGTCCTGGAGGTCCGCACCGAATTCCTCGCGCAGCTTGCGTTCGGCGATCGCCATGCCGACCGCATTGGCGATACCCTGACCTAGCGGGCCGGTGGTGGTCTCGATGCCGGTTGCGTGGCCGTATTCAGGGTGGCCGGCGGTCTTGGAGCCGACCTGACGGAACTGCTTCAGGTCCTCGATCGTCATATCGGGATAACCGGTCAGATACAGCAGCGAATAGAGCAGCATCGAGCCATGGCCGGCCGACAGCACGAAGCGGTCGCGGTTCGGCCAATGCGGCTTCTTGGGGTCGAAGCGCAGATATTTGGTGAACAGGACCGTCGCCACGTCAGCCATGCCCATCGGCATACCAGGGTGGCCGGAATTCGCCTTTTCAACGGCGTCCATGGCGAGGAAACGGATCGCGTTCGCCATCCGGTCGTTTTGTTGGAGAGAGGTCATAGCTTTTCTGCAAGCTCCGGGTGTCGGGGGATGGCCTCGAGCCTCCAAGACCATCGAGTGAAAGCGGCTGACACATAGCAGTTGGGGCTGGCGAGTCAATAAATGGCGGGGCAAATCCCAGCGGCCTGCGGCAATTTTTTGACATTTGATCGCTCGACTATACAAAAGACCAAACTGGCGCGGCGGGCCTGTCCAAAACGTTCATCCACAGATAGGCAGGCTGCCGGGTGACGGGATTTATTGACGGGCCGTTGGCGAGCTGCATATCCTCTTGAAATCACAAGATCGGCAGATGTGGCCGATTCGCAGGTCCTGCACGGGAATCGGAAAGGCATGATGCCCACAGGCAAAACCATGGAAGCAGCGCTCGACGAATTGAGACAGGCGATTTCGAGCCTCGAAAACGCCGTCGACATGCGTGTCGAGCGGCAGCGCGAGCAGGGGGAGATCGAGGGCGAGGTGCGACGTGTGCATGCCGACCGCTCCCGTCTGGCCCAGGAGCTCGACCAGGCCGAATTTCGCGCCAACCGGCTGGAAGAGGTCAATCGTGAGGTATCGCGGCGGCTGGTGACGGCCATGGAGACGATCCGCGCGGTTCTGGACCGCTGATGAGAGAGAATTTGATATGGCGCAGGTGACGGTAACGATCGACGGCAAGGCCTATCGCATGGCCTGCGAGGAGGGGCAGGAGGATCATCTGACCGATCTCGCCACGCGTTTCGACCGCTATGTCGGCCATCTCAAGGGCCAGTTCGGAGAGATCGGCGATCTCAGGATCACCGTCATGGCCGGCATCATGATCATGGACGAGATTGCCGAGCTGACGCGCCGCATCGCCGGGCTGGAAACCGAGCTCGAGTCGCTGCGCGGCAACCGCGACACCGTGCTTGCCGCGACCGCCCGCACCGAGGAAACGTTGGCGGCAGCGCTCGGCGAGGTTTCGAGCCGTATTCGCGGCATCACCGACAAGCTGAATGGCCGGGCCGCACCCGAACTCAATTGATGTCAATTAAATAAAAACGGCTGGCCGTCGCCACTGGCGCGTCGATGCAAACGGCCTTATATATCGCGATGCGGTCTGCGCCTCTCGACAGGAACCACAATCCCTGGGGCCATACTCGATCCAAAGGGAGCTGTCCCTGTCCGGGCTCGTGGGCCTGGACACACGGTGCCCACCTACGTTTGTAGGCGCCCAGGATCGTAAACATCCATCGGTCGTCGTGGATCGCACCTTTTCCTTTCATCGTTGAAGACGAAGCCGGGTGTATAGGGCGAACGCGGCTTGCGCGTCCGCCCCTCGTGGCGCGCAGTTACTTCTTCAAGCCGGGAAGCGTCACCTGGAAGACCTGGAACATGGTGTCGACATCGGCGCCGCCGTCAGCCTTATAGGCTGCGCCAACCTGGAAGCCATCCTGCGTCAAGAAGTCGTTGTCGTTGGCGACGAACAGGAAGTAATCGTCCGGCAGCTTCGTGTCGAGGACACTTGCCAGACCCATCGCTTCCCATTTTTCCGATAGATCGTTCCTGTCGTTCGGCGCACCGTTGTGCAGGCCGAAGCGGCCAAGCTCGGCCTCGTCGTTGAGGTCGATGAACGGTGTCAGCGTAGCCGGTGTGAGCGACGGGTCGAGGACACCTTTCGGTGCAGCCGCCTTGCCGGCGTCGAAATCGCTGCCGGCGATATCGGTTGCGGCGGATAGGTCGACGATGTCGATCTTGCGATACAGAGACGTGTCGCCCTTCACGCCCTGGCCGTTGCCGCTGTCACGGGCAAGCATCAGGAAGGTCTTGTCGGAAAGGGCGACGATCTCGCTCTCGGCGGCGATCGTCGTCTTGCCCTTAGCGTCCTTGAAGATCGGCAGCGGCACGACATATTCGTGCACCAGCTTCAGATGATCGGGATCGGCGGCGTCATAGATCATGGCGCGGGTATTCTGGCGGGTCGAGCCGGAATCGCCGCCGTCCTGGCGGGCCGCCGACTGCAGTACGGCAACGATAAACTTGCCGTCGGGCGTCATTGCCATGCCTTCGAGGCCCTGGTTGTTCTGGCGGCCGGTTTCGGGGTCCTTCGGATCGGGAGCGGACCCGCCGGGACCGGGATTGTTTGAAGCGAAGCTCAGCGCGCCCTTGCGCATCGGCAGAAGCGCCTTGGGCGGCTGGGTGGCTGAAAGCAAGTGGCCATCGGCGGAGAAGCGATAGATATAGGGGCCGTATTCGTCGCTGACGAACATAGTGCCGTCGGCCATGCGGATGATCGCCTCATCGTCGAGGGCGATCTTGCCGTTCGCCGCCTGCGGCAGCGGCGGGAAGTTGCCGGCAGCGGCGCGGACGCCGGATTCCGGGTCGAGACCGGTCGTGTCCGCGCCCTTGTCGTCAACAAAGAGCATGGACTCGACGAGTTTCGCCTCGACGCCCGATTGCTCATTGCCGGCCTCGGGGGTCGCGCCTGGCGCTGTCGGGGTCAGAATGATCGAAAGGGTGTTCAGGCGCGGGCGGTAGTCGACAGTGCCGGCGGCATTGTAACCGCGGTCGGGCAGCAGGTAGAGCGTGCCCCTATAGCTGGCGCCATCCCGAGTCCAGGCGGCGGGGTCGATCGCCATCCCGGAGCCGGAGCCGAAGGTTTCACCGAATTTGTCGCGCTGGTTGGCTGGAATGCGGCCGACGCCGACCAGGCCCTTATTGACGAAAGTGGCGGAATTCTCCGACCTTGCCAAGGCGGGAATGGCGGCGGATGCTGCGAAAACTGCGGCGAACAGCCGCGATGCATATGATCTGACGTTCTTCATGAAATAGCCTCTCGGTCAAAAGCGTTCCTGCAACGGTTCCCGCCCGCAAGCTGGACACCGTTTCGAATGACATTCCTCGGCTTTGGGATCGATTCCTCAGAACCGAACACACCCGGATTTCGCCCCTATCCCGGCTAAACGTCTAGGATGGGATCGTGATAACTGGATGACACCCTCGGAGCCTGCAATCAGCTCATTGCCCTAATCGACCGGATAGGGTCCTTCGGCGAATACTTCCTCGTGGTAGCCCTTGGAGCCGACATCGATCGCCAACGGGCTTCGCCACTCGCGACACTCGCGCAGGCAATCGAGCACGAAGCGGAAATCATAGCGCGGCCGCCAGCCAAGTTCGCGCCTTGCGCGTTCGTTGACGTAGACGCGATCGAGCGTCGGGAACATTTTCCAGCCGCGTTCGGCGTAAAGCGTGTTTGCACCTGGAAACAGCCGCTCGACGACAGCAGGCGCATCACGCCTGAGCTCTGCGCGATCGCCCGGTAGAAAGGGCGTCGTGGCCGAGATGATATAGCGGCCGAAGCCGATTGCCGGCGCCTTTTCGAGCGCCAGAAAATGGGCGTCGACCACGTCGCTGATATCGACGCGGCGATGAAGCAGCTCGTTGGCCTGCGCATTTCCCGCCGAATAGCTGTTGCGAATCTCGGGATCATCATCACTTTCGGGAAAGAAGCGCGACGTCCTGAGGATGACGACAGGCAGGCGGGATTTGCGGGCGAAGAGTTCCGAAATTCCTTCGGCAGCGAGCTTTGTCACGCCGTAGATATTCTTCGCGACAGGAAGCACGTCCTCGGTGACCCACGCTGCGGGCTCGCCGGCCGCCGGCGTCAACGCCGCGCCGAAAGCGCTGGTGGTGCTGGTGAAGACGAAGCTTGCAACGCCCGCGGCAGTCGCCTCTTCGAGCAGGTTCAGCGTGCCGCCGACATTGGTGTCGAGGAAATCGCGATTGCCGTGGGTCGCCACATGCGGCTTGTGGAGCGTGGCGGCATGGATGACTTGGCTGATGCCCGACATCGCTCGCCTGATAAAGCCGCGGTCACCGATGGAGCCGACCATATCGGTAAAAGCCGAAGGCTTGATGTCGATGCCGCGCGCCCACCGGCTCTGAGCTCTCAAGCTGCGCATCAGCGCCTCGCCGAGGTGGCCGGCGCTTCCCGTCACCAATATCGTCATCGCGTCGTCTCCTGACTGCGTTGGCGGCGGACGCTATAAAGACCGGTGTCGTGGGACAACGCATAAATTATGCATGGGCATGCAGGAAGGCTGCAGGCTCAGCGGATTGTGGTGACGAGGCGGCCAGCGGTGCCATCGGAAAGCCTGATCCGCTCCCAAGTGACGCGGCCCGGGGTAATCGGCAGGCGCACATTGCCGTTGGCGCCGGTATCGAAGGTCAACGATAGCAGCCTGTCCTCATGCCAGCCGCGCTCCTCCAGAGACAGTTCGGCGGCGGCGATCTCGGCGGAGGCGTAGGAAAAAAGAGAGCGGCCGAGAAAAGCGCCGAGCGGTGCACGCCATTCCGCCTGCCGCGGTCGGGAAGCAGACAGAAGCCGATGCGTGCTATCGCAGATCAGATGCACAGACCGGACGGAATCCTCGACCAGCCGCTTTAAGGCCGCATCGGCCGCAGCATGTTGCGGCGTGGCGAAAATCCGTTCCAGCTTGACGGCTTGGTTGGGCGAGGGATCAAGCTGGCCGCGCTCCCAGCGCGAAACGGTCGCCTGGTTGACGCCGAGGAGTTCCGCGAGGTGTTGCTGCTTCATGCTGCGCAGCAACCGCATGCGGCGTATGCCGGCTCCTGATATCGTCATTTGTCCTGAGCTCCCACGCTTCTTTTGCCAGGATAGGAGTTCGGCGGGCCGGAGGGCAAGCCGATCCTCACGCCGGTCATTGTTCCGGCTAGCCTTCGAGGTCGCTTCTCAGCCGATCAAGGATCGACAGGGCATGACCTGCATAGGCGCTGATCCAACGGTCGTAGATGTGTTTGATCGGCAGACTGTTCAGGTGGTTCCAGCGTTCGCGGCCCTCCTTTCTGGCGACGATCAGCCCCGCTTCCTCAAGCACCTTCAGATGCTGCATCACCGTGCAGCGGTCCATCCCGGAAAACATCTCGCAGAGCGCGCCCGTTGTGCGGGGGGCCTCCTTGAGCAGGTCGAGGATTTCGCGGCGGCGATGATGCGCCAGTGCCTTGAAGACAGGGTCGTCGGTTGATTCGCTTGACATGTTATATTTTTATAACATAATGGCCTCAGGCACAATGGAGAAGAGGAGAAGTGCAATGTCTCTCGGAATCCGCGTTTCCGGCCGGATCGGCCGTCCTGTTGCCGAAGTGTTCGATGCCGTCGTCAACCCGAAGAAACTCAGCAGCTATTTCACCACGATCGGCGGGGCGAGCGCCCCGCTCGTTCAAGGCACGACAGTAACCTGGTGGAAGGATGCGCCGGTCGAGGTTGTCGAGCTTGTGCCGGAAAGCCGCATCGTGCTTCGCTGGGACGGCGGCACTGCCGAGGACAAGACAAGGTATAAGACGCTGGTGGAAATGAATTTCAAGACGCTGGAGGATGGCGGCACGCTGGTGACGATTGCCGAGAACGGCTGGCGCGAGGACGAGGCCGGCCGGCGCGGCACCTATCTCAACTGCGAAGGCTGGACACAGATGCTTTGCAGCATGAAGGCCTTCGTCGAATACGGCATCAATCTGCGCGAGGGCATGTATCTCAGCGAGATGAAAGGCGAGCCGGCCAGCGCCCCGGATGTTTGACGAGGCCTGTCTCGAAGGAGATCGGCGGCCCATCGCCAGACTTTGCTTGCCTGTCACACTGCGGGTGCTAGTTTCCGGAGTCGATACTTCATCTCGGTTTCCAGGAGATTCATTATGCAGCTTGGTATGGTCGGTTTGGGCCGAATGGGCAATTATATGGTCCAGCGCCTGATGCGGGGCGGTCACGAATGCGTCGTCTACGACACCAGGCCGGAAAGCGTTGCTGAGCTCGCAGGTCTCGGCGCGACCGGCAGCGCTTCGATGGAGGAATTCGTCTCCAAGCTCACGCATCCGCGTGCGATCTGGCTGATGCTGCCGGCGGCGATCGTCGACAAGGTGCTGGCCAGCCTGGTGCCGCTGCTTCAGAACGGCGATATCGTCATCGACGGCGGCAATTCCTATTACCACGATGACATCCGCCGTGGCGCCGAACTCATCACCAAAGGCATCCATTATGTCGATGTCGGCACCAGCGGCGGCGTCTTCGGCCTGGAGCGCGGCTATTGCCTGATGATCGGTGGCGAGAAGGGTACCGTCCAACATCTGTCTCCGATCTTTGCGACGCTCGCCCCCGGCGTCGGCAAGACGGAAGCATCGCCAAACCGCACCGCCGAAGCGGCGGCGGCCAGCACGGCGGAGCAGGGTTATCTGCATTGCGGCCCGCACGGCGCCGGACATTTCGTCAAGATGGTGCATAATGGCATCGAATACGGCCTGATGGCTGCCTATTCCGAGGGCCTCAACATTCTGAAACACGCCAATATTGGCGCCGCCTCGCACGATGCCGATGCGGAAACCGCGCCGCTCGCCCATCCCGAACATTTTCAATACGACTTCAATCTGCCGGATGTCGCGGAAGTCTGGCGCCGCGGCAGCGTCATCACCTCCTGGCTGCTCGATCTCACCGCCGATGCCCTGCATGTCGACCCCGCACTTTCGAAATATGCCGGCCGCGTCTCGGACAGCGGCGAGGGCCGCTGGACGATCATGGCGGCAATCGACGAAAGCGTGCCGACACCGGTGCTGAGTGCGGCGCTCTACGGCCGCTTCTCCTCGCGCGACAATGACGAGTTCGCCAACAAGGTGCTGTCGGCAATGCGCGCGGGTTTCGGCGGCCACGTGGAAAAGCCGGCGCCGAAATCCTGAAGGCCAGGTCACTCCCTTCACTGAGCAGAAGGCGACCGTCACCCGTAAATGGCGGGCTTGACGGCCGGCCTCGGTAGGCGGCGCCAGCGGTCTTTCCTGGCCATCGGTATGGCTTTCCTGCCGCTTGCTGGCGGCAGCAGTCGCGAGTATCCAATGCAAGATGTCAGCCTTGTTTTGTGCAAGCGCGACACTTGATTGGAGGGCGGTCGTGAAGCGTGACAGGGCAGGAGGCTTGAAGGCCGCCATATCGGGCATATTCATTGTGCTTCTTTCCGCGGCTTCGCCCAGCTTTGCCCAGACGCAGCCGGCACAAGCGCAGGCCGCGGCCGCTCCGCCGGCCCAAGTGCGTGAGATGATGCAGCTCATGCAGACGCCCGAGGTCAAGCAATGGATGTCGGCCCAGATGGCGGCGACGTCTGCGGGCGATACAGCGGTGGAAAACCAGATGTCTATCCTGTCGGGTTTGCTGCAGCATGCCCGTCGTCATGTCTCGATGGTTTCCGATGCCGCGATGACGCTGCCCTTGCAGATCAACAATGCATTCTCGCTGCTTTTCGGCGAAATCGCGGCCACCGGCCGAATGCGTATGGCCGGCCAATTCCTGGCGATCTTTCTGCTGGGCGCGATCATCGAAAGCATTGCCCGCTATGCCTTCCGTCGCCGCCGTCGCCGTCTGGCTGCGATGGCAGGCATGCATCTGGCGCCGCGTGTCATCCCGGCGCTGATCTTCGCGGCGGCGACGGTGCTGACGCTGCTCAGCCTCTACTGGCCGCCGATCAGCCAGAGCATCGCCATCGTCTGCGTCGTCGCACTGATCGTCCAGCGCTTCACGATCTGCCTCGGCGGTGTGCTGGTCGATCTCATCGCACTGGCGCGGGCCGAGGAAGAGCGGCAGGGCATCCCCGCGCCGACCATGCCGGGCCGTGCCATCGCACTCTTCTGGTATCGCCGCTCTGCAACCTTCATCATCTACTTTATCTTCGGCTGGGCGGCCATTCAGTCGATGGAGCCGCTCGGCCTTTCCCCGAGTGCCCGCCTGTTCGTGGGTTACATGCTCGGCATTGGGCTGCTGCTGATCGCGATCGAGGCGGTCTGGTCGCGGCCTCATAAGGACGAGAAGCGTGGTCACGAAATTTCCTGGGCGCTCACCGTATATTTTCTTCTGCTCTGGGGCCTCTGGGTCACCGGCTTCAACTGGCTGCTCTGGCTCGGCATCTATGTGTTGATGCTGCCGCGGGTACTCGCCGTCGCGACGATCGCGGTGAAATCGCTGCGGCAGACCGAGGCGAGTTTCCTTGCCACGCGCCGCATCGCCACCGTGTTGCTCGACCGCGGCGTTCGGGCGCTGATCATCGCAATCGCGGCAATCTGGCTTGGTCGACTGCTTGGCGTCGGGGCCGATACAATGGCCGCCGGCGACAAGATGGTCGACAAGATTGCGCGCGGGGTCATCGGCGGCATTGTCATCCTGCTTGCGGCGGATCTGCTCTGGCACGTCGTCAAAGCCTATATTGACGGCAAGCTGCTCGATTCACCTCTGGACGGTACCGCGACGGACGAGGAGAAGGCCAAACACGCGCGGATCCAGACGCTGCTGCCGATCTTCCGCAATATCCTTGCCGTGGTCATCGCCGTCATCGCGGTTCTGATGGTGCTCTCCGGGCTCGGCATCGAGATCGGGCCCCTGATTGCCGGAGCCGGCGTTGTCGGCGTTGCCGTCGGTTTCGGCGCCCAGACGATCGTCAAGGACGTCATCAGCGGCATGTTCTACCTCTGGGACGATGCTTTCCGTGTCGGCGAATATATCGAAAGCGGCAGCCACAAGGGCGTCGTCGAAGCCTTCAGCCTGCGATCGGTGAAGCTCAGGCATCATCGCGGACCGCTGACAACAGTGCCGTTCGGTGAACTCGGCGCGGTGAAGAACTTGAATCGCGACTGGACGATCGACAAGATCAGCCTCAACGTCAAATACGACACTGATCTCGTCAAGGCCAAGAAGGTGATCAAGCAGATCGGCCAGACACTGCTCGAGAACCCCGAATTCGGCCCGCACATCATCGAGACGCTGAAGATGAAGGGTGTCGAGCAGTTCGGCGAATTCGCGATCGAGATCCGCCTGTCAATGATGACGAAGCCCGGCGAACAGTTTGTTATCCGACGCAATGCACTGGCGATGATCCGCAACGCCTTCAAGGAAAACGGCATCGAGTTCGCCGTGCCGACGGTGCAGGTGGCGGGCGATCGCGAGGCCGATTTGGGGGCTGCCGTCGCGCGTTATGCCTCCCATATGCGAGCCAACGGCGAACCGGCTGCATGAATGCCGCCACCTGAACCTCATTATCGCTGCAAGGCATTCGCAAGCTTACGAAAATGCAATGTGCCATCACGTATTCCTGCGCAAATTCGCCCCAATTGAGGATGATTGAGGCGCAGGCGGCGGGGTTGGGTAGCGTCGGCATGGCTTCATAGAGCTTATATGCCCGTCATGTTACGTCTTCGAAAAATGATTCCCGCCGAATTGGAAGCTGCGCAGGTACGAGATGTCGGATCACGGCAATTTGGAAGAGATGGAAGCGACGGACGGTTTTTCTTTTCGCACGCTTTTCAGACGTTACAGGACGCCGCTTACGGCAGCCGCGACGCTCATCGTCTTCTGTCTCGTCGGTTATGCGATCATGCAGCTCACGAACGAGGTGCGCTATGACGATGTCGTCGCAGCGCTGGCGGCGACCAGGCCGAGCGCGATCCTGCTTGCTCTGTTCTTTACGGCGCTGAGTTTCCTCTCGCTGGTCTTCTACGATCTCAATGCGATCGAATATATCGGCAAGAAGCTTCCCTTTCCGCATGTGGCGCTGACGGCATTCAGCGCCTATGCGGTCGGCAACACCGCCGGCTTCGGTGCGCTGTCGGGTGGCGCAATCCGCTACCGCGCCTATACGCGTCTGGGGCTCTCACCCGAGGACATTGGCCGGATCATCGCCTTCGTCACGCTCTCCTTCGGCCTCGGGCTCGCGGCCGTCGCATCGATCGCCCTCATCATCATCGCCAGCGAGATCGGTCCGCTGATCGGTGTCAGTCCGTTCCTGCTCCGGCTGGTTGCCGGCTCGATCATCGCCATTCTCGGGGCTGTAATGATTATCGGCCGCGAGGGTCGTGTGCTCGATTTCGGCGCCGTGGCGATCCGCCTGCCGGACTCGCGCACCTGGTCGCGCCAATTCCTCGTTACCGCCTTTGATATTGCCGCCTCCGCGTCGGTGCTCTACGTGCTCTTGCCGCAGACGGCTATCGGCTGGCCGGTCTTCCTCGCCGTCTATGCGATCGCCGTCGGTCTCGGGGTGCTCAGCCACGTTCCGGCCGGGCTCGGCGTCTTCGAGACCGTGATCATCGCTTCGCTCGGCAGCGCGGTGAATATCGACGCGGTGCTGGGATCGCTGGTGCTCTACCGGCTGATCTACCATGTATTGCCGCTGTTGATCGCCGTGCTCGCGGTCTCGGCGGCGGAGTTGCGCCGTTTTGTCGACCACCCGGCCGCCTCCAGTGTCCGCCGTATCGGCGGACGGCTGATGCCGCAGCTGCTGTCGACCCTGGCGCTGCTGCTCGGCGTGATGCTGGTGTTTTCGAGCGTCACGCCGACGCCGGACCAGAATCTGGAATTCCTCTCCAACTATCTGCCGCTGCCGCTGGTCGAAGGCGCGCACTTCCTCTCCAGCCTGCTCGGGCTTGCGCTGGTGGTCGCGGCGCGCGGCCTCGGTCAGAGGCTCGACGGCGCGTGGTGGGTGGCCGTATTCTCGGCCGTTGCCGCATTGACCCTGTCGCTTCTGAAGGCGATCGCCCTTGTCGAAGCTGCCTTTCTCGCGTTTCTCATCTTCGGGCTCTTCGTCAGCCGGCGGCTCTTCACCCGGCATGCGTCGCTGCTCAACCAGGCGATGACGGCGTCCTGGCTGATGGCGATCGCGGTCATCGTCGTCGGCGCCATCGTCATCCTGCTCTTCGTCTATCGCGATGTCGAATACAGCAACGAACTCTGGTGGCAGTTCGAATTCACCGCCGAGGCGCCGCGGGGACTGCGCGCCCTGCTCGGCATCACCATCATCTCCTCGGCGATCGCCATTTTCAGCCTGCTCCGACCGGCGACTTTCCAGCCGGAGCCGGCGACGGAGGAGGCGCTGACGCGTGCCATCGAGATCGTCAGGAAGCAGGGCAATGCCGATGCCAATCTGGTGCGCATGGGCGACAAGAGCATCATGTTTTCGGAAAAAGGTGACGCCTTCATCATGTACGGCCGGCAGGGCCGTTCATGGATCGCGCTGTTCGACCCGGTTGGCGATCATCGTGCCGTGCAGGAACTCGTCTGGCGCTTCGTCGAAGCGGCGCGGGCCGCCGGCTGCCGCGCCGTCTTCTACCAGATCTCGCCGGCGCTGCTTTCCCATTGCGCCGATGCCGGCCTCCGCGCCTTCAAGCTCGGCGAACTGGCGGTGGCCGACCTCCGGACCTTCGAAATGAAAGGCGGCAAATGGGCGAACCTTCGCCAGACGGCGAGCCGAGCCCAGCGCGACGGGCTGGAATTCGCGGTGGTCGAACCCGAGGACGTGAGCGGGATTATCGATGATCTCGCCGCCGTTTCCAAGGCCTGGCTGGAACATCACAATGCCAAGGAAAAGGGCTTCTCCCTCGGTTCCTTCGATCCCGATTACGTTTCCTCGCAACCGGTCGGCATCCTCAAGAAGGATGGCAAGATCGTCGCCTTCGCCAATATCCTCGTCACCGAATCCCGCGAGGAGAGCACGATCGATCTCATGCGCTTCTCGCCGGACGCGCCGAAGGGCTCAATGGACTTTCTCTTCGTGCAGATCATGGAATATCTGCGTAACCAAGGTTTCACGCACTTCAATCTCGGCATGGCGCCTCTCTCCGGCATGTCGAAACGCGAAGCGGCACCCGTCTGGGACCGTATCGGCAGCACCGTCTTCGAACACGGCGAACGCTTCTATAACTTCAAAGGCCTTCGGGCATTCAAATCCAAGTTTCATCCGCACTGGCAACCGCGCTATCTTGCGGTTTCCGGAGGAGGCAATCCGATGATCGCGTTGATGGACGCGACATTTCTGATCGGGGGCGGATTGAAAGGGGTAGTGAGAAAATGATCAGGACAATCCTTCTTGCCACGGCATGCGTCTGCATGCTCGCGGCCGCACCGGCTAATGCCGCCGAGGAAACCACGCAAAGATTCGAAAGCGGCCTCATCCCATCGCCGCACATCTTCCTGCCGGAAGGGGAGGTGAAGGGCACCGTGATGCTGATCTCGGATGCCGCCGGCTGGGGCGATTATGAGAAGGCCGAGGCTGACAGGCTGGTCGCCGAAGGCGCTGTCGTCATCGGCGTCGAGTTTCCCTCTTATATCCAGGCGCTCAGCCGCTACGACGTCAGCCTCAACGACGGCTGCATCTACATGGTCTCGGATATTGAATCGCTGAGCCAGCAGGTGCAGCGCGCGACCGGCAACAATGCCTATCATTTGCCGATCGTCGCCGGCATCGGCGAGGGCGGGGCCCTGGCGCTGGCGATCGCGGCTCAGACACCGGATGCGACGATCGGTCAGACGCTTGCGGTCGATCCGCTGGCCGGCATTCCGCTGACCAAGGAGCTTTGCACGCCGGCTTCCAAGAAGGTGATCGGCCAACGCACGGTCTATGGCCTCAGCGACGGCGCCCTGCCGGATCCGATCATATCAGTCTTCACGCCTAAGGCTGACAAGGACGGCCGGGCGCATGCCGAGGCGCTGCAGAAAGCCCATTCCGAGATCGAGATCCGCGATTCCACAGACGATGCACAGACGGTATTCGGCGATACGCTCGACGACCTCGTCACCGCTTCCGGCGCCTTCGGCAATCCGCTTGGCCTGCCGCTGGCGGTGCTCGAGGCAACGCCTGCCTTCGATACGATGGCGGTGATCTATTCCGGTGACGGCGGTTGGCGCGACATCGACAAGGAGGTCGGCGGCACGCTGCAGAAGGAAGGCATTCCCGTCGTAGGCGTTGATTCACTTCATTATTTCTGGTCGGAGCGCAAGCCGGAGGAGACGGCCAGCGATCTTTCAAAGATCATCGATTTCTATCGTAAGCAGTGGAAGGTGAAGCATGTTCTGCTCGTCGGCTACTCTTTCGGCGCGGATGTCGTACCCGCAACCTATCAGTTGCTCAAACCGGCCGAGAAGTCCTCGGTGGTGCAGTTGTCGCTGCTGTCGCTCTCGCACCAAGTGGACTACGTCATCTCCGTTCTTGGTTGGCTCGGTCAGAAGACGGAAGGGGCGGGGGGCGATCCCGTCGCCGATCTGAAGAACGTCGACCCGAAGCTCGTGCAGTGCGTCTATGGCAAGGACGATGACGACGATGTCGCCTGTCCGGCGTTGAAGGATGGTGGTGCTGAAGTCGTTGAACTGCCCGGCGACCATCACTTCGACGAAAATTACGACCTTCTCACCAAGACGATCATCGACGCGCTGAAGAGACGTCTGCAGGATTAAGCGCTGCTGCCTTGCGGTATGCTTTGACAGTTCGATTGGCGCATAACCAAAATCGATTTCGATTTCGGGTTATGCGTTTAATGCATCAGCTTTTCTTCGCGCCAGCCGAGTTCGGCGAGTTCCTTGCCGCGAAACCGCGCGTCGTCGGCGACGATGAATTCGTCGAGCTGCGGCGGGGCAATGCTGGTGCCGGCAAGCATCGCATGGACCTGGCCGCGATGATGGGTCTGATGCTGGAAAAGATGGGCGAGCACGTCGTCCATCCGCTCCTGCTGAATACGATTGCCGCGATGGAGATTTACGATTGAGATCAGCCTTTCCGGCGTCAGGGCTTCGCAAAGGTCGATCAGGCGCTGATCGACCTTTGCCTGTGCTTGCATCAGTGACTCGACGTCATCGAAGGGTTCGTCCACCTCGAAGGCCTGGAAGCCGAGCGTGCCGCCTTCCATGCCGTCGACATAGAACCAGTCGACCGTGATGATGTGATTCAGCGTCTCCTTGATCGACGGAAAGAAGCTCGTGCGCGGCGCTTCGAATTCGCCGGGCTTCAATGCCGCGCAGGCGTGAAGCAGCCGGTGATTGGCAAGGGCGTTGTTATAGGCAAGCTTGCGAAAGGCCCTGGCGGGATCGAAGGTCGACATCGGCGGCTTTCCTCTTCCAGCATTCCGGAGTGTTTTCAGTCATCGAGATTACCGTCGCGCCAGGCGAGATGACATTGTAGCCCGGGCAGGTTCTCGATTTCATCAGCGATGAAATAGGGCGGGATGTCGAGCGCGGTCAGGGCCGCGCGCGTTGTCGGCACCCATTTGAATTCGAGATGGTTGTCGCCATCTTCGACGCGATGGATGATTTCATATGGCTGAAAGGGGAAATTCCGGCGGAATTTCCAATCAGCGTTTCCTCCGACGTCCCGCCGATTTCCGCCCGACCGCCAGGAAAGACCCAGAAGGGCTCGTGCACGGCGCGATGAACAAGCACATGCCCATCGCGAAAGCCGAGGCCGGCAATGCGATAGTTGAAACGCGCAGCGCCCTGAGTCAGGCGGATAGGAGTGCGCTTGCTCATGTCGTGCTTATCCGAGATCGATCACGACGATTTCCGGCGGCACGCCGAAGCGCACCGGTGCAATGGAACAGCCGAGGCCGCCGGAGACGATGATGTTACGCCCCTCCTCGACAATATGGCCATAGGCGTAGCGATTGCCGTAGCGCGAGGGGACGATCGGCGATCGGCCGAGGAAGCGGATCTGTCCGCCATGGGTGTGGCCCGACAGCGTCAGCGAGACGCGCTCGGGCACGCGCGGAAAGATGTCGGGCTCATGGGCGAGCAGGATAACCGGTGCATCGTCGCTAATCTGTGCCATCGTTCCATCGAGGTCGTCGAGGCCGAGCATGTGCGTGCGGTCCCACTTCCTGCCGGGCAGCAGCGCCAGCTGATCTTCGAGGCCTGCGAGCCAGAAGCCGCGGCCGTCCTTTTCGAGCCGAACGGCGCGGTTGCCATAGACCGGGATTCCGACATCGGCGAGCGCCCGATGGCCGAAGGTTTCCATTCCGCCGTTCTTCTGGGCCGTCCTGTCCTCCCACCAGTCGTGGTTGCCCATGATCGCATGGACGCCGAGCGGGGCCTGCAGGGTGGCGAGCGCCTTCGACCATTGGCTCGAATGCACATATTGCGTCACCATGTTCATGCCGGAGGCATAGTCGCCGAGCAGAACGGTCACGTCGGCTTCGAGTTCATTGGCCCGGCGGCAGATCGCGGCAATGCGGCTTGCCGACATCCAGGGTTCGCAGGCATGGATATCGGCGAGCGCGACGACGCGGAGCTTCAGTCCCGGTGTCCATCCCGGCGGCGTCAGCCGGTAACGGGCGATGCCGAACCGCGCCAGCGGTTCATAGGCAAAGGCATAACCGCCGAGCGCCATGACGCCTGCGAAACCGCCGCCAAGAACCTTGAAAAATCCGCGGCGGGTGATCACTCAGTCGTCCTCCTGGAACAGCCGGAACTGCGCAGCCTCCATTTCCTTGGGCGGTTGCATTCCCAGATGTTTCCACGCGATTGCGGTGAGAACACGGCCGCGCGGCGTGCGCTGAATGAAACCCTGCTGGATCATATAGGGCTCGATGATATCCTCGATCGCGTCGCGCGGCTCGGAAAGGCCGGCGGCGATGGTTTCGATGCCGACCGGGCCGCCGCCGAAATTGACGGCGATCATGTTGAGGTAGCGTTTGTCGAGTTGATCGAAGCCGACATTGTCGACCAGCAGGCGGGTCAGCGCTTCGTCGGCGATCTCGCGGGTGACGGCCTCGGCCCGTGCCACCTCGGCGAAATCACGCACGCGCCGCAGCAGCCGGCCGGCGATGCGCGGCGTGCCGCGGGCGCGCCTGGCGATCTCGCGGGCGCCCTCTTCGGTCATCGGCAGGTTCATCAGCCGTGCGCCGCGGCGCACGATCAGTTCCAGTTCCTCGACGGTATAGAAGCTGAGCCGCACCGGGATGCCGAAACGATCGCGCAGCGGCGTCGTCAGCAGGCCGAGGCGGGTGGTGGCGGCGACAAGCGTGAATTTCGAGAGGTCGATCTTCACCGAGCGCGCGGCAGGGCCTTCCCCGATGATGAGGTCGAGCTGGTAATCCTCCATGGCGGGATAGAGGATTTCCTCGACGGCCGGATTGAGGCGGTGGATCTCATCGATGAAGAGCACGTCGCGCTCCTCGAGATTGGTGAGGAGCGCGGCGAGATCGCCGGCCTTGGCGATGACAGGGCCTGAGGTTGAGCGGAAGTTGACGCCGAGCTCCTTCGCCATGATCTGCGCCAGCGTCGTCTTGCCGAGGCCGGGAGGCCCGACGAAGAGCACGTGATCCAGCGCCTCGCCGCGGTTCTTCGCCGCCTCGATGAAGATCTTGAGATTGGCGCGCGCCTCCGCCTGGCCGGTGAATTCGTCCAGCGATTGCGGGCGCAGCGTCACATCAAGATCTTCGCCCCGCTTTTCCGGCGATATCAGGCGGGCGGGCTCACTCATGCTCTCATTCCGTTTTGAAACCTGTTACAGCAATACACCAAACGTCGGGTGCCTCGACACCCATTCATTGGTTTTCCGGTTTTCACCGTGCCAGCTCTTTCAATCCGAGCCTTATCAGCTTGGCGCTATCGGCGCCGTCGCCGGCCGTCTTCATCGCCGCGGCAACGGCATTTGCCGCCTGGTCTCTGCTGTAGCCGAGGTTGGTCAGCGCGGACACTGCATCGGCAACTGGTGCGGCGGCGACGCCTTCGCCGAGTTCTTGCTTGAGGCCGATGTTGATTGCCTCGCCGGCATGGGCCGGTGCGCGGTTCTTGAGTTCGGTCACGAGGCGCATCGCCACTTTCGGGCCGACGCCCGGTGCGCGCGAGACGGCGGCGCGGTCCTGCAGGGCGATCGCATTGGCAAGCTCGCCCGGCGTCAGCGTCGAGAGCACGGCGAGCGCCACCTTGGCGCCGACGCCCTGAACGCTCTGCAGCAGGTTGAACCATTCCCGCTCCAATGCGGTCATGAAGCCGAAGAGTTTCAGTTGATCCTCGCGCACATAGGTTTCGATGAAGAGCACGCAGGCTTCGCCCGCCGATCCGAGCTTTGACAAAGTGCGGGCCGAGCAATAAGCGACGTAACAGACGCCGTGCACATCAACGAGCACATAATCTTCGCCGATCTCGTCTATGGTGCCTTTCAGCTTGCCGATCATGAGTCGCGGTCTTTCAAGGGTGCGTTTCGGGCGTAATGAGTTCAACGGAAGGAAAATAGGAACGATAACCGCCGGCATCGCGGGTCAAAATTCTGTAGCCCCTTATCGCCGCATGCGCGCCGATGAGGAAATCCGACAATATCCGTTCGCGTCCTCCGCCCGCGCGGCGGTAAAGCCGGAAGGCTTGAGCCGCGGCAAATGCGGCCGGCCACGGCAGGTTCTCGCGGCGGAATTCATCCTGCGGAAGCAGGCGATCGACTTCATCCACATCGTCATACCGAACGGAAAATTCGGAATAGATGATCGGATTTATAAGGACCGGTCCATCTCTGAAGATATCGAGTATCTTCCGGCGCGACCAATCGTGCCAGTCCGAGCTGATCATGGCCAGATCGACGAGGACGTTCGTGTCGACAAGCGTCGCCATCAGCGATCACGCGTCATCGACATGAGATCTTCGGCATCGATTTCCTGATCGCCGGTTCCCTCCAGACGACGGATCGTCTCGATGAAACGGTCCAGCCGACCTCTATCCTCGACTTCCTGCTTGCCGTTCTTCGGCGAGAGAACGAGCTTGCCGCCCTCAATCGAGAAAATGACCTCGCTGTTGGTCTCGATGCCGGCAAGCTCCCTGAGATCGCGGGGAATAGTGACCTGACCTTTGGATGTGACACGCATCAGAGGCTCCTTCAAAGTAAGAATTATCCTTACCGCAGGAACATGTCAAGAACGCGTTATCCTGCCAACGCTTGGCGCATCCGGTGGCCGCCGCGATTGTGGGCATGGCAAATGGCGATCGCCAAGGCGTCGGCGGCGTCATCGCCCTTGAATTCGGCCTTCGGCATCAGAATCTTCAGCATCATGTGAATCTGCTGCTTTTCTCCGTGCCCGACGCCGATGACCGCCTTCTTCACGGCGTTGGGCGCATATTCAGAGACCGGCAGTCCCGCGCGTGCAGGTACCAGCATGGCGATGCCGCGGGCCTGGCCGAGCTTCAGGGTCGCCACGGCGTCCTTGTTGACGAAGGTCTGTTCGACGGCGGCTTCATCGGGCCTGTGAGCGTGGACGATATCGGCGAGCCCGTCATGCAGCTGGCAGAGGCGGGAGGCGAGGTCCATGTCGCCATCGGAGGTCACCGTTCCCGATGCCACGAATTTCAGGGAATTGCCTAAAGTGTCGATGATTCCCCAGCCTGTGCGGCGGAGGCCGGGATCAATGCCAATGATGCGAATCGTATTTTGCATGGTTCAACCTATAGCGATTGCGAAATAAGTGCCATCGATATGTGAACAAACCGAAAACACCTGAGGTTTTAGAGCGCGCATTTACCGCGAATTAAAAGAGATGCCTGAATTCTAGTTCATCGAATGTGCGAGGGGCTTCGTTCCACAAGAATAAGTCCCCGATGTTCTGTTGACAGGTCAGCCGGCCGGGGATGCACCGCGTGCCCAGGCTGGCAGGCGCCGTTCAGAAGGGTTCATTGTATATGGCTCAGAGATTTCAGTCCCTGTCCTTCAAGGTCATTGCCACTTTCATCCTGCTGACCGTGCTGTCGATCGCGGTCATCGACGTGCTTGCCTATTTCGCCAGCAGCCGCATATCCGACGAGCAGGCGCTGAAGGCCAAGGAAAGCGTGCTGATCTTCCGTGGCGACATGTTGCAGGACCAACTGGCGCAGCTTGAGAACCAGGCCAATTCCATCGCGCGCATCGAGGCGCTGCAGATGTCGATCACCAGCTTGAAGAGCGGCTGGAAGACAATCCAGAAGACTTCGGGGGATGCTCGCGCCGAGCTGAAGAAGGTTTTCATCACGGGCAATCCCAACCCGGCCGACCAGCGCGAGAAGCTGATGAAGCCGGAAGGGCCGAGCGGGTTCTATTATTCAAACCATGAGCAGACGCAGGGCGAAGTTGCCCGCGACCTCGAAAACACCGCTTTCAGCGATCTGCTGATCGCCGATCTCGACGGTAGCGTGCTCTATTCCTACAAAAAGGACGACGACTTCGCGGAGAATCTGAAGTCGGACGCCTGGAAGACAACCGGCGCCGGCATCGCATTCGTCAAGGCGGTCGAGAATACCGCCAAGGCGACGGATGACGCCGCGCCGACGGGCTTCTCCGGCCTTCGTGTCGATGCGGCAAGCGGTAAACCCGCGATCTTCTATGCCGTGCCCATCGTCAAGCTCGGGGCCGCCAAGGGCATCATCCTGTTCAAGGTGCGCGACGACATCATCTCGAGCATTCTTGCCAAGGGCATCGTGCAGGGCAGCACCGCGCGGGCTGCGATCGTCTCCAGCGATGGCTCCGCTATCGCCCTCGATGCCGGGGGGAAGCTTGCGACCCTCGATGCCACCCCCTTCACTTTCATCAAGGACGCGCTTGCTAGCTCCGCGATGATCGTGGCTGATTTCGACCGGGCGGATGGCGCGGCCCGCGCCTATGTCCGTGGCATCGACTATCGCGGCGACCGCTTCCTCGTGGTCGAGAGCGTCCTGCTCAGCGAGCTCAATGCCGGCTCGATCGAGATCGCCACTTTGCTGACGATGATCGGCATCGGCGTGCTCGTCGTCATGGCCATCGCGACCGGGCTCGTCACCAATTTCCTGTTTTCGCCGCTGGCGCGGCTTGCCGGTGTGACTCGCGACGTCGCCGACGGCAAGCTCGACAGCGAGATCGGCAGCCTGAACCGCAAGGATGAGATCGGCACGATGGCCAACGCACTTGCCCGCTTCCGCCAATCGCTGATCGAAAGCCGCGCACTCGAAGCCGCCAGCGAAGAGACGCGCCTGCAGGCCGAGCACGACCGTCAGCAGAACCTCGCCCATCGCGAGGCCGAAGCGAGGACGCTGCAGCAGGTGGTCGAGGCGATTGACGAGGGGTTGCATCATCTGGCGAGCGGCGATCTCGCCTATCAGATCGATACGCGCTTCCCGAACGAACTCGAAAGCCTGCGCATCAATTTCAACGAGGCACTCGCCACGCTCAGCGAAACCATGACGGCGATTGGCGGTAACTCGATGGCGGTACGCGCCGGCTCCGAGGAGATGCGCACCGGCGCCGACGAGCTTGCCGGGCGCACCGAGCGTCAGGCCGGCTCGATCACCGAGACGGCGAATGCGATCAGCGCCATCACCCAGTCCGTTCGCCGCCAGATCGAGCGGGCAGAACAGGCCGAGCGCATCGCGCGCGACGCCAAAAAGGAGACGACCGGCTCCAGCCAGATCATGCGCGAGACGATCGCGGCGATGGAGGCGATCCAGACCTCCTCGCGCCAGATCAACACGATCATATCGGTCATTGACGACATCGCCTTTCAGACCAATCTCCTGGCGCTCAACGCCGGCGTCGAGGCGGCACGCGCCGGTGAATCGGGCAAGGGCTTCGCCGTCGTCGCCATGGAAGTCCGGGAGCTCGCCCAGCGCTCATCGAGCGCGGCCAAGGAAATCTCCAGCCTGCTGCAGAAATCGACGCATGAGGTCGAAAGCGGCGTTGCACTTGTGGAAAGGGCCGGCGTTGCCCTGACCGGCATCGGCGCCCATGTCGAGGCGATAAACGGGCAGATCAACGAGATCATGGAGTCGACCCGTGAGGAAGCCAGTACGTTGCGTGAGATCAACAGCGCCGTGGCCGAACTCGACGCGATGACGCAGCAGAACGCCTCGATGGTCGAGGAGACGACGGCGGCGATCCACCGGCTGGCGACGGAAGCTCTGGAAATGGACCGCCAGCTCGGCAATTTCACGCTGCCGCAGGGGCAACACAGGCCAAGTGCCGAGGTGCATGTGTTGCGTCGTCACCGCTGAGATGTGCTTTCGCTATTCGACAAGGGCCGCCATCGCGCGGCCCTTTTGTTTGCGTGCACGGTTTGGAATGGGTCAGGCGCCAACCTACATAGACGGCATCGTTCAACAGCCCGGCAGGTTTCCATGGTTCCCTTCTCCATACTCGACCTTTCTCCCGTTGCCGAAGGCAGCACCGTGCGCCAGTCGCTCGAAAGCTCGGCGCGAATGGCTCAGAAGGCTGAAGAATTCGGCTACAAGCGCTTCTGGCTCGCCGAGCATCACGGCATGCCTGCCATTGCCAGTGCGGCGACCGCCGTTGTCATCGGGCATGTCGGGGCTGCGACAAAACGCATCCGCATCGGTTCCGGCGGCATCATGCTGCCCAATCACTCGCCGCTTGTCATCGCCGAGCAGTTCGGCACACTGGAGGCGCTTTTTCCCGGCCGCATCGATCTCGGCCTGGGACGGGCTCCGGGGACGGACATGCGCACGGCACAGGCGCTGCGGCGTAACCTCGAAGCCGGCGCGAACAGCTTCCCGAATGATGTGGTGGAATTGCAGCAGCTTCTCGGTACCCCGCTCGAGAATCAGGCGATCCTTGCGGTTCCAGGCAATGGCTCGCATGTGCCGATCTGGCTGCTCGGCTCCAGCCTCTACAGCGCCCAACTTGCGGCGATGCTTGGGCTTCCCTACGCCTTCGCCTCGCATTTTGCCCCCGACATGCTGCTCGACGCCATCGCGATCTACCGCGAGCGCTTCCAGCCCTCGGCGACTCTCGACAAGCCCTATGTCATGGTCGGCGTCATGGGCGCGGTGGCAGCGACGGACGAGGAGGCGCGCTACCATTTCACGTCCGCCCAGCAGCAATTCGTCAACCTGCGGCGCAATGTGCGCGGTCCTTTCCCGCGCCCTGTCACCGATATGGAGAGCTTCTGGTCGCCGATGGAGAAGATGAACGTCGAACACACACTGCGCTACGCCGTGGTAGGGTCGCCGGCGACGACTGAGGCGAAACTGGCGGAGTTTCTCAAGGAAACGGCGGCCGACGAGGTGATCATCTCGATGCCGATCCATGATGTCGAGGCGCGGCTGAAGTCGGTGGAACTGTTCGCAGGTCTTGGAAATTTCATGCGGGTCGCTGCGTAGGATTGTAAGCGGCGCCCGAGAGACAAAAAACCCGGCGTCGCGGCCGGGTTTTTATGGGCGATCGCTGCAAGGTTCAGGCTGAAAGCTTCGCCAGAACCTCTTCCGAGACCTCGAAGTTGGAATAGACGTTCTGTACGTCATCGTCGTCTTCGAGCGAGTCGATGAGTTTCATCAGCGACTGGGCTTTTTCCTCGTCCACCGGCACGTTGTTCTGGGCGCGCCAGACAGCCTTGACGGTTTCGGCTTCGCCGAGGCTAGCCTCCAGGGCTCTCGATACTTCGCCAAGCGCTTCGAAAGCGCAGGTAATGTAATGGCCTTCCTCGTCGGTCTCGACGTCATCGGCGCCGGCTTCGATCGCGGCTTCCATCACCTTGTCGGCGTCGCCAGCAGAAAGCTTATAGGTGATTTCCCCGACATGGTCGAACGAGAAGGAAACGGAACCGGTTTCGCCGAGGGCGCCGCCGGCCTTGGTAAAGATCGAGCGGACGTTGGAGGCAGTGCGGTTGCGGTTGTCAGTCAGGGCCTCGACGATGATCGCCGTGCCGCCCGGACCATAGCCTTCGTAGCGGACTTCATCATAGTTTTCGCCGTCGGCGCCGGCTGCCTTCTTGATGGCGCGGTCGATATTGTCCTTCGGCATGGACTGGGCCTTGGCATTCTGGATCGCCAAGCGAAGACGGGCGTTCATCGTCGGGTCGGGCAGGCCGGCCTTGGCTGCCACGGTGATTTCGCGCGCAAGCTTGGAGAACATTTTCGACCGCACGGCGTCCTGACGGCCCTTGCGGTGCATGATGTTTTTAAACTGTGAATGGCCAGCCATGGCACCCCTGTTCACGTCTCATTGTTCGGAATGGGCCGCCTTATAAGAGCGAAACGACACCCATTCAAGGAAAAAGCAGTTCGGAACAAAGGCAGGAGGATGACGTTTCAACCGAACTCCACCCAACGGAAAGGAACGGTCATGGCAAGTCTCAGCGAGGCGCGGGAGCAACCAGCTCGTCAGCTTTGGGATCAGGTCAACGATGTTCATGCCGGCATGCTCGGAATTTCCGGGCTTGATATGCACATGCAGCCGATGGCGCCGCATGCCGATCCGACCACCAACACGATCTGGTTCTACACCAAGACCGACGCCGACATCGTGCGCGCCATCAAACCCGGCAGTCGGGCGCATTTCTGCGTCATCGGCAAGGATCACGACTATCACGCCTGCCTTTCCGGCGTCATCGAGGTACGCCCCGACCCTTCCAAGATCGAGGAATATTGGAGTTCGATGGTGGCGGCATGGTATGACGGCGGCAAGAAGGACCCGAAACTTACCATGCTTTCCCTGCATGTCGATGATGCCGAGATCTGGGTTTCGACAGGCAGCACGCTAAAATTCGGTTGGGAGATCGCCAAGGCCAATCTCGATGACGACAAGATGCCCGAGGTCGGCGTCAAACGTCACCTGCAATTTGCTTGATCAGCAAGGTTTGGAGGGACCCGCCGGGCTTTTGCTTTTACTGCGCGCCTTTCATCACATAGATCAGCGGCTTCTTGGGAAGCGTGCGCATGGAGACGGTGAGGCTGTCATCAGGCGCATAAGTGATATCGAAGCCCTTTCCGAACATGGAGACGAAGGCATTGACCGGCGGACCACGGCGGTGCATCGGCAGGATCAGCGACGAGCGCAGCCGCTTGATAACGCGGCTCATGCTGTCGGCGCCCATGGTCAGGCCGCCGTCGACGGGCACCATGACGACGTCAAGGCGGCCGATTTCGGTATAATGGCTATCCGTCAGCTCGTAGTGCAGATGGCCGAGATGGCCGATGCAGAGACCGGCAATTTCGAAGATGAAAATCGAGTTTCCATCCGCCTGGGAGCCGCCGAGGCCGTAGCTGAAGCGGATGTCCGTGGTAACATTGCGGATATAGGCATCGCCGACGACGAGATTGATGCTGGCCTTCTCGCCCGGCACGTCGCTCCAGCCGTGGAGCACATGCTTGATGTCGGGCTCAGGCGTTAGGGTGAAGTGGGTCGTATGAGCTTTGTTCATCGTGACGACATCGGGCGTCGTCGCCGGCCTGTACCAGCCATTATAATCCGTCGCGATGATGATGCCGCCGGGTGTCTCGATTTCGAAGGTGGAATGGCCGAGATAGGTGAATCTAACATCCTCGCCCTCGGACACGGCCGGCACCAGCGCCGGGACGCCAGAAAAACTGGCGAAGGTTACATTGGGCATTTTCTCGGCGATCGCGTGGCACTGGCTGGCTCGCTGGCGCTGCTCCTGTGCCTGGGCAGGATCTGATGCGGGGAAGGCCGCCAGGCATGTGATAGCGAGGATAAGATAATGCGGCTTCATGCCACCCCTCCGGCGCTTTCATTTAGCGGCGGAGGATGCGTCATGAGGTCGCAGCGGTCCAGAGCAGCGATGCTCACAATTGCGTGTTGGAGCGGCTGGATTACCTCCAGAACTCCGGTACCGTCTCCGCCAGCCGCGGCCCGAGCCGCAGCGGCGCGATCTTTTCGGCCAGTCCGGTGGCATCGGAAATCTCCACGCCGACGCCGCAGATCGTCGCCGGCCCGCTCGCCGCTTCCATGCGGCCCTTCGGCATCTTGGAGATGAAGCGGTTGAGCGGCTCCTCCTTGTCCATGCCGAGGGAGGAATCGTAATCGCCGCACATGCCGGCATCCGACATATAGGCGGTGCCGCCGTTCAGGATCTGCGCGTCGGCGGTTGGCACGTGAGTGTGGGTGCCGACGACGAAGCTGGCGCGGCCATCGACGAAATGTCCGAAACATTGCTTCTCGCTGGTCGCTTCCGCGTGGAAATCGAAAATGATCGCATCGGCCTGCTCCTTCAGCGGGCAGGCGTCGAGGATCACTTCGGCCGATTTGAAGGGGTCGTCGAGCTCCGGATGCATGAACACCCGGCCCATGACATTGGCAACGAGCACGCGCGCGCCGTTCCTGGCATAGAAAAGTCCGGAGCCGCGGCCGGGTGTGCCTTGCGGATAATTGGCCGGCCGCAGGAACTGATCATGCCGCCCGGCAAAAGCGACGGCCTCCTTCTGGTCCCATACGTGATTGCCGGTCGTCACCACATCGGCGCCGGCATTGATCGTTTCGAGAAAGATGTCCTCGGTGATGCCGAAACCGCCGGCGGCATTCTCGCCGTTGACGACGACGAAATCGAGCCTGAGGTCGGAGATCAGACCGGGTAGCCGGTCCCAGACCGCCGTGCGTCCCGTCTTGCCGACCATGTCACCCAAAAAAAGCAGCCGCATTCCCTATCCAATCCAAGAGGCAAAAAAGCGAAGGCCGCTTTCTGTCAGGATGGCATCCAGGCTTATGTCATGCGGCTCGTCGGGCACATGTGCCACTTCCTGGCAGTCGAATGCAATGCCGATCAGCTTGGGATGCAGGTCTTTCTCTCTTAGCCGGCTGATGGCGCGGTCGTAGTAGCCGGCGCCGTAGCCGATGCGATGGCCTCTGACATCGAAGGCCGAAAGCGGCACGAGCATGATCTCGGGATCGAGGACGGCCGCGTGTTCGGTGGGGCCGACCGTGCCGAACCCGGTCGCGACAAGCGGTGCGTCTTCCGCCAGTTCGCGAAAGACGATGGTCTGCTTGTCGAGGATCGCCGGCACGCAGAGCCGCGCACCGCGTGCTGCAAAGCGCGCCATCAGCGGCCTGAGATCGGCCTCCGATCGGATCGGCAGGAAGCCGGAGATGATGGTGCCTGGCTCGAAAGCAACCGCCTCGCCGGCGTGATCGGCCATTGCGAGGCTTTTGGCGGTGCGCTCTTCAGGAGTGACGGCATCGCGGGCGGCCAGGCGTTCGTTGCGCAGCTGCGCTTTCAGTTCTTTTGCGGTCATACGATCTGCCGGATTGAGAGGTTCGACCGAGCATAACCGGCCGGAGACCCGATGCAAATGCCGGCTGCGACAGGGCTGCGCCCGTTTCACGTCGTATCGGTCTGCGGTTGCCGATCGTCAGACGAGGATGTCCATCGACTCGGCGCAGATTCGTGTCACGGCGACACCGGCAAGGCAGCCGCCAGCCGCCGCATCGTTTCCTCGAACAAGGGGGCTCCACCTGGCATCCAGCCGAGAGCGCGGATTTTTGCAGTGCTCATCGGATTAAGGGCAGCCTTGTCGGCGGGAGGCGGCAACGCGTGACGACAGCCCGTTTCACGGCGGATAGGCGCAAGAATGTCGCGTGTGTCTACCGATATGTCCGATATGTTAAAGACCTCGCCCGAGATGCGGGTGCTTTCCGTCTCCAGCATCAGTCGCACCGCGCGGCCGATGTCGCGGCCATGAACCTCCGTCCCGGCGCGCGCAGCAACCGGCCGACCGGCGAGATAATCGGCGATGAGACCATCCCATTTGTTCGGCGTGAGATCGCCATAGACACCGGTCGCCCTCAGGCTTACGCCGGCAAAACCCGGCGTCAAGAGATGGCTAAGCGCACCTTCGGCGTCGAATTTGATCTGGCCGTAGAGCGTCTCCGGCTTTGGCAGCATCGTTTCGACAAGCTCGGTTCCCGGTGGGTGGTCGCCATAGGCAGCGCGGCTGGACAGGAAGACGCAACGGCGCGTGCCGGCGCGTTTGGCCGCTTCGAAAAGTCGGACGGTGCCGTCGAGGTTCAATCTCTGGAAGCTCTTGGGATCGTCGCCCTCGCCGCCGCGATATTTGCCGGGAACATGGCTGAAGGCGGCGTGGACGAAGAAATAAGCGTCGTCGAAGACGTCGATCTGATCCTTTTCGGGGTCGAGGGGGAGTGCTGTGAATTCGACCGGGCGGGAGAAGAAGCGCGGCAGCGGCGCCCGGCGCCCGCCGACAATCACGTGATAGCCGGCGGTCAGCAGCTCCTCGACGACGTACCGGCCGACGAGACCCGTTCCCCCGGATACCAATACTTTCATGCCGTCCCTTCCGGATTTCTCAGCGCCGTGATCTCGGGCATATCGCCGCTCTCGTGTATACGGTGCCATAGATCGATTAAAGGTTGTAGCTGTTTTGCCTTGGAATGATCCTTTTCCCACGGTTTCTCATACTGGTAGTGCAGGATCGAAATGCTCTTCCAGTCCCAAAGCTCCGGCATGGTGAACCAGACATATTGCAGCATGTTGAAATAAACCGGCAGGCCGTGCCATTCGGGGAAGAACGTCTCAAGAAAGGTCTGATCGGTGCGTCGCCAGAAGGCCTCCGGCCTGTCGAGGCGTTCGAGCATGTGCCGGAATGTCTCACGCGAGGGCGTGGCGACGAAGACGCCGGAATTCATGCGGCGAAAATCGGCAAGGCTCTCATAGACGTTGGGAGCGGCAGAAAGTTCCGGATAGAGGAAGAGCCTGTCGACGTTCTTCAGCACGAGGGCGTCGGCGTCGATGAAGACGCAGCGCTCATATTCCACCAGCTGCCAGAGCCTGAGCTTGCAGAAATTGTCGAGTGGCGAATGGAAGTCCGGCTTGCGGCCTTTGGTGAAGGGGGCCGCGGCATGGAGATGGCCACGGGCGTGGCGCTCGTTGAAGGTATCGGAGAGGGGCAGGTGCTCGACTTGGATCAGGCGACAGTCGAGGGTCTTGAGCGGGGCGAGGGCGGCCGCGTCAACGCCGCCGGTGTGGAGGACGACGATATCGGCGCCGGTGCCGGTGCGGCGCAGGGAGCGGGCGAGGGCGGTGGCGCCCATGGCATAGTCGGCGTTGGTGACGAGGGTGACGTAGGCTAGTTTCGAGGTAGAAGTCATCGGCGTCGGCCGCTTCCACCCACGCCCTCGTTCCTGTGCCTGTCACAGGAATCCAGCCACGGCGCGTCCGCGCCGTGAATGACTCTCCTGCGCCCAATGACCTGGGCGCGCTGGATTCCTGTGACGTCCCTCGGGCTAAGCCCGAGGAAGGGAATGAGGGGGAGATCGTGGGACTGGCAGGGCTTCAATAGTAAGCCCTCACTCACGATACCGACTTCAGCCGCTTGCCTTCCGGATCGTGATCAATCGTCGCGGCTATGTCCCTGGTCCAGGCGGAGACGGCCGGCACGCGGGAGCGGTCGACGCGATAGGCGAATTTCTTCGCCACGTCGACGATTTCGCCCAGCAGCCCGGCTTCCAGCGTGGTCGGTTCGAGGCCAAGGTCGAGGAACTTTTCGTTCCGGACGATCAGCTCGTTTTCGGCGGCCTCCTTGCGCGGGTTGGGCAGCCAGGCGATCTTGGCGCCGCTCATCCTGGCGATCATCTCGGCGAGGTCGCGCACCCGGTGGGTTTCCGTCATTTGATTGAAGATCTCGACGCGGGCGCCACGGGCGGGCGGGTTCTTCAGCGCCAGCTCGATGCAGCGCACGGAATCCTGGATGTGGATGAAGGCGCGGGTCTGGCCGCCGGTGCCATGCACCGTCAGCGGATAATCGATCGCTGCCTGAATGAGGAAACGGTTCAGCACCGTGCCGTAATCGCCGTCGTAATCGAAACGATTGATCAGCTGAGCGTGGCGGCGCGTCTGCTCGGTATGCGTTCCCCAGACGATGCCCTGATGCAGGTCGGTGATTCGCAAGCCGTCATTCCTGGCGTAGAACTGGAACAGAAGCTGATCCAGGCACTTGGTCATGTGGTAGATCGAGCCCGGATTGGAAGGGTAGAGAATTTCCTGGCTTACCGTCTCGCCCGTCGGCGTTTCGATGCCAACCGGCAGGTAGCCTTCAGGGATTGCCGCGCCGACCGTCGAGTAGCCATAGACGCCCATGGTGCCGAGATGGATGAGGTGGGCGTCGAGATTGAGCTCGGTCAGCGCGTTCAGCAGGTTATGCGTGGCGCTGACATTGTTGTTAACCGTGTAGTTCTTGTGGCGGTCGCTCTTCATCGAATAGGGCGCGGCGCGCTGTTCGGCGAAATGGATGATGGCATCCGGCCGGTGTTCCGAAAGCCATTTCTTCAGAAGTTCGTAATCCTTGGCGAGATCGATCAGATTGAAGTGGATACGGCGTCCGGTTTCGGCATGCCAGATGCGCGTGCGCTCCTGGATCGAATCCATCGGAGTGAGCGACTGAACGCCGAGTTCGGTGTCGATCCAGCGGCGCGAGAGATTGTCGAGAATATGGATATCGTGACCGGCATCGGAAAGGTGGAGCGAGGTGGGCCAACCAATGAAACCGTCTCCGCCCATAACCGCAATCTTCATCGCATCGTCTCCTGATCGGTCGCTTATTATCGGGAATAGTTAGGAATTATGACAATCATTCAATGCCTGCCGGCGGCGCATTCAATGGCTGCCGGCCGGGCATTCAATGCTTGCCTGCCGCGAAGCGTTGCGCCAAAGAGGGCACCTCACTTTGGAGAAAATTATGACGGAACGCCCTTTTTCCATTTCGGGAGAGCTGACGGAGGCTGGACACCGCCTCGTCCAGCGGGTCTATTATGAAGATACGGATTTCTCCGGCCTGGTCTATCACGCCCGCTACCTGCACTTCCTCGAGCGCGGCCGTACCGACTATCTGCGCTGCCTCGGTGTCGAGCAGCGCGAACTCGTCAGCGCCGACGAGGAAGGCCTCGTCTTCGTCGTTCATCGCATGGAGATCGATTTCAAGAGCCCCGCGCGCATGGATGACGTGCTGACGATCCTGACGCATACGGAAAAGGCCGGAGGCGCCAAGATGGTGCTCAACCAGCAGATCCGTTCAGGCGAAAGCCTGCTGATTGCAGCCAGGGTGATCATCGCCGTCATCAACGCCAAGGGGCGGCCACGGCGGCTGCCGGAAACGCTGGCGGCAAAATTCCTGGAAGGCAGCCATCCTTTGTAGTGCCGAACCAGGCCTTGTCAAAACTTGAACTTTATGTGAAGGAATTCCCGCGCCGCAGGATGAGCGCTCTTTCGGCAGCCGGCCCATGCTCCGGTCAAGTAATCCACGGAACAAAATCTTCCGAACGCAGGCTTGCTGTCATAGTCCGGCACTAACGATCTATTAACCATAATAGTGTCTTACTGGGAAAGTCGGAGTTTGTGCGGTGCACGCCTTCCTTTGACCAAATTTGACGGCAAGAAGGCGGAAGAAGAGCTTGGAAGCTTGACCAGGGCTTTGGGCGGCGGTCGCCGGACACTTCTTGCGAGATCATTTTGTGCCGCCCGGTCCAGCGCCGGGCGTTTGGATTCGGGGATTTTGGATCAATGGAACAAGTAGGATTGGCAGCAGCCACGACGGACGTCAGCCTCTGGTCGCTTTTCATGCAGGCCGGCATCGTCGTCAAGCTCGTCATGCTCGGGCTCATCGCAGCCTCGGTCTGGACGTGGGCGATCGTCATCGACAAGTATCTGGCCTATGGCCGCGCACGGCGCCAGTTCGACAAGTTCGAACAGGTTTTCTGGTCAGGCCAGTCGCTGGAAGAACTCTACCGCTCGCTGTCGGAACGCAACAATACCGGCCTGGCGTCGATCTTCGTCGCGGCCATGCGCGAATGGAAGAAATCCTTCGAGCGCGGTGCGCGCTCGCCGATCGGCCTGCAGATGCGTATCGACCGCGCCATGGACGTGACGCTCGCCCGCGAAACCGAATATCTCGGCGCCCGTTTGGGATCGCTCGCGACCATCGGTTCGGCCGGTCCGTTCATCGGTCTCTTCGGCACGGTCGTCGGTATCATGACCTCATTCCAGGCGATCGCCGGCTCGAAGTCGACGAACCTCGCGGTCGTCGCACCCGGTATCGCCGAAGCGCTGCTCGCCACAGCGATCGGCCTCGTCGCCGCTATTCCGGCCGTTATCGCCTACAACAAGTTCTCTGCCGATGCCGGCAAGCTTTCGGCCCGCATGGAAGGTTTCGCGGACGAATTCTCCGCCATACTTTCGCGCCAGATCGACGAGAAGCTGCAGCCGCGCGCTGCCGCTCAGTAACCAACGGAGTATTCTCAGATGGGTATGGCTGTTGGAGGCAATGGCGGCGGGGGCGGCGGACGCCGCCGTCGCGGCGGTCGGAATAAGGCCGTCATTTCTGAAATCAACGTGACGCCGCTCGTCGACGTCATGCTCGTGCTTTTGATCATCTTCATGGTCGCCGCACCGATGATGACCGTCGGCGTGCCGATCGACCTGCCGGAAACGCAGGCCAAGGCGCTGAATTCCGAGACGCAGCCGATCACGATCTCGGTCAAGAACTCCGGCGAAGTCTATCTGCAGGAAACGCCGATCCCGGCAGCGGAGATTGCCGCCAAGCTCGAGGCAATCGCCACCACCGGCTATAACGAACGCATCTTCGTGCGCGGCGACGCGACGGCGCCCTATGGCGTCATCGCTGACGTGATGGCCCGCATCCAGGGGGCCGGCTTCAAGAATATCGGTCTCGTGACGCAGCAGAAGAAGGACCAATAGCGTTCAAGATGAAGACCAGCGTCGTCACATCTGCTGTTCTGCATTGCCTGGTGCTCACCTGGGCGATGGTGTCTTTGAGCGCCCCGGAATCCTTCAAGGTCGAGGATTTCGAAGCGATGCCGGTCGATCTCGTGCCGGTGGAATCCATCACCCAGTTGCAGCAAGGCGACAAGAAGGCTCCGAAGAAGGAGACGTCCGCGCCCGTGCCGACGAGCCGGCCGCCGATCTCGCAGCCTGCCGAAAACGCCGGCGACAACAATGTCGACTTGAAGACGCCGCCGGTGCCGAACGCCAAGCCGAGTAATACGGAGGCTGCGGCAGCGAATTCGAGCGAGAAGCCACTGCCGACGACCGATCCGAATCCGAACGATGTCAAGGAAGTCAACAAGGAAGAGACTGAGGTCGATCAGCCGAAGGAGGTTGCCTCCATTCCGCCGCCGAAGCCCGTTGAAGTGACGCCGCCGAAGCCGGAGGAAAAACCGCCGGAAGAGCAGGCCAAGCCCGAAGAGCCGCCGAAGCCGGATGCGGAAGCTTTGCCGGACAAGGTGCCGACGCCGGTCGTCAAGCCGCAGGTAAAGCCGCCGGAACCGCAGAAGACGGCCGAAAAGCCGCCGGAAAAGCCCGCGGACGAGCCGAAGGCTGCGGAAAAACCGACGGACAAGAAGAAGGCCGACAAAAAGCAGGAAGTGGCGAAATCGGCCTCGACGATGAAGAGCGATTTCAATGCTGACGAGATTTCGGCCTTGTTGAACAAGACCGATCCTTCCGCTGGCGGCGCCAAGCGCTCGACGCAGGAGGCATCGCTCGGTGCGAAGAAGAGCAATGGTGGCTCGAAACTCAGCCAGAGCGAAGAAGATGCTGTGCGCGGCTTGATCGAGGGGAACTGGCTTGTCACGCCGGGGATGGAAGGCCTTTCTGGCATGGTCATCAAGGTGCATATGAAGCTCGACAGGGATGGCAACATTATCGGCCAGCCGGAAGTCGAGTCATCGGGCGGCAGCAGCAGCGATGCCACACGCCGTGCGCTGGAAAGCGGCGCATACAGAGCCGTCATGAAATCCGCACCCTTCTCGATGCTTCCGAAGGACAAGTATGACGCTTGGAATGAGTTCGACCTTAACTTCGATCCAAGCAGCATGGGAATCTAGATGCTGATGGACCTGTCCCATGGCAACAAGTCTATTGCGGCCGCCATCAGGTTTGGAACGGTTCTGGCTTGTGCACCTGAAGCGTTGGCGCAACCGGTCGATCCGTCGATCTCCGACAACTCGGCCGGGGATTTGCAGCACGCAATCGCTTCCTCGTTCAATGTTCCTCCCGGGCAGGCGAGGGACGGCGGAGTCGTGATTACAATCCACCTGTGGCACGATAAGGCTGGCGCGATCGTTGGTTCACCCAAGGTCACAGCCTCGGGCGGCACCGAAGCGGCTCGGAAAAGCCTGTCGGCTGCGGCTCTCCGCGCTGTTCCGCGTTCCGCGCCATTCACCATGCTCCCGAAAGAAAAATACGAATCCTGGAGGGAAGTCGTCCTGCACTTCGAATCCAGCGATCTGATTCCATAGATGCTGAAAGGCTGTTTGGTATGACAAAGTGTTCCTTTTTCCGCGCCATTTTGGTCGCAGTCGGTCTGGCGACCACTGCCGTCTTTGCGACGCCGGCCAATGCGCTCGTCACCCTCGACATTCGAAAAGGCAACGTTCAGCCGCTGCCGATTGCGGTGACGGACTTCCTGCAGGGCGATATGGGTGCGCAGGTCTCGCAGGTGATCGCCGCCGACCTGCAGCGTTCCGGCCTTTTCGCACCGATCAACAAGAGCGCCTTCATTGAGAAGATTTCCAACCCCGATGCCGCGCCGCGGTTTGAAGATTGGAAGGTCATCAACGCCCAGGCGCTGGTCACCGGCCGTGTGACGCAGGAGGCCGATGGACGTCTTCGGGCCGAATTCCGTCTCTGGGATCCCTTCGCCGGGCAGCAGATGACCGGGCAGCAGTTCTATACGCAGCCGGAGAACTGGCGCCGTGTGGCCCACATCATCGCCGACGCAATCTACAAGCAGATCACCGGTGAGGAAGGCTATTTCGACACCCGCGTCGTCTTCGTCTCTGAATCGGGGACCAAGCAGCAGCGTAAGCGGCAGCTCGCAATCATGGACCAGGACGGTTTCAACGTGCGGACGCTGACCGACGGCAGCGACCTCGTGCTGACGCCGCGCTTCTCGCCGAGCCGGCAAGAAGTCACCTACATGTCCTTCGCCAACCAGCAACCGCGCGTCTATCTGCTGCAGCTCGAAACCGGGCAGCGCGAAGTTGTCGGCAACTTCCCCGGAATGACCTTCTCGCCGCGCTTTTCGCCGGATGGCCAGAAGGTGATCATGAGCCTGCAGCAGGAAGGCAATTCCAACATCTATACGATGGACCTGCGCTCGCGCACGACGACGCGGCTGACCTCGACGGCGGCGATCGATACCTCGCCCTCCTATTCGCCTGACGGTGCACGCATCAGCTTCGAAAGCGACCGAGGGGGCAAGCCGCAGATCTATGTGATGAACGCCGATGGCTCGGGCCAAACCCGTATTTCCTTCGGGGACGGCTCCTATTCGACGCCGGTTTGGTCGCCGCGCGGGGATCTCATCGCCTTCACCAAACAGTCCGGCGGCAAGTTCTCGATCGGCGTGATGAAGCCGGATGGCTCGGGCGAGCGCATCCTGACGTCCGGCTTCCACAATGAAGGCCCGACCTGGGCGCCGAACGGCCGTGTGCTGATGTTCTTCCGCCAGGCGGCAGGCGCGGGTGGCCCGCAACTCTATTCGATTGATCTGACCGGTTATAACGAGCAGCTGGTGAAGACGCCGAGCTATGCTTCCGACCCGGCATGGTCGCCGCTGCTGGAGTAGCGAGTGCATCAATGCCTTTATGTCGCCTCAAAGTCGTGGAAACCGGGCGACACGGGACAAATCAGTAAATTGTTAACCATAATCTTTGAGGGGCGGTTAACCGAGTGCGGTTACTGTCCGGAAACCCTGATGAACTCGCAAGGAGACCGGCCATGAGCCGAATTCATACCCCGGCAATGAGCCGTATGCAGAATTTTGCCCGCAACCCCGTCATGATCGCGCTTGTCGCCGGTCTCGCGCTTGCAAGCTGCGCGAACAAGAAGAACGGCGGCATGCCGAACAGCGCCGGCGACATGGGTCTCGGCGCAGGCGCCGCGACGCCGGGCTCGACCCAGGACTTCACGGTCAATGTCGGTGACCGCATCTTTTTCGATACCGACTCCACGTCGATTCGCGCCGATGCCGCTCAGACGCTCGACCGTCAGGCACAGTGGCTCGGCCGTTATCCGAACTACCAGATCACCGTTGAAGGCCATGCCGACGAACGCGGCACCCGCGAATATAACCTCGCCCTTGGCGCCCGTCGCGCTGCTGCCACCAAGGACTACCTCGCTTCGCGCGGCGTTCCGGCGCAGCGCATGAAGACGATCTCCTACGGCAAGGAACGGCCGGTCGCCGTCTGCGACGATATTTCCTGCTGGTCGCAGAACCGCCGCGCGGTCACCGTGCTCGGCGGCGCCGGCATGTAATTTCCAGTTATAATTGGTTTTACGGAGGCGGTCCCATCCGGGGCCGCCTTTTCTTTTTGACCACACTTTGGCCAGACTCCGTTGCTTTTTGACAGCAATTGGAAAAATCTCCTGTTCGTGCCTCACGGCGCGAAGAATCACTGGGACAGGACGATACATATGAAGAAACTTGTCGTGGCAGGCATGCTGTGCCTGGCGGCTATGACCGGGAGCGAACGAGCGGCTTACTCGGCCTCGTTCTTCGGGCTGCATCTTGGCGGCCGATCCGCGGAACAGCAGCCGGCCCCTCCCGTCGTCAGGGTGCAGAGCGGGGACGCGGAAATCCGTGTGCAGCAGCTCGAAGAGCAAATGCGGCAGCTGAACGGCCGAATCGAGGAGATGAGCTTTCAGCTCCTGCAGATGCAGGAGACGATCCGCAAGCAGCAGGAAGACAATGAATTCCGCTTCCAGCAGCTCGAAAAAACCGGTAGCGGCGGCGGTGGCGCCAAGGCTCCGGTCAAAAAGAGCGAGACCGATGTCGCTCCGGCAGCGTCCGGGAGCGACGACGTCGCCAGGGTGATCCAAGCACCGCAGGGGGCCGAAACGGCTCCCTCCACCGATGTGCCCAGTAATACCGGCCTCGGCCAGCCTCCGAAGCAGCTCGGCTCGATCGACTTCGATCAGAACGGCAACGCGATCGGCGGAAGCGTCGACGAAAACGCCACTATCGGTTCCGCCCCGATTCCCAATAGCGGGACGCCGCAGCAGACGGCCTCGCTCGGCAACGAGGCGGATCAGTACAAGTCAGCCTACGGCCACGTATTGTCAGGCGATTACGGCACGGCCGAGCAGGAATTCAACCAGTACATCGCCCGTTACCCGAGCAGTGCGCGGGCGGCGGACGCCAATTTCTGGCTCGGCGAGGCGCTTTATTCACAGGGCAAATACAACGAGGCGGCCAAGACTTTCCTCAACGCGCATCAGAAATACGGTAGCTCGGAAAAAGCGCCGGAAATGCTGCTGAAGCTCGGCATGTCGCTTGCGGCCCTCGACAATAAAGAGACGGCCTGCGCGACCCTGCGCGAAGTCTCGAAGCGTTATCCCAAGGCGTCACGCGCCGTCATAAGCAAGGTTGCGAGCGAACAGAAACGCCTCGCCTGCTGAGGTCTTCCGGAATGTCTCCGGAAGCCGCATCGCCTCGAGAGGCAATCCTTCAGTTTCTCGCATCGCTTCGAAGTCCTGCGCGTATTCTCGTCGCGATCTCGGGCGGCAGCGATTCCAGCGGCCTGCTTCTCCTCCTCGATGAAGCCGTGAAGGCCGCGCCCCATCTTGAAATTTCCCTTTGTGCCGCGACGGTCGACCACGCGCTACGCGCCGGCTCCGCAGACGAGGCGCGAGAGGTCGCAGCCCTCTGTGCATCCCTCGGCATTCCCCATATTATCTCGACATGGCAAGGCGAAAAGCCGAAAACCGGCATCATGGCTGCGGCCCGCGAAGCCCGTTACAGCCTTCTGGCCGAGGCAGCGGAAGCGTTCGGCGCCAATCTTATCGTCACCGGCCATACGCTGGACGACCAGCGTGAAACGCTGCGGATGCGCGGGATGCGAACAGAGCAACTTTCGAGCGGTATCGCCGACGCCGTGCTCTTCGACCGGCGCCTCTGGATCCTGCGGCCGCTTCTTTTTGTCGCGCGGGCAGATATACGCGCTTTCCTGCGGGCGCGGGGCGTGCGGTGGATCGACGATCCGAGCAATGAGGATACCAAGTACGAGCGTGTGCGGATGCGCCGGCAGCTGTCTGCCGGTCCTGCGGCGGAGACGGATATTCGCGCAGTCTGGGAAGAAAGGCTGGCCCTGTCGTCTCGAGCCGCCGAGTGGCTGGATTGTCATTTCCAGCTTCACGGCGGCGTGCTTGGGCAGGTAATGCCCGACGGGTTGCGGCAGGACCATGCGGTCCTCGACTATACGCTCGGCCGCCTGACAGCCGTGTTCGGCGGGCAGCCATTCGCGCCGGGCAGGGTGCAGATGGACCGTGTTCTCGCATTCGCCGCCGGCAGCAAGCCGGGACGGATGACCACCGGCCGAGTGGTGTTCGATCTCAGGTGCGATGGGCTTTATCTGGCGCGGGAGAACCGGGGGATAATGCCGCTGGTGTTGCGGCCGGGGGAGGCTGGGGTTTGGGATGGGAGGTTCCGTGTTGAAAACCGGCTACGAACGACCATGAGGGTGGAAGCTCAGGCCACGCGCTCCGCCCTCATTCCTGTGCCCGTCACAGGAATCCAGCCGCCGCGGGTCGGCGCGGCGAATGACTCATCGATGCGTAACAAGTCTTCTGCGCCCAAGGACTTGGACGCGCTGGAATCCTGTGACGGGCACAGGAATGAGGGAGGGCGGGACAGGGGGCTTCCCAAATCCGCATGGAAACGCGTAATCGAGTCGGCGCCCGCCTTATCCTCAGATGGAGCCTATTTATCTCCAGAATCCGCTTCAATGGTTGAATTGACGCCCTATTTCGCACCCTTCGACCGCTTTTTGACACGATTTGATTTCATCTTTGCCGACAGGCTTTCGGCGGTTTTCGCGATGGCGCCCTATGCGGGGCTGCCTTTAAGAAGTATTGACGGAAAAACCATCTGACTTGGGGGATTGCCTTGGCAATAGCGCGGCGCAACCCTATGTTAGAACCTAATTAAGACGGTCGCCATGAGGCGGCTGTTGCAGTGCTGGGGAGTTCAATGAACCCTAACTTACGTAATTTCGCATTGTGGGCGATCATCGCGCTTCTGCTGATCGCCCTTTTCAGCATGTTTCAGACGGCGCCGGCGCAGACGGGTTCCCGCGATATCCCTTATTCGCAGTTTCTGCGTGAGGTTGATGCGGGCCGTGTGAAGGAAGTCGTGGTCACGGGCAACCGTGTCTCGGGAAGCTATGTTGAAAATGGCTCCACCTTCCAGACCTATTCGCCTGTCATCGACGACAGCCTGCTTGATCGCCTGCAGCAGAAGAATGTGCTGGTTTCCGCCCGTCCAGAAACGGATGGTTCTTCGGGTTTTTTGAGCTATCTCGGCACGCTGTTGCCGATGCTTCTCATTCTCGGCGTCTGGCTGTTTTTCATGCGACAGATGCAGGGCGGCTCCCGCGGCGCGATGGGTTTCGGCAAGTCCAAGGCCAAGCTGCTGACGGAAGCGCATGGCCGGGTGACCTTTGAAGACGTCGCCGGCGTCGACGAGGCCAAGCAGGATCTCGAGGAAATCGTTGAATTCCTGCGTGATCCGCAGAAGTTCCAGCGTCTCGGTGGCAAGATCCCGCGCGGTGTGCTGCTGGTCGGCCCTCCGGGCACCGGTAAGACGCTGCTCGCCCGCTCTGTCGCCGGCGAAGCCAACGTGCCCTTCTTCACCATTTCGGGTTCCGACTTCGTCGAAATGTTCGTCGGCGTCGGTGCAAGCCGCGTGCGCGACATGTTCGAGCAGGCGAAGAAGAATGCGCCCTGCATCATCTTCATCGACGAAATCGATGCCGTCGGCCGCCATCGCGGCGCCGGTCTCGGCGGTGGCAACGACGAACGCGAGCAGACGCTGAACCAGTTGCTGGTCGAGATGGATGGTTTCGAGGCGAATGAAGGCGTGATCCTGATTGCCGCCACCAACCGCCCCGACGTCCTCGACCCGGCGCTGCTGCGTCCCGGCCGTTTCGACCGCCAGGTCGTGGTGCCGAACCCCGACATCGTCGGCCGGGAGCGCATCCTCAAAGTGCATGCCCGCAACGTTCCGCTGGCGCCGAATGTCGATCTCAAGGTTCTTGCCCGCGGCACACCCGGTTTCTCCGGTGCCGATCTGATGAACCTCGTCAATGAAGCCGCCCTCATGGCTGCCCGCCGCAACAAGCGTGTCGTCACCATGCAGGAGTTCGAGGACGCCAAGGACAAGATCATGATGGGCGCCGAGCGCCGTTCCTCGGCAATGACCGAAGCGGAGAAGAAGCTCACCGCCTATCACGAGGCCGGCCACGCCATCACCGCGCTTAACGTCGCTGTTGCCGATCCGCTGCACAAGGCGACGATCATTCCGCGCGGCCGTGCGCTCGGCATGGTCATGCAGCTTCCCGAGGGCGATCGCTACTCGATGAGCTACAAATGGATGGTCTCGCGCCTCTGCATCATGATGGGCGGCCGTGTCGCCGAGGAACTCACCTTCGGCAAGGAGAACATCACTTCAGGCGCGTCTTCAGACATCGAGCAGGCCACCAAGCTTGCCCGCGCCATGGTCACGCAGTGGGGCTTCTCCGATCAGCTCGGTCAGGTCGCTTATGGCGAGAATCAGCAGGAAGTCTTCCTCGGTCACTCGGTTTCGCAGTCGAAGAATGTTTCGGAAGCGACCGCGCAGAAGATCGACAATGAAGTGCGCCGCCTGATCGACGAAGCCTATTCGCAGGCCCGAACGATCCTCACGGAAAAGCACGACGAATTCGTCGCCCTTGCCGAAGGTCTGCTCGAATACGAGACCTTGACCGGTGATGAGATCAAGGCGCTGATCCGCGGTGAGAAGCCCTCCCGCGATCTCGGCGACGATTCGCCGCCGAGCCGTGGATCGGCCGTTCCGAAGGCCGGCGTGCGGCCTGCCACCAAGGGTGATGAGCCCGAAGCCGGTCTCGAACCGCAGCCGCATTGAAGCTGTGACAGCATCTCGAAAACAGGCCGGATTTCCGCTATGGGAGATCCGGCCTTTTTTATTGGTAACGGGATATAATCATTTTTCTCGCTAATTTACGTGCCGATTGCCGCAATTTGTGGCATTCCGCTGAAGAGAAGCAAGCATGAATCACGCTCCTGGACTGACGACAATCCACTGAAGCCGGATTTGCTTGGAACGATGCGCTGCCTAGAATGGCGCGCCAAAGCGCAGGAGTGCAGATGAAAAGACGCTATTTCGGTACGGACGGTATTCGCGGTCAATCCAACGTCTTCCCGATGACGCCGGATCTCGCCATGCGGGTCGGCATCGCCGCCGGCACGATCTTCCGCCGGGGCAACCACCGTCATCGCGTTGTCATCGGCAAGGATACGCGCCTTTCCGGCTATATGCTTGAGAACGCCATGGTGGCAGGCTTCACGGCTGCGGGCCTCGACGCCTTCATTCTCGGCCCGATTCCGACGCCTGCCGTCGCCATGCTGACGCGTTCGCTGCGCTGCGATATCGGCGTGATGATCTCCGCTTCGCACAATCCTTATGAAGATAACGGCATCAAACTGTTCGGCCCCGACGGCTACAAGCTTTCGGACGACATCGAAGCCGAGATCGAGGACCTGCTCGAAAAGGATCTGAACGCGCAGCTTGCCAAGTCCGACGATATCGGCCGCGCCAAACGCGTCGACGGCGTGCATGATCGTTATATCGAACATGCCAAGCGCACACTGCCGCGCGACGTGACGCTGCAAGGGCTGAGGGTCGCGATCGATTGCGCCAATGGTGCTGCCTACAAGGTGGCGCCCGCCGTGCTCTGGGAGCTCGGCGCCGATGTCGTTACCATCGGCAACGAACCGAACGGCACCAATATCAATCTCAATTGCGGTTCCACCAGTCCCGTCGCATTGCAGAAGAAAGTCGATGAGGTTCGGGCCGATATCGGTATCGCGCTCGACGGCGACGCGGACCGCGTCATCATTATCGACGAGAACGGTTCGATCGTTGACGGCGACCAGCTGATGGCCGTCATCGCCGAGAGCTGGGCCGAGAGCCAGCAGCTGCGCGGCAACGGTATCGTCGCCACTGTCATGTCCAATCTCGGCCTCGAGCGTTTCCTCGACGAACGCGGCATGGCGCTTGCCCGCACAAAGGTCGGCGACCGCTACGTTGTCGAGCATATGCGCCAGCACAATTACAATGTCGGCGGCGAGCAATCGGGACACATCGTGCTTTCGGATTACGGTACGACAGGCGACGGTCTGGTCGCAGCGCTGCAGATCCTTGCCGCGGTCAAGCGCACCGGCCGCACCGTCAGCGAAGTCTGCCGGCGCTTCGAGCCGGTGCCGCAGCTCCTGCGCAATGTCCGCATCAGCGGCGGCAAGCCGCTGGAGGATATTCAGGTACAGAAGGCGATTGCCGATGCCGAAGCCGAGCTCGCCAGAAACGGCCGCCTCGTCATCCGGCCTTCGGGCACCGAGCCGTTGATCCGCGTCATGGCCGAGGGCGACGACCGCACTCAGATCGAGCGCATCGTCAACGAGCTGATCGGGATGATCTCGAATGTCCGGACCGCTGCCTGACACTCTGTGTGAACAGATAATCAAAGGGCCGGTGCGTGAGCGCCGGCTTTTTTGTTGTGCACGTCGGCGGCATGTATCTCTGCTCAAACCATTTTCCGACGCAGTCGATCTTCTGTTTCATGCGACTTCGATGCTTGAAATCAAAGTAAATAAGCGTGGTTAAGCAGCTTTTAACGTTTTCAATTCATTATCCATGCCAAGCGTATCAGATTGGCAGCGACTGAGCCTGCCGACGCAACGGGATTTTGGAGTGAAATCCATGAAGAGAAGCTTGTCCGGCATCCTCGCAGCATTGTTGATAGCGACAAACGCCTATTCCGCGGATCTCGCCCCTGCCGAACCCATCCCTGAACAGCCGCCGGAGGTGGCGGTTGCCGAAGCGACCGGCTGGTATCTGCGCGGCGACGTCGGTTATGCCTTCACCGATCTGCGCGGCGCGCGCTATTTCCAAGGCAGCAACGCCACGGAGGTCGATTTCGACGACGCCGATGTCGACGACGCATGGACGGTTGGCGGCGGTGTCGGTTATCAGATCAACAGCTATCTGCGCACCGATCTGACCTTCGACTATCTCACCCAGGCGGATTTCAATGGCTCGACATCCGGGCAGTGCGGCTTCCCGCTGGTGGATTGCACCTCGCGCGACCGCTCTTCGCTGACCGCCTATACGCTGCTGGCCAACGCCTATGTCGATCTCGGCACCTACGGCTATGTGACGCCGTATGTCGGCGCCGGTATCGGCGGCTCCTACGTCAAGTGGAAAAACCTGCGCAATGTCGCCTGCGCCGATGACGGCAGCTTCTGCGACGACGAGGTCACCCACGGCGGCAAGGGCAACTGGCGCTTCACCTACGCCCTCATGGCCGGCGCCTCGGTCGACGTCACCTGCAACTTCAAGGCCGATGTCGGCTACCGATACCTGCATATCGATGGCGGCAACATGTTCGGCTATGCCGAAAATGGCGGTCCGGGCCGCGACAGGGGCCTCAGCGCCCATGAAGTCCGCGTCGGTGGCCGCTACCTCTTTGGCGGATGCGCTCAGCCGGTCGCCTACGAGCCGCCGGCAATCCCGCTGCAGCAGCCGGTCTACAAGTAAGCCTCTCAAGCCATCGCATCAGAAGCCGCCCCCGCTCCGGGCGGCTTTTTCATTTTTCGCCACCCTGCCTGCGTCAAAATATCTACAGCTTGCGACACTTCGATCTTGACTATGAAGCTTCCGATCCATACACACGGCGGCGGGACACCCTTCCCCAACGAAGGGCTTTCTATCTGAGAGGATAGCATCATGGCGAAGACCGCAAAGCCGGACATCCGTCCGCACAATACCCATTTTTCTTCTGGCCCCTGCTCGAAGCGCCCCGGTTGGTCGCTCGAAGCCCTTTCCGACGCGGCCCTCGGCCGTTCGCATCGTGCGAAGGTCGGCAAGGCCAAGCTCAAGCAGGCCATCGACCTTACCCGTGAAATTCTCGAAGTGCCGGCGGATTACCGCATCGGCATCGTTCCGGCCTCCGACACCGGCGCCGTCGAAATGGCGCTCTGGTCGCTGCTCGGCGAACGCGGCGTCGACATGCTCGCCTGGGAAAGCTTCGGCGCCGGCTGGGTAACCGATGTGGTCAAGCAGCTGAAGCTCAAGGATGTGCGCAAGCTCGAAGCGGGTTACGGCGAGCTTCCCGATCTTTCCGCCGTCGATTTCGACCGCGACGTCGTCTTCACCTGGAACGGCACGACCTCGGGCGTGCGCGTCCCGAATGCCGATTTCATTCCTGCCGACCGCAAGGGTCTGACGATCTGCGACGCCACCTCGGCCGCTTTTGCCCAGGAGCTCGATTTCGCCAAGCTCGACGTCGTCACCTTCTCCTGGCAGAAGGTGCTGGGCGGCGAAGGGGCCCACGGCGTCATCATTCTCTCGCCGCGTGCCGTCGAGCGTCTCACCACCTACACGCCGGTCTGGCCGCTGCCGAAGATCTTCCGCATGACCTCGGGCGGCAAGCTGACGGAAGGCATCTTCCAGGGCGAGACGATCAACACGCCGTCGATGCTCTGCGTCGAGGACTATATCGATGCGCTGCTTTGGGCCAAGGAGCTCGGCGGTCTTCAGAGCCTGATCGCTCGTGCCGATGCCAATGCCAAGGTCATCCACGATTTCGTCGCGGCAAACGACTGGATCGCCAATCTCGCCGTCAAGGCGGAAACGGCCTCCAACACCTCCGTCTGCCTGAAGATCGTCGACAAGGACATCACGGCGCTCGATGACGACGGCCAGGCGAATTTCGCCAAAGGCCTCGTCGGCCTCCTGGAAAAGGAAGGTGTCGCCTATGACATCGGTCATTACCGCGACGCGCCGTCGGGCCTGCGCATCTGGGCCGGCGCCACGATCGAGGCGTCCGACATGCAGAAGCTGATGCCCTGGCTTTCCTGGGCCTTCGAAACGCAGAAGGCGCAGCTTGCTCAGGCCGCCGCCTGACGTGATCGCGTCCGGCTTCGCCACATCCGGCGGAGCCCAGCATTCCATTTTCATTCATCGCTGAACACTTTTGAAGGAGGCCACAATGGCACCTCGCGTTCTCGTATCCGACGAATTGTCGGAAACCGCCGTCCAGATCTTCCGCGACCGCGGCGTCGAAGTCGATTTCGAACCGCAGCTCGGCAAGGACAAGGACCGTTTGCTCGCAGTCATCGGCAAATATGATGGTCTGGCCATCCGCTCAGCCACCAAGGTGACGGAAAAGATCATCGAAGGGGCGAAGAACCTCAAGGTTGTCGGCCGCGCCGGCATCGGCGTCGACAATGTCGATATCCCGGCCGCCTCGCGCCGCGGCATCATCGTCATGAACACGCCTTTCGGCAATTCGATCACGACCGCCGAACACGCCATCGCCCTGATGCTCGCCGTCGCCCGCCAGCTTCCGGCCGCCGATGCCTCGACGCAGGCCGGCAAATGGGAGAAGTCGAAATTCATGGGCGTCGAGATCACCGGCAAGACGCTCGGCGTCATCGGCGCCGGCAATATCGGCTCGATCGTCTGCTCCCGCGCCATCGGTCTGAAGATGCATGTCGTCGCCTATGATCCGTTCCTTTCCAAGGAGCGCGCGGAGGAGATGGGCGTCACCAAAGTCGAACTCGACGAGCTTTTCGCCCGCGCCGATTTCATCACACTGCACGTGCCGATGACCGACAAGACGCGCGGCATCCTCAACAAGGAAGCGCTGGCAAAGACGAAGCCCGGCGTGCGCATCATCAATTGCGCCCGCGGTGGCCTGGTCGATGAAGCGGCACTTGCCGAAGCCATCAAGTCCGGCCACGTCGCCGGTGCCGCCTTCGACGTCTTCGAAGTCGAGCCCGCCAAGGAAAGCCCGCTGTTCGGTCTGCCGAACGTCGTTTGCACGCCGCATCTCGGCGCTTCGACGACCGAGGCGCAGGAAAATGTCGCGCTGCAGGTTGCCGAACAAATGTCGGACTACCTTGTCAACGGCGCGGTCTCCAACGCCATCAACATGCCGTCGATCACGGCTGAGGAAGCGCCGATCCTGAAGCCCTTCATCCGTCTTGCGGACGTTCTCGGCGCCTTCGTCGGGCAGGTCACCGAGGAGCCGATCAAGGAAATCGAAATCCTCTATGATGGTGTGACCGCCAATATGAACACGCGGGCGCTGACGAGCGCGGTTCTTGCGGGCCTGATCCGCTCGCAGGTCGCCGACGTCAACATGGTTTCCGCGCCGATCATGATCAAGGAAAAGGGCATCGTGCTTTCCGAGGTCAAGCGCGACAAGACGGGCGTCTTCGATGGCTATATCAAGCTGACGGTGACGACCGAAAGCATGACGCGCTCCGTCGCCGGCACGGTGTTTTCGGATGGCAAGCCGCGCTTCATTCAGATCAAGGGCATTAACCTTGATGCCGATGTCGGTTCGCACATGATCTACATCACCAATACCGACGTCCCCGGCATGATTGGCTTCATCGGCACGACGCTCGGCACTGCCGGTGTCAATATCGCCAACTTCCAGCTCGGCCGCGACAAGCAGGGTGGCGACGCAATTGCGCTGCTCTATGTCGACGGCGAGGTGGATGATGGCGTGCTCACGCAGTTGACGGCGCACCAGGCGATCCGCCAGGCAAAGCTGCTGACCTTCAATATCGACTGAGTTTCCTTCCTCCAAGGAAAACAAGAGCCCGGCGCAGGAAACGGCACCGGGCTTTGCTGCGTCAGGAACAGGTTTCAACGGTGCCGACGCCGCCGGACGATCCTGCCGAGACGGGCGGCTTCGTCCTGCGCCTTCGTGCGGTGGAGGAAGGCGAGCCTGCTGCCGTCGAAACCCTGGAAGAACTCGTCCCAGGAAATCTCTTCCAGTGGCTCGGAGGAGAAATCGACGCGGACGGTTTCGCTGTCACGCGCGTCCTTTATGCGGGCGGGATGGCCGCCGCGCGCTTCGATCCAGTCTCTGATCCTGGTGTAATCCGTCGTCGTGCCGAACCTGGCCATGAAACCCTCCGCAGCATTCGATTGCGACATTGATCTTCGGCAACGCGTATCCGGCAGAATAGTTCCATAGGGCGAAATTATTTTTTTCACTGTTTGCAGTTGTGCCGGTCAGGCATTCGTTATTTTGAGAATGGCGGCCGGGAGCTGCGTAATTCGCATGGGCTGAAGGAGGATGACATGAAACACTATTCATTCTCGATAATCGGACTGGCGCTGGCGGCTGTCGTCATCGCCAATCCAGGCATCGCATTCGCCTGCAACAAGCTGATCGGCGCCTGAGCAGTACCCCCCGCTTCCAAGGCGTGGCTTCAGCCGCGCTTGCTTTCTCACGCGATCGCGAGCTGTCCGCCGCCGCCCCTTGCGTCGCGATACAATCCTTTCTATATCGGTCACCTACCGAAAAAGGCGGCCGATCCCGCCTGAGATCAGCAATCCGCCGCAATTGCAGCGCAAGGGCGGGTTATGAGCGCGCAGAATTTGGCACCGCCGTTGAACACACTGGATTTTGACAAGAAGCCGGAAGAGACCCGCGTCGTCGTCGCCATGTCGGGCGGCGTCGATTCCTCCGTCGTGGCCGGCCTTCTCAAACAGCAGGGTTACGACGTGCTCGGCATCACCCTGCAGCTTTACGATCATGGCGCCGCTGTTCACCGCGCCGGCTCCTGCTGCGCCGGCCAGGACATCGACGACGCCCGCCGCGTCTGCGAAACGCTGGGCATTCCGCATTACGTACTCGATTATGAAAAGCGTTTTCGCGAGACGGTGATCAATCCTTTCGCCGAAAGCTACGTGGCGGGCGAAACACCGATCCCTTGTGTTTCCTGCAACCAGACCGTCAAGTTTGCCGATCTCTTGGCGACCGCCAAGGAGCTCGGCGCCGATGCGCTGGCGACGGGTCATTATATCCGCTCGCGACCGAACCCTTCGGATGAGAAGCCCGGCCGCCGCGCGCTTTTCCGGCCGGCCGACGCCGACCGTGACCAGAGCTATTTTCTCTTCGCCACGACGCAGGAACAGATCGATTATCTGCGCTTTCCGCTGGGCGGCCTGCCGAAGGCCGAAACCCGCAGGCTCGCCGAAGAGATGGGGCTCGTTGTCGCGAAGAAGGCCGACAGCCAGGACATCTGCTTCGTGCCGCAGGGCAAATATTCCGACATCATCACCAAGCTGAAGCCGAATGCGGCGCTCGCCGGCGAGATCGTCCATCTCGACGGCCGCGTATTGGGAAGCCATGAAGGCATCCTGCACTTCACCATCGGCCAGCGCCGCGGCATCGGCATCGCCACGGGCGAACCGCTTTATGTCGTCTATCTCGATGCCCGCTCACGCCGCGTCATCGTCGGGCCGAAGGAAGCGCTGGAAACGCACCGCGTCTATCTGCGCGATGTCAATTGGCTGGGCGACGTTCCGCTCGCGGAGGCCGCTTCCGGCCGCGGTTTTGTCTGCTACGCCAAGGTCCGTTCGACGCGGGCACCGGCGCCTGCCGTACTGCATGTCGATGCCACCGGCACCTATGTCGATCTGACCGTCGGCGAGGCGGGTATCGCGCCCGGCCAGGCCTGCGCCCTTTATTCGGCGCCCGGCGACGACGCCCGTGTCTTCGGCGGCGGTTTCATCGAACGCTCCGAACGCGAACCTTCGGCCGAAGCTTCGCTCAAGGCCTTGCTGGCCGGCCCCGTCGCTGCCTGAAACCCATCAGAAACGATGGGCGGCAAAGCTCAGCGTTTTTCTCCATCCTGCGCTTGACACAAAGCCGAAGCGCACCTTATAAGCCGCTCATCCCACGAGCCCGCAGCGCTTCGCGAGCAGGTATCGTTTGACCAGTGGCGGAGTAGCTCAGTAGGTCAGAGCAGAGGAATCATAATCCTTGTGTCGGGGGTTCAAATCCCTCCTCCGCTACCAACAAAACAGACGACAAGTCTGGTCCGGCAATTCCTTCAAGCCATCCCTTGATCTCATAGTGGTAGGCCTCTCCCGGTTTCCTTCGGGAAACGATGATGCCTGAGATGACATCCCTGAAGGCTCTCGCCATTTCAACCGTTGGCTCTGCCCCTCGCTCCTTGAGGATTTCGGCCAGGCTTTCCACATCCTCCCGAAATCTCGTCACCGCCTTCGGCTTGATTTCGATCACGTTCGACGGCGGCTCTTGTGCGGCAAGTTCACTCTTCAGCCGTTCGCGCTCTGCCTTCATCGGGGGCAGCATCGACAGAACGTCCTCTTCTTCAATCGTTCCTCGGGCTACCTGATCGAGAAGGCGGCCAATCCGGTCTTGGACGTCCGCCAGCGCCCGTTCAGTGTTGCCACGACTATTGCGACGCTCCGCGGCTATCCGCTTGCTCTCGGCTTTGTATTCTTCGACGTAGGCGTCGATGATTGAGGTGTCAGCGAACATTACCCGCAGCCGGTCAATGACATCGCGTTCGATCTTCTCGACGTAATAGCGGGCATCATTGGAGCAACTGCCCGATTCCTTGTTTACGGTGCACTGTACGCGCGGCCCGCTCCGATCGGCGCCGATGATTGACAGCGATCCTCCGCACTCGCAGCGTAGCAGACCAGACAGCAGCCTCTTGTTCTTGGGCGCAGTCCGCGCGGCCACTCCAGTTCGTTCCTTCTTACTGTCCTTCACGAGCTGAAAAAGCCTGTCATCAACGATCCGAAGGTGAGGGGCGTCGATTGTCTCGACCGCCGAATCGTCATTGATCCGGGACACCCTTTTACCGGTCGAAGGATCTTTGACCATGTGGACTCGGTTCCAAACGATCTGGCCGGAATAGATCGGGTTCCGAAGAATACCGTTGCCGCGATTGCTGTTGCCGTTGATGGTCGAAGCGTTCCACTGCTTGCCGCGGGGCGCCGGCACACGCTCGTCATTCAACGCCTTTGCAATAGTGCGCGCGCTAATCCCAGCCTCGTACATGTCGAAGATCCTGCGGATGATGGCCGCCTCTTCCTCGACGATCTCCAACTCGCCCTTCTGGCCGGCGATCGGTCGATATCCATAAGCCTTGCCTCCGGGATTGCGGCCAGAGCGCACGACGCCGGTCATGCCGCGCTTTACCTTGCGGGCGCCTTCCTCGCGCTGCATCTGTCCGACGATGCCATACATGCCGATCTGGACGGTATCCATTAGACCGCCGTTGACGCATTGCATCTCGATGTTGCGGAATTTCAGCACCTTGTGGACGTGGGCGAGGTCGGCAATGTCACGCGACACGCGATCAGTGGATTCGGTGATCAGGATATCGAACTCGCCGCGTTCGGCGGCTGTCATGAGATCAGCAAGACCAGGGCGGCCAAACATCGAAGCGCCCGATTTTGCCTTGTCCGAAAACTGCTTGATGACCTTGGCGCCCAGCCGGCCGGCGAAGTCCTGGCATAATCTGAACTGATCCTCGACCGATTTGTCGTTCTGCAAATCGGTCGAGTAGCGAGCGTAGAGTACCGCGCATTTCATTGTTTTGTTGCCTGCTTTTCCTCTGAGAGGTTTTCATTAGCGGGCTCGGGCGGAATGGCGTCAAGTCGCGCCCGCCTCCTGGCGAGCGCCTTAACCAGTTCGATGAGGGGGCTTGGGGCCTCCATGGCCTAGTTCCCCCCGTTATCCACAGGGGTCCGCTCGTCACCAAGCAGCGACCGAAGGAAGATGCGCAGCGCATGTTCGCTGCCGATCGTGCAGTTGGCGATGCTGTCGAAGACGTTTTCGTCGCGCAACGCGATCTCAGCTTTCGCCCGGACATCATCGAGCGATCGGCATGGTTCTTTCAACATTGCCGTCTCAGCGTCTTCCTTCGCTTGCCAGAGCTCATCGTTGTCATGGCCGGGGTCGAGTTTCATCTCATTGCTGAACCGGGTATCCGCCGCGCGCCAATCCTCGATAGCTCGCGTGAGCGAAGGACTTAGTGCGCTGTTTGTTGTGATCTTACCGGCGACTATGCGAGCGACAGTCATGGAATAGTCGTTGACCGCGCTCATGAACCCCAGGACAAGCCCCTTCGCCGCCTGCTTTGCGATCATATCCAGAACGATGTTGCCGAGAAGGGTAGCATTGCCGACAGTCGGATGTTCGCCGACGTATTCCAGATACTCGAGGGCAAGACTGCGGCCCTTCGCGGAATCACAGGTATAGTTGCCCGTGACGGAATAATCGCCGGCGGTCTGGACGTTCCAGTATTCGATCCCGCCACCCTCTGCGCGGGTTCTGGGCCGCATGAAAGAAAGATCGACGGCTGGATGAGGAGACTTAAGCATTGGAGCTGCCCTCCATCTCCCGCCGGGATACGTAGGCGCCGGGAATGTCGAAGTGTTCGATCCCCACAGCCACGTGCGCCACGTGGAAGTGTGCGATGTTGATGAGACTGGTGACGCGATCGAGCGGGTTATTCCGCCCCCCATCAGGAAGCCTGTAGTCGACCTCCTCGACCAGCAAATTACGGATTGTGTCCAGCAGCCGCTCAAGGTCGGCAAGCTCGTAAACGAGGTCGGAAGGTTTGAGGTTTGCATTGGGCTTCATCGGATCATCTCCCCTTCACCCGCGGCGTAAAATGCATCTCGGACCCGTGTCGCCCGGAAGGAGACGTCGTTCCAGGCAAAGCTCAGGGTCTCAAGCTGGTATTTTGTCAGCATGATCATCAGCGCGTCGTTGCCTCTCGTTTCCATCGGGACCAGTTGGTCGTCGAGAAGGTCGGCAAGAATGTCGGTCATGTGGTTGAGGCAGCAGATCTCGTGTTCGAGGTCTCTGAACGCGCTGATGATCTCGGCGTCGGTAGGCGGTACTTTCGGCATAGCTTCGCCAGCGGCCGTTTTCATGTTCGGCATGATCGTATCTCCAGTGATGTTTGGGAGATCGGCGCAACGTGCGCCGGTCGCTGGTTAGTTGCAGTTCCGGAAGTTGCGTACGGCCGTCTTGAGGCGCCGGCGCGCATTGGCCTCGTTCTTCTTGGCGTAGACGAGGTTCTGATAGGCTCCGTGAGTGTCGCCCATCATCGCCTTCCACTCGTCGCTGTCTCGCTCGATGCGCGCGATGCCGCGGGTCTCCTTCCAATCGGCGTAGGCTTCGCGCAGCACCTGCTTTTTCGTGCTGACGTTGGCTTCGTATGCGTCGAGCTCAATTGCGCAGTTCGCCACGACCACCATCAGGTGGATCTTCTGGGCGGTGTGGGCGATTGAAGACGTCGCATCTTTCGTGCTATGACTTCCCATGTCCAAATCTCCAAGGTGTGGACGTTGATTTCCGCTGCCAGGCGGTAGTCTTTCGAATTCGGCGATCATCGAGGCTGCAACCTCGTTAGATCGCCGTTTTCATTTTTGGGCCAAGACCGGCAATTTGGCGGCTTGGAGCTTCTCCATGCGCTCAACGATACAGCGGATGATTTCACTGTTCTGCGAGCTTTGGTTTCTTTTGGCTTCGGCTTCGACGAAGGATTTGGCCTCGTGCGGAAGCCGCAGCATTACTTTCTTCAATCCCCGATTCACGCTCTTCTCCTTCGTTAAGGTTAATATGTCATAGTGCTACCATTGCCGTCAATGCCGATGTAGCACTATGACATCATTAATATAGAAGTGTTGATTGGAGGCCGATTATGGCCAAGAGCACGATTTCGAAAGACCCAGTTTCGGAGCAAGATAAGTTCATGCTGCGCCTGCCGGCAGGTATGCGCGATGCCATCCGAGAGGAGGCGGACGCCAATGGCCGCAGCATGAATGCTGAGATTGTCCATCGCCTTGAAAATTCGCTCGATCCCAATTTTTTTGGATCCGAGTTCAAAAGGGTCAGTCAGAATTACGAAGCATCGTCGTCTACAGTGAACCATTTTCTTCAGATGCTTGCCAAGAAGAATGTGCTGTACGTAGCGCTGGATGCTGGGGCTGTTCCAATTTCGTGGCCCGAAGTAATGACCAACCTGAACGCCATTGCATCTGCCCTCGAGGAGCCAATTGAAAAGATCGACGCTGCTGTCTTCACGCCCCAGGTGTCGCCGTCGCGAATCAGAGAAGACGCATGGTTCGCTCTCCTCGATTTCTTTCGAAAGCAACGGGCAGGTTCGGACGACGAAAGCTGATTGTCGGGAAGGGGTACGCAGGTTGTGCGTACCGTTGTCGCGCTCGCTCGACCTCGCCTTAGCAAGAACAGGCGGCGCGGCGCCTTCATGAGCAGTTTCCACCGACGACGTAAACCTGACAAGGACCGTTTCGGCGAGCCGATCGATGGTCCGCTTGACACTGACTTGCCGGGTTTCCAGCAGATCTCCGATCTCCCGGCTCGACATCGCGGGTCTGGAAGTGAGCTGCTGCATGTGCACTCCATCGTTTAAGATGGGTGTATCTTAATGAATGATTTTTCAGGCGTCAATTGTCTGTGACTGAAATTTCAGTCATATGATGCTCAGCTCACGATGGATGCTTGTTACAATGGCGTGGATAGAAACCGATTCTCCCTCGCCAGAACTGTAAGCATTTTCCATTCCAAACGTGGTGGATGGAATTTTGTACGATCGGTAGACCGGGTCTTTTGATTTTGGCACTAATCGGAAGCCTTCATCGCTCTCTTCGACCACGCGAACGATCCATTCATCCAGGTTTTGAGATGCCAAGGAGTGCTCGACGATGACAATCTGCCCATTCCGCAGGTCGTACTGATCTCCGAAGCCGCTGGCGGCCATCAAGATGTCGCCCTTGAAGATTCCGATGTTTTCCAGGGAATGATCGAGCAGCCGATAAGGAAATACACTGAACTTCGGCAGGCGAAGATCCGTAGCAACCGGGTACTGCTGCTCCTCAAGGGTCTTATCCAATGCCCACTCTAGGTTTCTTTCAAATGAGCGGTGTTCCAGGGGAATACGGGCGCGAAAGACACCGCTCTCGATATCTCGGACCGCTGGCAACAAACTAAGGTCGCGAAATGGCTGTTTAGGATCTTTCGATGTCGTTGCGATTTCTGTGCCGCCGACAAGATAGCTAAGCGAGCATTGCAAAGGGCCTGTCAGCTTCTGGATAGTGTCCAACCTCGGGCTAGTTGAATTTCCAGCAAGAATATCTTGAACAGCAGATCTGCCGAGGCCGGCCTCCAAGGAGACGGCCGCAGCACTTTTCCTTAGGACTTCAAGGCGGTGCCTTATGCGGTCTGCGAGCGTGTTTGGTTCTTTTTCCATGACTGGAATATCAAACGGATCGAATGAAAAATCCAGAACGAAAAATCAGCCGCCGGCTTGATGGCGAATGATTTTTCCGTTAACGTTAATGGATGGAAAACGAACTTCGCTCTACTTTGCTCGACACCGCGTCCGCTTTTGCCAAAGCGTGCGGATGCGCTTTATCAACGGTTTCCCGTCGCGTTAAAAACGACGCGGCGTTTTTTTCACGTATCAAAGACACTTCCAAGACATTCACGGCGCGCACCTATGATGAGGTCATGCTTTGGTTTGCAGAAAATTGGCCTGCCGGAAGGCAGATGCCTCTCGGCCTGATGAAATGGATGGCTGAGACCGGCCACCGGCGGGCGGAACTAGTATGACCGCAACGTTGGAAGAGCAAACCGCTGCGTGGGAATCCTACCGTCTAGCGAAGGTTAACGCCGATAGGTCTCTCAGCTTTCAGGACGGGCGCGCCGCCGCGTTGGCTTGGCGCGCGTTCATCGCCCTCTTTACGGACCGGCCGGCGCCGGGATCGGTCGACCTGCTATCTCGCCCAAAAGTGGCGATCCTCCCCGGAAATAGACATCGCGGTTCCGGAGGCAGATCAACCCATGAGCGATGAGCTGGATGTGCAATGCCTCCCGTACATGCCGCTTCAGATCGAGCGACTGCGGAGGTCGAAGGCTTGGCTTCGTTGTAAGCGGAATCCGGAGATCGCGTTTTATCTGATGAACCTTTGGATGCGTGCCTGGCACGAGATCCCGGCCGGCAGCATCGAGGACGACGACGATGTTTTGGCCGATGCCGCCATGTGCTCGCCGGCGAAATGGGAAGAGTTGAAGGACGACATCCTCAAGGGTTGGGATCGACGCGACGGACGAGTATGGCACAGCACTGTCATAGAGCTTGCCACGGAGGCTGTCGGCAAGCTTCGCACGAACAAGACGCGCACTGCGGCAGCTCGGGAGGCGCGAGAACGTCAACGTCAGTCTTCTGTGACAGACACTGTGACAGGGAATGTCACTGACTCTGTAACAGAGCACGAAGGGAAGGGAAGGGAAGAGAAGGGAATAGAAAATAATACAACATCTGACGATGTTGTTGCCGCCGACCCTTCCAAATCTCAGATTTTTGCCTTCGAAGCTCAGGCAATCCGATTAACTGAGGCGAACCTGGAGCAGTGGCGGAAGGCATTCCCGCATGTCTCGCTCGAGGCGGAGCTATGGGCCCTGGACGAGTGGGCGGGCACCAAGGGCAAGCGCTGGTTCACTGCCGTCAGCGGAGCGTTGGCGAAAAAGGAACGAGAGGCCGTCGAGCGGGTCGCCACGGCCGCAGCAGTTCGCGATCGCGGAGGAGGTCAGCGACGGCCTGATCCTCGAATATGAAAACTCCGACCGACATTCTCGACAAGCACGGCATTCGCCTTCGGCGGATCGTAACCGGAAATCAGAAAACCACTTGCCCGAAGTGCTCAGCGTCGAGGCGGAACAAGCGAGAGCCTTGTCTCTCGGTTCGCATCGACAGCCTAGGCGTCCAGTTCAACTGCCATCACTGCGGCTTCCAAGGAGGCGACTACTTTGACGAACAAGCTAGGCCCGGTGGGCGTCCAGGCTTTTCAAAACCGGCAGATCGACCCGGCGGTCGCCGAACTTTCCGGAGCCTATACGGGTAGAGTCGTCACCATGGACGACGGCGGCACCGTGGTAGAGCCCGACATCGCCGGCAACATTGTCGTCTTCCCGTTCATCGACGGCGGCAGTGCCGTGGGCGAGAAGTACCGGGCACCCGGGAAGAAGTTCTGGCAGCGGAAGGGCGGCCGCAAAACATTCTGGAACGCCGACTGCATGGATGATCCAGCCCTTGAGGAAGGGCACAAATCGCTGATCATCACCGAGGGCGAGATCGATGGCCTAACGGCGATCGATTGCGGATTTCATACCACGGTAAGCGTGCCTGATGGCGCTCCACCCGTGCCACAAGGTGAAAATCCCGACCAGCTCGAGGATGCCGTTCCTGACGACGACAGTCACGGCAAGTTCGAGTTCGTCTTCAACAACCGTTACCGCATCAAGCGGATCAAGCGGTTCATTCTCGCTGTCGACAACGATCCGCCGGGCCGGCGGCTGGCGGCGGAACTGGTTCGCCGTCTTGGTGCGGCCCGATGCGCATTTGTGACCTATCCGGAAGGCTGCAAGGATCTCAACGACGTCAAAATGCGTCATGGCGCTGATGCGGTCGTCAGGGTCATCACCGAAGCCAAGCCCTATCCGGTCAAGGGCATCTATCTGCTCTCGGACTATCCGGAGCTCGATGAGCCGAAAACCTATTCGACGGGCTGGCCGGACCTCGATCCCTATCTTCAGCTCTGGCTCGGCGAGCTGCTGGTAGTCACCGGCATTCCGGGCCACGGCAAATCGACCTGGACCATGAATCTTTGCGTCAACCTCGCCCGTGCCCACGGTTGGCGCGTAGGCGTGGCATCTTTCGAAATCCCGACTGTGCCGGCGCTTCGCTTCAAGCTCCGTCTGGCGACTACCGGAACGGAAACGAAGCAATGGACGCGAGACCTTGTCGCCGAAGCTGACGTGTTTATCCAGAAGCATTTTGTCTTCATCGATGCCGATCCGACCGGCGAGACTGACGATGATATGACGCTGGAATGGCTGCTCGAGCGCGCCGCGGACGCGGTCATGCGATATTCGATCAAGGTCCTGGTCATCGATCCCTGGAACGAGGTCGAGCATTACAGGCCGCGAAACGAGAGCGAGACGCAATACATCAACCGCGCGCTCCGGCAGATCAGGAAGTTTGCACTTCGGTACGGTGTGCTGGCGATCGTCGTCGCGCATCCCACCAAGGATCTTGGCAAAGGCGGCGAAGCCAGAACTCCGACCATGTACGACATCGAGGGATCGGCCGCCTGGTACAACAAGCCTGACCATGGTGTCGTGATCGATGTTCCCGATCCGGCGCTGAACGAAACCGTCGTCTGGGTCAAGAAGGCTCGATTCTCCTGGTCGGGCCGCAAGGGTGACGTGACGCTGCAGTACCTGCCCGAGATCGAAGGATACCAGTCTCTGAACGGGCTCGCCCCTCTCTGGAAGTCAGTTCGTGGCGAGGCTGACTATCAGCCACCGAAACCTAAATCCAACGCCTATCAAGGAAAGGATCGGCACTAAAAAATGACCATCAAGGAACGACAGGAGCGCGAAGCGCACGACCGGGAAAACCCCTGGCGTCCGATGCAAACGGCGCCTCGCGGAACCGGGCTGATCTGCGACCTACTCTTTGACGACATGGCCGGTCACTTCGCTGCAGAGGGATTGCAGTTCTTCCTCGACGCCGATGGCAACTGGTATCAGATCGACCCGCCCAGGCGCGTCTACCTCCCAAACCCGATCAACTGGCGTCCGTCATATGTGCGGATGACGCCCGAGCGTCGCAACCTGATCAAGAAGAGGCTGGCATGAACGTGAGAGTTTCAGGACGCCCGAACGCTGAAGCGCTTTCAGAAACTGAGTTCCTTAAGGCAAGGAAAGGGGAGGCTAGGCGATTCGCGCCGGTTGAGACGTGGTTTGCAGTGAAGACCGCACCAGGCGCGCAACGTTGCCCGTCAATCCGGGAAGGGCACGACCGAAAGGGCGAAAGCATTATCGAGCGGAACCTTCGCAACGAGGGATTCGAAGCGTTCATGCCAAGCTACCGGATCGAGGTCCGCCATCATCGACAAGGCCATTGGATCGAGCGCCGCTTCCCGACCTTCGTAGGCTACCTGTTCATCAACATCGGGCCTGATGATTTCCGCAAGGTCGAAGAGGTCGACGGCGTGAGCAAGATCCTGCGCTTCACCAAGTCGTTGGAACAACGGCCCATGCCATTCGCATTTCCTCAGGAGACGATCGACCGCCTCCGCTACATCGAGTGGGAGCAGGAACAGAACTTCCTGCTGGCTCGCGCTCGCCGGCAGCGAGAAGAAGAAGTCGAACGGGAGCAGCCCGGACGTCGCGGGAAGGCCTCAACTCGTCGAATTCGAAGAGCTCAGTTCACGGAGCTGGGGGGACACCTCTCAACGAGCCTGGGAACGCCTTCCTCTCGTGCATTCATAACCGAAACAATGGAAACGCTAGGAAATCTCGGGCAAAGGGCTTGAGAAATCATAATCTAGCGGTTATCTTCTGCGCACTGATTTGTGGATGTTCAGTGCGCAGAGCGCCGGTCCACGCGGATAAGCAGCAATCCGCACGATGGAAGAAATGCGTCCGTTTGCATCAATCTAAAAATCGTAAGATGTGATCTTCGGCATAGAGCCGTCCATTGCCGATCGCTGCCTTGCCTTTTCCAGGGCAGCACGCCTCACTGACTCATCTCGTTCAAGACGAGCTGTCTCCAGCGCAGTCCCGGTGATCCTGAAGCGCCCGCAATCGTCACAAGAGAACTCGGCGAAGTCGCCGATTCTCGGCAATGCTTCACGAGCGCCCTCATTGCAGATAGGGCAGTTATCGTTGGACCAGTTCAAGCTGCTTCTCCGTGTCTGTCATTTCAACGGCGTGAATGATGCAGGCCAGACGCTGTCTTCGTCGATGACGACGATTTCCGGATGGCCAGGCGTGATCTGCTGCTGGTGGAGAGCGAGGTCGACAGCATCAGACAGTTCGAGACCTATCCTCGACGAGTTCTCGAACGGATGATGCATGCTCGCTTCGATCTTGCCGTCGTTGTTGTGAACGGAGATCACGATTTGCGTATCGAAGTCGGCCGTCTGGTCGTTGAGCTTCCTGAACGCCATCGTGATCTCCATACTGAAAGTTCAGTGGCAGTGATAATCGCCGGTCTTGTGATTGGTATGGCAGCCATTTCTGTCGAGGCCGCCGCCATGGGCGAAAGCGCTGGCTGCAGACAAAGCGAATACGGTCGCTGCGAGAGCGATTTTGAAGGCTTTCATTGGTTGATCCCCCCGGATGTATTTACATCTTCTAGTAATGCACGCGTTCGACTAGAAGTCGATCGAAATTCAACCTACGGGACTCGTTTTCAACACGATAGTTAACAGCGGATCGGCGACCAGCTTTGGTTGGTTTCGTTTCAGGATAAGTAGGTGGAGGGCCTATTTCTTCTGCTGCTCCGCAAGCTTGTTGGCTTTGTCTCTATCGTTGCCGGCCTTCTTGATGATGTCCTTCGCTTGGTCAACTGTCAGGCCGTGCTTTTTTCGGAAATAGCTAAGCTCATAAGGTTGCTCCGCGGAGACCCTTTTGCGGTCCTGCTTCAGTGCTTTCTTGTTGTCGGCCATTCCATCCTCCTGTGGTTGCTTGACTCTCCCTCAAATGAATTTGCGCGGATCTGCTGAAAGGCAAGTGGCTATTGCCGAAGCAATGTAGCGAATGTGGCAACAAGAGACCGTCGATTTCTAGATTCAAACAATCAGGCTCGCTCCGCGTTTCACCAATGATCACTCATTCCGGCATTTAAGGTGCCGGCGTTGCAGTTGTCGGGGAAAATTTCTGCTGGGGCTGCTTGAATGTCTGACGCACACGACGGTCGACAAAGCGAAGGTGAAGGGAAATTCGACGTTCCCCCAAGAGGAAGCCTTGCGCATCGACTGCAAGCTGGCGGGGCCGCGCTACCTCGATCTTTCCGAGTGCTGCTTGTGTGGCTCTGCCTTCTTGTATTGGCGGCAGTAATGTTTGCGCTCGCCTCGCTGCCGGCATGGTTGACGATATGAATGAGAGGGTCGAGCGCGCAGTTTTGTTGCTGCTTTGCCTTGCAGCCGTCGCCGCTCTTGCATGGGCATTCCTCTAGAATGCAGTTCAAAGGAAGCAATCGGGGCCCCCTGGAGCATCTCACATCATCGCTCGCATCCGAAATAGCCCAGCCGATCAGAAGGCAGGACCATGACAGGCAGACCCACCAAGTACACCCAGGCTCTGGCAAGCATCATATGCGAGAGGATCGCTGATGGCGAAAGCCTCCGATCGATTTGCCGCGATGAGACGATGCCAGGGAAATCCACCATCCTCGCTTGGCTCGCTGACGACGACATAGCCGATTTCAGGACCAAGTATGCGCAGGCGCGCGAGATCCAGGCTGACGGCTTCGTCGACGAGATGGTCGAGATTGCCGACGACGGTTCGAACGACTGGATGGAGCGGAGTTTCGGCGAAGAAACGCGCTGGGTCGAAAATGGCGAGGCGCTTCGCCGCTCACAGCTCCGGATCGCCACTCGTCAGTGGATTGCGGAGAAGCTGAAGCCGAAGAAGTACGGCTCGAAGGTCGAGCTTGAACATGGCGTGACCAGCGGTGTCGCTGAGTTGTTGGATGCGATCAATGGCCGGACGCGCGGACTTCCAAACGGCGGTTGATCAGTTCTCGGACTGGCGCTGGCGGCTGAACAACCTCTACTGGATCACGGATAAGGGCGGGAAGCGCGTCAAGTTCGAAATGAACTGGGCGCAGATGACGTTCTTCGAGCAGATGCATTATCTGAACGTGTTGCTCAAGGCACGTCAGCTCGGCCTGACCACATTCATCCAGATCTTCATGCTGGACGCCTGTGTGTTCAACAAGGATATCCGCGCCGGCACCATCGCCCACACGTTGGGGGATGCGCAGACCATCTTTCGGGACAAGGTGAAATTTCCGTACGACAGCTTGCCCGAGGGCATTCGCGCCGCGGTGCCGATCGTCAGAGACAATACGAGCGAACTGCTGCTGGCGAACAATTCGAGCATTCGTGTTGGCACGTCTCTTCGATCGGGAACGCTCCAGTACCTGCATATCTCCGAATACGGGAAGCTCTGCGCCAAGTATCCGGAGAAGGCGAGGGAAGTGCGCACCGGCGCTTTGAACACCGTGCAGGCCGGGCAGTTGGTCTTCATCGAAAGCACTGCCGAGGGGCAGGAGGGACATTTCTACAATCTCTGCGAAGATGCCCAGGTGAAGCATCGGCAGGCCGCGGCGCTGACGCCGCTGGATTTCAAGTTCCATTTCTTCCCGTGGTGGAAGGAGCCGCAATACTCGATAGCGCCCGAAGGCGTCATCATCACCGATGCGTTCGCAAAGTACTTCCGCGGTCTGGCGGGGCAAGGCATCGACCTGACGGACGGGCAGAAAGCTTGGTACGTAAAGAAGGCTGAGACGCAGCTCGGGGACATGAAACGGGAATATCCGTCGACGCCGGCCGAAGCATTCGAGGCCAGTGTCGAAGGCGCCTACTACGCCGACCAGATGGCGATGGTGGATGCTGAGGAGCGTCTAGGCGTGTTCCCGCATGTGCCTGGTTATCCGGTGCACACCATTTCCGACATCGGCATGGATGATACTAACAGCGTATGGCTCTTTCAGGTGCTGCCGAGCCGAGTTCGGATGATCGGCTATTTCGAGCACACCGGCACGGGCATGGATGGAATGCTCGACGAGCTGGAGCGTCGCGCCAAAGAGAACGGTTACGTCTACGGCGTCCACAACATGCCGCACGATATCCGCGTGAGGGAATGGACGCGCGGCGGCATGACCCGCATCGAGATCATGCTGCAGGAGGTCAAGGCTCGAAACCTCGGCACTGTCCGGAAGGTCGAGCGGGCCTATGTCCATGACCGCATCAACGGTACGCGGCGCATCCTGGCAAAGGTCGAGTTTGACCAGGCTGGATGTTCTCAAGGCGTGAAGTGCCTGCGGAACTACCGGAAAGAATGGGACGAGGATCTAGGCGTATTCCGCGATGAGCCGCTTCACAACTGGGCATCGCACGGCGCCGACGCATTCGGCGGCTTGGCAATCATCTTCACCGGTCTCGCTGCCGAACCGCTGAAACCCGAACCTAAGCCGCTGCCGACGTTCCAGACAATGACGTTCAACGATTTCGTCAACTCCACACCGACCTATAGCGAGCACGTTTGATGGACGCAGAAGCCACGACATTGCCGGCCGGTGACCAGTATGATCTGGCGAAGGTTGGCGCGCACTGGCAGCAGGAAATTGAGCGGGCTCAGCGCTATTTCAAGACATGGGTCGATCGCTGCGAAAAGATCGAGAAGATTTACCTGCAGCAGTCAGACCAGCAGAGCGCAAAGCGCCGCTTCCCGATGCTTTGGGCGAATGTCTCGGTACTGCAGCCGGCCGTCTATGCCCGGGTACCGCAGCCCGTCGTCGAGCGACGTTTCAAGGACTCCCAGCCTGTGGCCCGCATGGGCTCGGAACTGGTTGAGCGCAATCTTGCGTTCACCGCAGACGACGCCGATCTGGACTCGGTGATGCGAGCGGTGAGGGATGATTTCCTGCTTTGCGCCAGGGGCACGGTCTGGCTCCGCTATGAGGCGGATTTCGAACCGCTGGACATGGGTGTAGAGCCGTCCGATGCACCGGGAATGCCGGATGATGTCTCTCCCATGGAGCAGATCACCGATGAGCGGGTGTGCATCGACTACGTGCACTGGTCGGACTTCCTGCATTCGCCGGCGCGGCGCTGGAAGGATGTCACCTGGGTCGCCCGTCGTGTGTCCATGACCGATGAGGAGTTCGACAAGCGGTTTCCCGATGGACGAGGTTCGCTTGCCAAGGACGGCGCCGGCTCCAATCACGGCACTAACCAGACGGAGCGGGCCCAGAACGAGGGCAAGATTTATGTCTGGGAGATCTGGTGCAAAAGCGAGAACTACACGGTCTGGATCGCCGATGGTTGCCCCGCCGCGCTCGAGGTATCCGAACCACCACTGAGGCTAAAGGGCTTCTGGCCTTGCCCGCGGCCGGCATTCGGCACGCTCTCGACCGGCTCGCTCATACCGGTGCCTGATTACGTCTACTACCAGGGCCAGTGCGACGAGATCGACATCCTCACCAAGCGCATCAACAAGCTGACCGATCAGCTGCGCCTGAAGATTTTCTATCCCTCAGGGGATGGCTCGGTATCGCCGGCAATCGAAAAGGCGATGCGGCCGGAGAACGACACGGTCATGGTTCCGATCCCGGAATGGACGGCATTCACGGACAAGGGTGGCTCAAAGGCCATCGTCACCTTACCGATCGACGATGTGCAGAAGGTCATCGTTGCCTGCATCGAGGCGCGGAAGCAGCTAATCGAAGACGTCTATCAGATCACGGGTATTAGCGACATCGTGCGCGGTGACACCCAAGCCTCGGAGACGGCGACGGCGCAGCGCATCAAAAGCCAGTGGGGTTCGATCCGCATCCGTGACCGCCAGGCAGAGCTTGCCCGCTTCGCCCGTGACGTTGTGGCGATTGCCGGGGAGATCATCTGCGATCAGTTCCAACCCGAAACTCTGATGCTCGTCTCGGGTATCCAGTTGCTGACGACGGCGCAGAAGCAGCAAATCCAAATGCAGATGCAGCAGGCTCAGATGGCCGCCCAGCAGGCGGCGATGCGCGCGCAGCAGATGGGGCAGCCTGCGCCTCCGCAACCACCGCAGCCGCCGATCCCGCCTGAGATGGCGCAGATGATGCAGCAGCCGTCGATTGACGAGGTTGTTCAGCTTCTTCGCAATGACAGCGTTCGCGGCTTCAGGATCGATATCGAGACGGACTCGACAATTGAGCCCGACGAGGACGCGGAAAAGCAGCGCCGCATGGAGTTCGTGCAGATGGTGGGCGGCTTTATCCAGCAGGCCGGCGCCATCGCGCAGCAGCAGCCCATGCTTGTCCCCGTGATGGTCGAAACGCTGTTGTTCGCAGCGCGTGGCTTCCGTGCCGGCCGTCAGTTGGAAAACACTCTGGAGCAGGTGGGCGCTCAACTCGCCCAGGCAGCAACGGCACCGAAGCAGCCGCCTGAACCCACGCCGGAGCAGATGATCGATCTGAAGACGGCACAGGTGAAGGCCGGCGCCGAGGAGCGGAAAGCCCAGCTTGGGGTCGCCCAGGCCGAGATCGAACACCGCACGACCGTCGAGCAGGCTCGCGGCGATATGGCGATGCAGGCCATGCAGCAGTTCCAGGCCGCTCAGCAGCCAGCAGCGCCGCAACAGCCTGCCTACCAGTAAGAGGTTTGACGATGAGAGAACGCTATTGCCGCGTTTGCGCCGGCTGGCACCAACTCGATGCGTGGCCGCATAACTGCATGCCGGTGAAGAATTTGGCGCAGTCGGATCTGCCGGCGCCGCATTTCGTCAGCGACAGCATCGAAATCCAGTCGATGCATGACGGAAAGCACTACACCTCGAAAGCAAAGCTGCGTTCCGCTTATCGGGCCGCGGGCGTGGTCGAGATTGGCAATGAGAAGCCTCAGCCGATCGAGAAGCCCATGACGGATCGGAAAGCGATCCGCAACGAACTGCGGCGGGTTTACGCCGAATACAACGCCTGAACGGGCATCAATCCCCGAAATAGGAACCCTCTGATATGGAAGACATGATCAACGATGCCGGCAACGGCAGCGAAGACCTCGGCACGACTACCGATAAGCCGCTCAGCATTCGCGATAGCCTGAAGGCCGCGATCGACAGCACGGAAACCGCGACGGCCGGCGCCACCGATCGCCAGCGTGACGAGCACGGCCGTTTTGCTCCGAAGGATCAGGACAAGACAGGCCAAGCGCCACAGCAGTTCGCGGCCGCTCCGAAGGCAGCGCAGACGCCCGCAGCCGACACAAACGCTGCTCCTGCTGCTCAGCAGACGCCAGCCGCAGCACAGGAGCAGCAGCCGTCCGCTTCGGCGCACCGTGTCCCGCCTGGCTGGTCACAGGAGGCAAAGGCGCAGTTCGCGAGCCTGCCGCCCGAAGTGCAGGCGGCAGTCAGCAAGCGCGAAGAGGAGGTCGATCGCGGCTTCCGCGTGCTTCAGGATTACAAGGGCCTCGAGGAATTCACCCCGATCGTACGCCAGGCCGGCACAACACATGCCGATGTCATGCGGAAGGCTATCGACTGGGAAAACGCGCTGATCCGCGATCCCGTCAACACAGTGATCAACGTCGCCAGGATGGCCGGCGTAAATCTTCAAGCCCTCGTCGCCGGACAGCAGGATCAGGTCCTGCAGCGCCGGCCGCAGCAGGCCCAGCAACAGCCGACGCCTCAGCCCGTCAATGTCGAGGCAACGGTCGAACAGGTACTCCGGAAAAGGGACACGCAAACTCAAGTCGAAGCGTTCCTTTCCGATCCGGCAAATGTGCACGCCGAAGCCGTGCTTGACGACATGGTCGCCCTCATCAGCGCAGGGCGTGCATCGTCACTCAAGGACGCTTACGACGCCGCATGCTGGATGCGCCCCGATATTCGTCAGCAGCTGATCAGCCAGGCTGCGCCGGCGAACCAAATTCAAGCCCAGAATACCCAGAGGGCAGCAGCGGCAGATCAAGCCCGTCGCGCCTCGCGATCCATCTCCGGCTCGTCCGCGCCTGGACCAACCCAGGGAGCGGCGGCCGCTCAACCAACCTCCATCCGTGATTCGCTCCGCAGCGCTCTTCATGCTGCGCGCGGTCAGGTTTGATCCAAGGACATGATCAATGGTTTCACCGAATCTCTCTGAAATCGTGACGACAACCCTGCGCAATCGCAGCGGTGTCGTTGCCGACGACGTGACGAAGAACAACGGTCTTCTCACCCGTCTCAACAGCCGCGGCCGCAAGAAGCCCGTTTCCGGCGGCCGCACCATCGTTCAGGAACTGCAGTATCAGGAAAACAGCACATTCAAGCGCTATTCCGGCTACGAAATCCTGAACGTGCAGCCCTCCGACGTCATCACCGCTGCCGAATACGACTACAAGCAGGCAGCGGTTGCCGTGTCGATGTCCGGTCTGGAGCAGCTCCAGAATTCCGGTGAAGACGCGGTCCTCGATCTGCTCGAACAGCGCATCGAGAACGCGGAGATCACCCTGAAGAACAATATCGCGCTCGATTGCTATTCCGATGGCACGGCGGACGGCGGAAAACAGATCGGCGGCCTTCAGTTGCTGATTTCGACCTCTCCGACCTCCGGCACCGTCGGCGGCATTAATCGTGCGACCTGGGGATTCTGGCGGAACGCGAAGTTTTCGGCGTCGGCGGACGGCGGCGCCGCAGCATCCACAACGAACATCCAGTCCTACATGAACCGGCTTTACATGAGCTGCGTTCGCGGTCCGGATGCTCCGGATCTGATCATCGGCGACAACAACTACTTCCGCCTCTACTGGGAATCGCTCCAGGCGATCCAGCGGATCACCTCGGCCGACAAGGGCATGGCTGGGTTCCAGACCCTGCAGTACATGGGCGCCGACGTGGTTTTCGACGGTGGTTTCGGCGGTGGCGCACCGCTGAACCAGATGTTCTTCCTGAACACCAAATATCTGTTCTATCGCCCGCACCGCGACCGCGACATGGCTCCGATCGGCGACCAGCGCATGAACACCAACCAGGATGCCTTCGTGCAGCTCATGGGCTTCGCGGGCAACCTCACCATGAACAACGCCTTCCTGCAGGGCGTCCTGTTCGCCTGATCGTCACGAGGAGAAGCAAACATGTCGATCGCAACTTCCCAGACCGATCGTCTTGGCGCGAACCCGTTCGTCGTCGAAGGCCCGATCGTCGCCGGCTCCGGAATTCCGGGTCCGAATTTCTCCCTCGGCGCCACCGCCCTGGGCGCGAAGGAAGCGGAATGGGTCTACTGCAAGCTCGTCCTTGCATCGACCACCACGCTTCAGCCTGGTCAGTGGTTCCAGTGGGACCGCGACTATACCGCAACGCTTCTGACCACGGCCGCGGCCGTCGTCGGCTATCGCTGCGGTGTATTCGCCGGGGCAAGCCAGTCCCCGACACAATCGGGCGGTCCTGCACAGGCGATCAGCCTTGCTGCCGGCACCTATTACATCTGGCTGCAGCGCAACGGGCAGGCTCCGGCAATGGTGTCGACGGCAACGGCGGCTCTCGTCGTCGCTGAAACCACCGCGACCGCCGGTCTCGCCAATGCCCCGGCATCCGCCACCGCCACGACGAAGGCAATTGCCAACGTCAGCTTCCAGGCGGCCAACCAGACCTTCACAGCCACGACCATCAACGGTTCGCCGGTTCTGTCGGCTCTGGGAAGCGTCAGCCCGGAAGGCGGCCCATTCATCGGTGCTGCCATCTCCGGTACCGGCATTCCGGGTGGCACGACCATCAGCAGCATCACCTACACGCCTTCGGGCGTGGTCCAGAGCATCACCATGTCCGCCAACGCGACGGCCAATGGCACCGCCATCACGGTCACTGCAACGGGCGTCCTCGAAGCAACGCTGATGCGCCCCTTCCTTTCGAAGGTGAACTAACTCTGACAAACGGCGGGCGCTTCGGCGCCCGTTTCCTTTCCCCGCCATCAACAGCGAGCAATCACCATGACCGATAATAAGGGCGTCTACGCCTCTTTCAGCATTGAGCCCGTCGAGCAGCCTTTCCTCACCGAACAGGAAGGACGCCCGATTTTCAAGGACACTGAGTTCGTCACCATTTTCATCGCCGGCGACAAGCACACCGAGGTCCACCGCGTCGCGACCGATCACGACAAGGAACGTTTCTCGGAATCCTATAGACGCTTCAAGGAAGGCGCTGCTGCGCGCGAACAACTCGTCGGCACGCCGCTTGCTCAGTGGCCTTACCTCAAGGTCAGCCAGGTCAAGGAGCTTGAGGGCATCAACGTCTACAGCGTCGAGCAGCTTGCGGCACTTTCCGACACCGCCAAGCAGAAGATCGGCATGGGTGCAAATGAACTCGTTGCCGCTGCTCAGGCGTTTCTCGCCACGGCCAAGGACGCCGGCGCTGCATCTGCGTTCGCCGCGGAGAATGAACGGCTCAAGGACGACGTGCAGCGCCTTCAGGCGCAGATCGATGAAATGGGCAAGCGTTTCGATGCCATGGCGAAAGAGCAGGGCGGCTCTGGCCGTCGCAATGCAGCCGCTTAAATCGGAGATCCGCGCATGTCGCTCTTGACCATCATCCAGAACGTCTGCGCGGAAATCAGCATTGATCCGCCGACGGCTGTCATGTCCTCCGCCGACCCTCAGGTCGCACAGCTGCGTATCCTGTCGCAGCGTGCCGGCCGCGACCTTGTGCGGGGACATGACTGGTCGGCGCTTGTCGTGATCAGGAACTTCACTGCCACCGGCGCCATTCCGGAACCTTCGGAACCGCCTGCAGACTGGGATCGGTTCGCCGAAAATTCGAAGGTCTGGAACACATCGCGGCTTTGGCAGCTGAATGGTCCGGTCGAGCCGCAGACTTGGGAGCGAAACACCATCATCAATTCGAACCCGGTGCCGCAGATCTGGCGCATGCTGGGCGGCAAACTGGCGATCTATCCCAACGATGTCGGCGAAACCATCCAATACGAATACGTGTCGAGTTCATGGGTCGCCGTCAACGGCGGGACGACCTACGCTGACACCTGGGCCAACGACACCGATACGGCGCGGTTTCCTGAAGAACTGATCGAGCTCTCGACCATTTGGCGATGGAAGCGCGCGAAGGGCCTCGACTACGGGGAGGAGATGGCAAATTTCGAGCGAGCGAAGGAGTCGGCGATCGGCTCTGACCGCGCAGCTGCGCCGATGGATATCTCGTTGCCGAATAGAGGCCAGGTTCCGGACAACTATTGGCCTGGCATCATCACGGTGCCGAACCCATGACAAGGCAGCCCGTTCCAGCCAGCGCCGGCAAAACCCGCGTCTCTCCCAGCAAGGATTGGATTGCACCGATCGGCGGCTGGCGTACCGACGTCGAGATGGCAGACATGCCCAAGGATGCCGCTTTCCTGCTCGATAACTTCTTTCCGGAGGCGAACCGGGTTCGCGCCCGCTATGGATATCTCGCCTTTGCCACAGGCCTCGGCGCCGACGTCAAAACCGTCATTCCGTATTCGGGGGTGAGCAATCGGCTCTTCGCTGCGGCGGGTGATAAAATCTTCGACGTGACGGCTGGCGGCGCTGTCGGCGCTGCCGTGGTGTCTGGTCAGTCGAGTGCGCATTGGTCGGCGCAGCTGTACACGAACCCCGCAGGGCAGGAATATCTGCGGCTCGTCAACGGCTTGGACACGCCGCTGCTCTTCAACGGCACGTCCTGGACGAACAATTACATCGTCGGGAGCGCAGCGCCGGTAACGCAGAACGTCGCGGTCAAGAACGTGCCGTACACCCTGAGCTTCTTCGGCACTGGTTCGATCACACTCTCGGGTGCTTATGCCGGTGTCCTGAACGGGACCGGCGTCGGCAACAGAGTGACACTCACATTCACACCGGCCGCCGGTACCCTGACCCTCACCGTGGCGGGCACCGTGACGAATGCCCAGCTTGAAACCGGCTCCGTCGCCACGCCGTATGTTTCATCGACAATGATCACCGGTATATCTGACCCGTCACTGCTGATCGCAGTGACGGCCTACCGCTCGCGACTGTGGTTCATCGAGAAGAACTCGACGAATGTCTGGTATCTCGCCACCGACGCCGTCAGCGGCGCCGCTACAGTGCTGCCGGTCGGCGGCAATATGAAATACGGCGGCACCCTGGTCGCAATCAACGTCTGGACCATTCCCGTATCGACAGGCCTGCAGCAATGCCTGGTGCTGATGTCTTCCGAAGGCGAGGTGATCGTCTATCAAGGCTCCGATCCGTCCAGCACGACGAATTGGGGGCTGCTCGGTACGTTCAAACTTGGCCGTCCGCTTGGCACGGACAGGTGCATGATGCCCGTTGGCGCCGATTTGGCGATAATGACCACGGATGGGATCGTGCCGATTACCAAGGCCGTCCAACTCGACCGCGGCGCAACCAGCCTCGGGGCCATCACCGCGAAGATCGGGCCTACGTGGCGCGAGACCGTGGGCGCGATCGGCACGTCGTCGGATGAATGGCAACTGTCGAGTTTCCCGAAGCGTCAGATGGCAATCGTCAACTTGCCTTCGTCCTTTGGGCCTTATCAGTACGTCATGAACACCGAGACGGGCGCTTGGTGCCGCTTCGTCGGTATCTCATCGTCATGTTGGGCGACGTGGCAGGACCGACTGTTCTTCGGTTCGAGCGATGGCACGATCTATGAAGCCGAGGCCGGCGCCAGCGACAACGGCACGGCGATCGACGCCCTCATGGTCGGAGCATGGAACCGCTTCGGGGATGGATTGGCAACCAAGTTTTCCAAGCTGATCGGCGTGACGGCGCAGATCGGAGTTTCGACGCTGATGTATGCCGGGATTTCGGTCGACTATCAGACGAAGATCCCGACCGCGCTTCTCTCGTCCGTCGAGAACAGTGCTGCGGCAAGATGGGGAACCGCGGTCTGGGGTGTGTCCAAGTTCCCCGGCACGATCCTTGCGCGGAAATTCGCGTCTGCCGGCGCGTTCGGTGCGGCACTTGCGCCGACCGTGCGCGCTCTGATCTCCGGCTCGTCGGCTTCGATCTCCGAGGCGGCCGTTGTCGGCGGTGAAGTGCTTTACGAGAAGGGCGCGCCGCTTTGATCGTCTCTGAGCCGCGGGCAGATATCGCGGCCTGGGTCGGGGCCAAGATCGGGGTTTCGTTCGAGCCGCCCTACACGGCATTGGCGCATGTCGATCGCGGAAGGATCGTCGCCGGCTATGTCTTCAACGTCTGGACCGAGCATGACGTCGAGGTTTCGCTCGCCGCTGACCGGCTGTCCGTCACGCTGATGCGGGCGGCCTTCCGTTATGTCGTCGCGCAGCTTGGATGCCGCCGTGCGACGTTCAGGACGCGCGGAGACAACCTTGCTGCTCAGAAGGCGCTCGACAGGCTCGGCGCGCGTCTGGAAGGCCGCCAGCGTGGCTATTTCGGCGACTGCGACGCGCTGCTCTATGGAATCTTGAAAGAGGACTTCCCCTATGGTCTCAACGCCTAAGGCGCCGAAAGCGCCCGATCCCACGCAGACCGCGGCGGCGCAGACTGCGACGAACGTCGACACCGCGATTGCGAACGCTGGTCTCAGCCACACCAACCAGTACACGCCCGACGGCTCGCTGGAGTACAAGGTCACCGGCCATACGACGATGACCGACCAGAACGGGAAGACGTATCAGCTGCCGACCTATTCGGCCTATCAGACCTATTCGCCGCAAAACCAAGCAATCTATGACCAGACGCAGCAGACTCAGCTCGGGTTGGCGAAGCTGGCGAATTCGCAGACTGGAAAAATCTCCGGCATCCTCGACACGAACGTCGATCTCAGCTCTGGGAACGTCGACAAATACGTCAACGACCACTGGCAATCCGGCTTCAACAATCAGTGGGATCGCGATCAGGCGAGCTTGGAACAGAGCCTTGCCGATAAGGGCGTGACGATGGGATCGGCCGCCTATGATAATGCGATGCGCGATTTCTCCACGCGCAAGCAGGCGGCGTCCGATCAGTATCTCGGCGACATGTATTCCAATGCGCAGAATTCGATCCTGACCGAGCGCAACCAGCCGCTGAACGAGATTTCGGCACTGATGTCCGGCTCGCAGGTCAATCAGCCGAATTACGTCAATACGCCGACGACACAGCTTCCGACCGTCGACCAAGCCGGCCTTATCAACGAAAACTATAACCAGCAGATGGGTGCCTATAATCAGCAAGCCGCCCGCTCGAATGCTGCCATGGGCGGTTTGTTCGGTCTCGGCTCGGCGCTGCTCGGCGGCTGGGCGATGTCCGATCGCCGGCTGAAGCGCAACATTCATCAGATCGGCCAAACAGCGTCCGGACTGCCGGTTTACGAATACGAATATGTATGGGGCGGCGGTCGGCAAGTCGGCTTCATGGCCGATGAGGTCGAAGCAGTCGCTCCCGGCGCCGTCGCCGTTGGTCCTGGCAGGTTCAAGATGGTCAATTACGCGGGGGTTCTGTGATGGGCTTCATCTTCGGCGGCGATACGGGCCAGACGCAGGCAGACGTCACGGACGCACGCAAGCGCCTCGCTGCGGCCATGCTGCAGCAGGGCACGGATACGAGCCCGATCCAGTCGCCATGGGAAGGCGCAGCACGCATGGCGCAGGCGCTCATGGGCGGCCTCGCCGTCCGCAACCAGGCGAACCAGCAGCAGGCGGCAGATGCCCAGGTGATCGCAGCCATCACCGGTCAGCCTTACACGCCTCCTGAGCAGCCCAAGGGCTTCCTGTCGTCGCTGTTTGGTGGTGATAAGCCAACCAACCCGGGCGCTTCCGGCTCGACGATGCCGAAAGTGGACGCGGCGGGTAACATCCCCGCGGCACCCTTCAAGGCTGGCGGCAACCCTGAAGTGGCGGAATACATTCGCCAAGCATCGATCGCCAGGGGCATTGATCCGAACTATTCTCTTCGGGTCGCCGGTCATGAGGGCTTGAACGTCTTTGATCCTTCGCAGCCTGATCGGGGCGGGGACGAGGGCTCTTCATTTGGTCCCTTCCAGCTTCACTATGCCGGTATGTCGAAATCGATGCCGAACGCAGGCCTCGGCGACGAGTTCACAAAGGCAACCGGTCTCCATGCCCGCGACCCTTCGACGTGGAAGCACCAGGTGGACTTCGCGCTCGATTGGGCGCGCAAACACGGCTGGGGCCCGTGGATGGGAGCGAAGGCAGAGGGCATCACCGGTATGATGGGTATAGGCGCTATGCCGCCGCAGCAGGCAGCAAGCGCCGCACCTCCTGCGGCTGGGCAAACCAGATCATCGATGCAGCCGGCGCCGGTCAACCCGGCGCCCGCGGCTGCAGGCGAAGTGGCAAGTCTGGATCCCTCAATTGGCATTCCCATGCCTGGAGCAGCCGGCCAGATGCGCGCCTCCGATCCCGCCCAGGTCATCCCGCCGCAGGCCGGTCCTCAAGCAGCGTTGCCGCCTCTGCCAAGCCGAGATGTCGGACCAACTCCTCCCGTCGCTGGCGTTCCGCAATCGCAGCAGCCCGCGCCGGTCCGCCTTGCCCAGGCGCTGGACAACGCCCCGCAGCAGCAGCCGAACCCGATGGCGAACCCGCGCGCACAAGCTTTGGTGCAGGCGATCATGAACCCGAACGCATCGCCGCAGGTGAAGGCGCTAGCGGCGCAGTCGCTGCAGGCTTTGACGAAACCGACGGAATACGGCTTTCAGGTACTGCCTGATGGTACTGTGCTGCGCTCCGATCCTCGCAGCGGCACCCTCACGCCGGTTTATCGATCGGAGATGTCGCAGGCCGATCAGGCGAAGCTCGATTTCGAGCGCGAGAAATTCCGCCAGGAGCAGCAAAATCGCGGCACGCTTACAGCAGCAGAACAAGCGAACATTGATCTCGAGCGGCAGAAGTCCGATTTCGAGAGAAATAAGCCAGTGGTTGTGCAACCGGGTGAAACGCTCTTTAGCCCTGGCCAGGATCGCGTCGTCTACCAAGGCACCGGCTATAAGCCGGAAGACGTGTCGAGCCTCCGTAAGGAGATCCAGAACCTCCCGACCTATAAGAGCTATCAGCAGGCGCTTCCTTCCTACTCGTCGATGATCGACACCGCCAAGACGGACTCGAAGGCATCCGACCTGAACCTGATCTACGGCCTCGGCAAGATCATGGACCCGAACTCGGTCGTGCGCGAAGGCGAAATGACGATGGTGCAAAACACCTCGTCGTGGCCCGACTGGCTTAAAGGTGCATATGACAGCGTCACCGGCGGTTCCCGGCTTGAGCCCGACACAAGGAAGGCGATCCTCGGCGAAGCGCGCAGTCGCATGATGGCCTACCGCGGAGCGCTCGATAACGACATCTCGCAATATCGTGGCATCATCGGCCGGCGCGGTATGAACGAGGCGGATATCCTGCCAACTCTGGGGGATATTGCGGCAGTGCCGGACCTGGTCCAGCCCCCGCCGGCAACAGGAGCGGCGCCACCCGTGCAGCCACCGGCTCAAGCCCCAGTTCAGGAGCCGCCATCACAGCAGCAAGGAATGCCTCGACCCCGCGCCACAAACCCGCAGACAGGCGAGGTTATCGAGTTCGACGGCAAGCAATGGGTTCCGGTGAAATAAATGGCCGATAAAACGCTCAAAGACCTTATCATGCAGGGCAGCGTTCCACCGTTGCCTCCTGGCTTTGTCATTGATGGTGGCGCGGGTTCTAACGTGCCCCCGCCACCGCCGGGGTTCGTTGTGGCAGATCCTGGGCCAGCTACTTCTGCCGCTCCTCAGACCGGCGAAGAGCTACGAGCGCGCATCTATGCTGATTTAGCAGCCAAGCGCGAGGCCGAGCGAGCTCAGAAGAAGCCAGCGGTTGATCGGTATGGGCTGCCGGCCGATGATGCTCTTTCAGTCGCCAGGACAGGTGTCGGCGGTCTCATCGAAGGTATTCCAATAGTTGGGCCGTTGATCCGCGGCGGTACCGAGCGGGCCGCAGCCGCGACACTCGCGGCATTTTCGGACGAGACCTATGATCAGGTATTGGATCGCGTCCGTGAGGCGAACAGAGCCGAAAAAGAAGCGAACCCGTATGTCGATAAGGGAGCTCAGATAACTGGAGCCGTGGCGGGGACTATCCCGGCAATCATGGCCGCCCCTGTCGCTTTCGGCGCGGGCGGCGGCAGCTTGGCCCTTCGTTCGGGAATCTCTGGGTTCACTGGCGGAGCCATTGGAGCCGCTGACGCAGGCGTCCGAAGCGGTGGTGACATCGACGAAATGTGGCATGGGGCAAAATTGGGCGGCCTGTTCGGATTAGGCGGCCCCATGGTCGGAAAGGTCATCGGAGCTGGAGCCAGGTCGCTGGTTGACGCACTCCGCGCGCGCACGGCCGCCAAAGTCGCCGGCATGGACCCGCAGGCGTTTGGCTATTTCCGGCGCGCGGTCACCGATGACGGTCTTGACGCCTCGACGCTACCGCGCAGGCTGACGGAAATGGGTCCGGAGGCTATTCCGGCGGACCTGGGCCCCAACCTTCAGAAGCAGGCCGGTGCGCTTGCGGCAACGCCCGGGGAGGCGCAGGCGACAATCCGGAACGCGCTTACCGATCGCCAGGCCGGCGCAAATGCTCGCATTGGTCAAACCATTGATGAGACGATGGGACCAAACGTTGTTCCCTCGGAGGTCCGGGCCGGGATCGAAGGCAATCAGAATTCGTTCAGCCCTCTCTATCGCGAAGTCTTCAGGGGGGGCCGCCCTTACGACATGAGTCCGATAGCCGACGCGATGGAAGCTGATATCGGCCGCCTCCGCGGCCCAGCTCAGGCCCGGTTGCGGCAGGTTCGCGATATGCTGAACGTTGCGAACTCGAACTTCCTTTCCTCAGATCCGGGCGTCATGTTTCAGACGCGTCAGGCAATCGATGGGCTTCTGAAGACGGAAATTGATCCGAAGGCCATCGCCACGCTGATGGAAGCCCGCCAGATGCTCGACGACGGCCTTACCCGTGCCGTTCCTCGCATCAAGGAGCTCGACGCAGGCTTTTCGGAACTCGCCCGCCAGGACGAAGCTCTGACACGCGGTCAGCAGGTTCTCGACAGTGGACGCACAGCGCCGCGCCCCTCCGAATTGGCCGCAGAGGTCGAGCAGGGCGTTCAGCCGCAGGGGATGCAGATTGGACCGTCTGCGGTCCCGCTGCGTCTATCGCAAGGTGCCCGGGCAGAGATCGACCGCATCGTCGGCACGAACTCCAACGATATCGCCGCCATGAACAGATTAATCAAAGGGGAGGGGGATTGGAACCGCGCGCGTCTCTCCACCCTCTTCGGACCGGAGAAAGCCGATCGGCTGTTTAAGGTGCTCGAGAACGAGCGCATCTATGCCGACACGGCCAACACCGTCACGCGCAACAGCGAGACTGCGGCGCGAATTGCAGCTCAAAATGAGTTGGGCGGGGGAGCCGGAAGTTTCGGTGTGAAGGAAGCATTCAAGGCAGGCGGCTTCCTTGGTGCCGCGCGATCGGCCGCTATCGACAAGGCCGACGACATCGTGAAGGCGCTGATGTCGAGCAACACCGGGAACGTCACCCGCGAGAGTTTGGCACGGGCGCTTATCGGCGAGCAGCGTGAAAAGCTGGTCGAAGGGCTGGTGAGAGCTCAGGGGATGGGAACGACGCCCGCGTTAGTCGATCCTGTTGTCAAAGCCCTGCTTCTGAACGCCGGAACCGCGAGGACGCGATGAGGGGTCAATCCAGCAAATAGCGAGATAGAGCAGGGCAGCAAAACATATGCCCATCACAAATCCCGCATCGAACGAACCTCCAAGGAAGTTACCAATGCCGTCGACCGCCCAGTTGATCCCGTAGAGGATCGCGGTGGTAAGGGCGATGCAGGTGATTTGCAGAACTCTCAGCATGGCGCAACCAATACTACAACCGTCGAGGCCTCGCAATTCGCGGGGCCGTTTCTTTTGGAGATGGTGAATGCCCAGAAATCCATCCACCGGCGTTTATTCAAAACCCGCCGGCACGACGCCGTCAGTCGGTCAGATTATCGACCCGGCGCCGTGGAACCAGTTGACGTCCGACCTCGGCAACGAGATCACCAACTCGCTGCCACGTGACGGCTCGGCGCCGATGGTTGCGCCCATCAAGGCGGCAAGCGGCACTGTTTCGGCGCCGGGTGTCGGCTTCGCATCGAACCCACAGACCGGCATCTACCTCAAGGGTGGAGGTCTCCTCGGGTTCACACAAAACGGCGTCGATGTTACCTTCGACAAGGGCATGGTCTACGCGGCGAAGTCAGGCGACTACACTGCGCTCGCGTCCGACGATAATGCTGTACATCGCTTCACAGCCGCCGCTACGCTTACCCTGACAGCCGCCGCAACGCTGGGCGCCAACTGGCACTATGTGGCAATTGCCGATGGCGGCGACGTGACGATTGACCCGAACGGCTCGGAGACGATCGACGGGGCTGCAACGCTGGTTGTCCCGAACGGATATTCCGCCTTCATCATCTGCAGCGGGTCCGCTTTCTTCACCAACAAGGTTCTGACGAGGCTTGTGGCCAAAGCCGACAGCTCCGCGGTAGGCAGCTTCATCGATGGGCTTCTGCTCTCGAACAACGCGTCCAACCCTAACACGCATATTGATTTTGCGGCCGGTTCGGTCCGGTCAGGATCGTCCTTCGTCTCCAATGGCAGCAGCTTCACCAAGCGCATCAACGGGACATGGGCAGTCGGAACTGGCAATGGCTCTCTGGACACCGGAGCATTAGCAGCCAGCGCCACGTATTTCGCCTATGCGCTGCGCAAGGATTCCGACCTGTCTTTCGACGTGGTTTTCTCAACCTCGGCGACGATCGGCGGCGTGACGACGACTCTGCTCACCGGCTACACCATCGTGAAACAGATCGGCGTCGTGCTGACGGATGCAAGCTCGAATATCCGGCAGTTCATCATGTACCCGCGTGACTTCTATCAATTTATCACGCCCATAAGAGAAGCAACCAACATTCCCATCTCAACGGTGTCGGCGCTCCTGGCGATCACGGTTCCAAATGGAGTGAAGGCCGAGGCGAGGCTACGTCTCATGTTCTCCTCCAGCGCGACGACCAACTCCGCTCTCGTCCACGACCCGGCAAAGGGAACACTGATCGCCGGCGGCAATGACTCAGGCGGAAGTGTGGGCACGATCCAAGTGGCAAGCGGCTTTGCGGTCGGGGGAGGCGATGTCTGGACGAACACGAGCAGGCAAGTGCGATACGTGTCTGGCGCGTCCGGCAGTTTGTGGGTCTGGACGGACGGTTTCTATTTCCCATGCGGGAGGACTGCATAATGCCATACGTTTCACGATCGAGCGACGGCGCCATCAATGGAGTGTTTGAGCAGCTGCAGGAGGGCACGGCAGAAGAGTTCTTCGTCGATGACGATCCCGCCCTCACCGCGTTTCTGAATGCCGCAACTAAGGTTTCCTCGGTCTCCGCTCGGCAATTCCGATTGCAGCTTCGTCGCTCCCGATTGCTCGACGCGGTCAAGGCATGGGTAGCGCAGCAGGACGGCGAGACGCAGGATTCCTTTGAGTACAGCCGCGACTTCGTCAAGGAAAGTCCAATGATGTTGGCGGGATTCGCTGCAATGGGCTTCACGCAGCAGCAGATCGATGAATTCTTCACCGCGGCCGCCAAGCTATGAGCGCGTCGATCGTCCGCTACATCGCCTATTGGCCGGAAAACCTCGCGTTCGTGCTGCTCTCCTATCTGCTGTCACCCGTTCTCGCGGCTCTGTCGCTCCTGATCGGCCCGCGTCTCCCCGGCATCCTGCAATGGTTCTCGACAGTCGACGCTGATCTCGATGGCGGGATAGGGCAGGGCGTCAAAGGCTATCGCGCCGATCTCGCCGGCTGGCGCCTCTGGTGGCAGCGGACATGCTGGATCTGCCGCAATCCCGCCCACGGGTGGCAATCGCGTCTCTTGGGTATGCCTGCCGCCGGAACCATCATTATCGAGCAGCAGATCACCGAAACCCCTAAAAATCAGTGGTACGTCATGGAGACGGCCAAGGGCGCGCGGTTCTTCTGTTTCAAGCGTGATCAGCCGCTCATCGGTGGCTTCTATCTCAAAATCTGGCTCGGCTGGGTAAACAAGTCCTACGACGGCCGGAACCATCATTACGCATTCCAGATCGGCCCTAAGCGCCGGTCCTAACGATCACCCTCACAATTTGGAGCATGCCCAATGGCGCGACAAGTCAACGCCACGACCGAAGCTGCGCTCAAGCAGTGGGAGTTCTTCATTCCGTTCGTTTATGACGACGCCGATCCGAAGCCGGGCCTGAAGAAGACGCGGCTGCGGCCGGGAATGAAGATTCGCGGTACGGCGACCCAGGGCTACGGCCATACCGGCCCGGACGTCTATCCCGGTGCACCTGACATCACCGAAGCCCAGGCGCTCGCGTGGCTCCGCAGTGACCTCGATCCGTGCGAGCGCGCTGTTGCGACGTTGGTGAAGGTCGATCTGACCGATAATCAATTCGGCGCCCTCGTCATGTTCGCCTTCAACGCCGGTATCGGCGCCTTCAAGTCGTCGACGCTGCTGAAGAAACTGAACGCCGGCAACTACGCCGCCGTGCCTGGTGAGCTGGCGAAGTGGAACAAGACGACGATCGACGGCAAGAAGGTTGTCAGCAACGGCCTGGTGAACCGCAGAGCGGCGGAGGCGGGACTCTGGGCCAAGGGCGGCTATATCCAGTCCAGCGGCACGCCAGCCCTCCCGCAGCGCGCCCCTCTCATCAACGGCAAGGTCGTCAGCACGATCACCGCAGTTTCATCCACCGGAGCGCTGCAGTTCATCCCGCATGATGGCCCACTGGCTTATGCTCTTGCCGGCGTCCTTGTTCTTGCCTGCATCGCTGGTATCGGCCTATATGCCTGGGATCGGGTGAAGAACTAATGGACTTCTTCACCAAGCTCATACCGGACAGCTTTAAGCTCCCGGTCGTCCTAGCGCTCGGGCTCGTTCTCGGTGCAGTGGCTGCTTTCTACCCGGCCAAATGGATAGGCGCTCGCGAGGAGCGGCAGGCCCAACAGGTCAAAGCGGCCAAGGAAGCGCTCGACCGCATCAACACCCTGGAGAAGAACAATGCGAATTTCAGGAATCTTCCTGCTTTCGAGCGTTGCCGCGTGTTCATGCGCGATAGCGGGCTGCCAGCAGACGAATGCGGTCAACGGTAGCGGCTACCAGTTTACCCGCTTCTCCGATCCCAAAGCGGCTTTCCTGGCCTCGCAAGATCCGACCGCCGGGCCCTCCATCGCTTCCAACAATCAGCAATGCCGCCAAGACGCGGCCTGCCGGAAGTAGCGCGGCAATCCCAAACCAGAAAATCGAGGCAAGACACTATGACGAGCGCACAGGGCGACCGGCAGGCTGCAGTTCGCAGTTCCACCGGCACATCACTCAGCTACGAAGGCGACTGGTCGGCGCTCTTTGATATGGTGGGAATCCCGAATGTCGGCGGCTTCAATGGGCGCCTTCTCGCGTGGATCAACTATGCGCTGGGGACAAGCTACGCCGAGCTGAACGGCGCTATGGCCGCATATGCCGCATCAGCTGGTGCTGCCAACTGGTCGAGCATGAACACGCTTCCAAGTGGAGCCGGACATCCGACATGGGTCGCTGATCCTAATCGCTACATGCCGGCGGCGACCGGGACACGCTGGCCCACTGGCAGCACAACGACGCCTTGGACCTATCAGACGGGGCTCAACTACCAGTGCTCAAAGCTGTTCTTTGGTTCGCCGGACTATCCAACGAACGATTTTCTTATCCCATTTGTCGGCTTTGCGCTGACCGAAGGTGGGAACGCGCCGCAAGAAACGCAGTCGCCCAACGCCGATATGCTGATTGATGAAGTGTTCTTCATCCATCCAGATGGCACGGAATACCCGATCTTGTTCAGCGGTGTTGCTGCCGCGACCGTCACCGCGGCGACCGGCATTGTTTACGGTCAAGTCACGCTGCCCTCGGCTCTGCCCGCCTGGTCGATCTTCGGCGTTCGCACCGTCTATCACGGCACGGTCGGGAATACCTTTGCCGCCGCCTATCGCTGCCAGCGCCACCGGGGAGAGAAATATTGGGGCGCGGCCGACCTGACGTCTATTCGCGCCCTGGCGACGGCCAATGGGCCTTCTACGGCGGCGCTCGATAGTGACGCGCTTTACAACACAGTCGGCAATGCCACCAACTCTCAACAGATGGCCTACGGCCCCTGCATGGTTCTCGCCAAGGGATGGGACGGCCGGCCGGTTCCTCTGGTCCTGGCCGACAGTTTGATCGAGCGGCAGGAGATTGCCGCGTCTGCGGACGCTCGGCGTAATTTGGGTATCGGCCGGCGCTGGCTAGATCAACGCGACCCAGCGCAGGGTAGCATTATGCCGCTGGTAATGGGCGTGCCTGGCTCGAAGTCTGCGCAAGAGCTGGCAACCAATGCGCTCAAGCGTTGGGACATGATCGACGCTATCGCCACAACGTTCAACGGTGGCAAACCGATATGGACATTTGTCCTTGATTGGTCAGGTCGAAACGACACTAACGCCACCGTAGCGTCGACCTGGGCGGCCGCCAAGACAGCTCTTCCCGGAACGCGCGTGCGCGGACGATATGGCGCCGGAACGCATATCGTCGGCGTGACCATGTGGCCTACCGTTGGCTCGGGTGACTCCGGGAGAACCGTCGCGGCGTATACCGTGACAGCACAGTGGAGCACGGTGTTGGCAGCGGCAAATGCGCTTGTGCTGGCGAGCGCGGCTTACAACAAGACCATAGACGTGTTCCCGGCGTTTATGTCGGACGTTGATCCGACTAAACCGCCCGCCGCTGAGACGTTCCCTTTGGGCAACATAACGGGGCACCCAGGCAACCAGGACGGCGTCACCACCTGGGACACCATGCGTGTTCCCTCAAGCATACCGCAGGGCGCGCGCGTCATGTTTGAATATCAGCCCGGATTATTTACAAGCCGGACGCTGGTCGAGAAAAAGACCGACTATGGCGACGGCACGGCTGATTTCAGGGTCGCCGAAGTCCTCGCTACCAACGTGCAGGATAATGCGTTGTTGATGGGGCACGCCTACACAGCGGCGGACTTCATCCACCCCGCGCTCTATCATGTCCTCAGGACCGTGAGCCGGATCCCGCAATCCGAGAAGCTGAAATTCTACCCATAGGCGCCCGAATGGATGACATCCAACGACGACATCCTGCGTGCTCTCGGGCGTGTGGAGGGAAGACTTACCGGGATAGAGGAGAATATGGCGCTCCTTCGGGAAGATGTGAGTGATGAGAAAGAGAACGCCCATGAAAGTCGATCAGTGATCCATCGGCGACTCGATGAGCAGGCAAAACAGATAGCTCACTTCGAAACCACGGTAGCTATAAGCGGAGCGGTGGACGCTCAGATCCGAGAGGAGATCAAAACTCTCAAGGCCACCGTGGAGCACAACCATGCGGCCACCCAGCCGGCCTTAGAGGATTGGAAGCGCATAAAGACGATCGGTTACGGCGTCTCGGGCGTCATAGCCATGGCTGGGCTGACCGCCGGTGCTACGATCACGTGGATGAGCGACGGCGTTGTCGCATGGCTGCGGCATTGGCTGAAGATCAATTGATTGATGGGATCTGACGATTATGCGCATGACCAGATGCCACCATAAGGATTACGCCAAATTAAGGACAACCCTAACGCTTGCGGCCGACAGCCTTCTGAGTCAATTTAAAGTTTACTAACCGGATCAGGGCGGAGTTATGGCCGGCTAGTGCGTATCGCTTTGGCAACATGGGAGGGTAACATGCGATTATTTGCATTTGCATTGGCAATTTTGTCGCTAACTGCCACGATGTTCTTCCCCGAAATCAAAATGGCAAAAGCATGCGGTCGATGCGAGTATAAAGATAGCTTCGGTATTTGCATGCCCTACGACAAATGTGTGATACCGCAGATCATACAATCGACCCCAGTTGTAGTGGGAATTAAGGTGGCTCAGGCTCTCGCCACCGGCGATGAAAAAAAGATAAGAGAAAGTATAGGATCTGCAGTCATCAACTCTGGTTGCCCACTTTGCATATCAGTCGCACACACAGTACTTCCGAATTTGTCTGATCAGCAAATAAATTCAATTGCTGGAGAGGGAGTTCTGGTATGGATGGCCACTGGTGATCCAGTGGTTGTAGCGATTGATGTTGGTACAAATATAGCCAATGCCCAAACCGTTAAAGGTCCTGAACAAGATCCTGGCGCGGCCCAGGCGCAGCCTGTGCCAGGTCGACATCCACCGACATACACGGCAACAGCCGAGTGTCTCTCTCGAAACGACCTGGCGAGATATGTCGCTGGGTGGAAAGGCCCTCCGGAATTTATTGATGAGGCGGGGAACAAAAGCACTTTCCCCAATGTCGATCTCCGTCCCGGCGACACAGTCGTTGTGACCGCCCCGCCGTGCCAGAAATGGGAAGGCTCGATAGCTAAAGCGGCGATCAACTTTGAGACGACAACCTATATCGCCGGAAAGCCTGAGCAGATTAAGTTTTTTATCTATGGCCACTAGCCACCGACGCTCTCTGCATGTGATCTTCCCGTTTCCTCGCCGTTAGCGGTAAATGTTCACCAGTTGCAGGGGACTCCGGTCCTCGGCGCCGCTGAAGACGACACGCAAGCACGTTTCAGCCAAAAAAATGTTCATCGGAGGTTCATTCGGCGAGTGTAACCGTTTGCAGTATATGGCCCACGTACCAAGGAGCGTGTCATGGTTCTCGTTGCATCGACCAAGTCATATCGCATCTCTCACAAACTTCTTCTCTCCGCCGCCGGCTCTCTTGTGGCTGCTTTCATAATGTCGTCGCCGGCACATGCTCTGACGATGAAGGAATGCAGTACAAAATATCAGGCGGCCAAAGCCGACGGCTCTGCCAAAGACATGAAATGGAACGATTTCCGCGCGAAATTCTGTGGCGCGGACGCTGCCGCCGCCGACAAAGAAGACGAGGCGGACGTCGCAAAAACAACCGAGAAAGAGCCGGAAAAGCCTACGACTGCTGCCCCAAAAAGCGTGAAGTTCCCGAAGGCAGTCGACAAGAAATACTCGAGCGAAACGCCTGCCAAGGGTCGTTTGCACACCTGCGTTGATGCCTATCACGCTGCCAAGGATGCGGGCACGCTCGGCGATCTGAAATGGATCCAGAAGGGTGGCGGCTATTGGAGCCTCTGCAACACAAGTATTAAAAGCGCGGGCTGAACGGAGCCAAGCGCTTGCAAAATGGGGGCCGCTATGTAAGCGGCCTCTTTGTCTCCGCTCGCTAGGATTTCGATTTCCGCCAGCCGGCAGCCCATGCTTCGAATTCCGAGCAGAACCACCGTTCGCCATACTGGGGACTGATCTTCGTCTGTGCGTAGTATTTCTGCCCCGGCACGTGGAAGATGCGCTCGCCCGTGTCAATGGAGATGTTGCCCTTGATCCTGCATGCTAGGCCGGAGCCGCCAGAAGCGCTCCATGAGGCCAGCATGTCGCTCGCGGTCCAGCCGCCGGCCGCACCAAATGCGACCGCGCCGATCACCAAACCTGGCGCCCTGAACAACACCGATCTCCTATGCGGATCGCGATAACCCTGACGCATGCCCCCATCCCCGTCATTTCGCGCGAAGAAGGTAACCGTGCTGGATCACGACGAATATCTATCCAAAAGGCGTATCGTGATACTTGGGTTCCGCGAGCACTATTGCAGGGCTCGCTAGCTAATCACACCAGTCATTCCGTTGCTTCGGGCTCCAGGTCCGCGCGAATCCTTCGCGAAGCAGCTTCTTCCCGATCTCTTCCCCATTCGTTCGGTAGATGTTAACGAGTGGTCGGTGCGATGGCGTACGGTCCACCGCGCCGCTCCATGCGATCCGCAATCCCTTTTCGCTCAGAAGCTCTTTCAGCCTGCCTTTGGCGATCAGCGCCAACTTCCGTTCCTTCATGCACTTGGCATGACTCCCGATCTCCGGCGTGTCGATTCCCGAGACGAACGGGATATCTTCCCCCAGCAGTCGCATGTTTTGCCCATCGCATTTCACGGTGTCGCCATCAACGGCCGTCAGGGAGGCGCAGAGAATCAATCCAGCGATCATTCGCTCGTTGCCACGACTGGCTCGCTCTTTGGCATGCTTCGCATTATCTCGAGCAATTCTTCCATAAATTCCCTGGCCTGCTCACAGCCGCCTATAAGCGCGCTTCTTTGGTCGCGGTCATCCACCGCATGCGCCGCCATCTCTAGCAGGCGGAGTTGGTCCCGCAGAAGGTTGGCCTTATCGATAAGGTCTATGCGGATCGTCATTGTTGCCTCCCTGACGCGTCATGCGGTGCCGTCTACGTCGCCATCTTCGTCCAGCTCATGCACCGGCAGATAGGTGTTCTTCTCCATCCACTCCCGGACGATGAACCTGACGGTATCATTGCGCATCTTGCCTAGCTCGCCGGACAGATCCCGGAGAGATTCTTCAATGTCGTCGTCGAACGCGATCGATCCGGAGTTTCGCAACAGCAGCGCGGCGCGGCGAAGCATGATCTGCAGATCAGCCCGGGAGACATCCGCGATCCGATCGGCGGCGTCTTCGAGGATGGTGGCTAGGTCGGGCTTGGTCATGGTGTCAAGGCCGTGGTTCTTTACCCCTTGTGAATTGTACTATCGCGTTGTTAGATAAATTAGGAATCCCAAATTAACGAGGCCCAGCGCCCAGACGAGAAATCGAAGGCGCTTAACTTCCTTCTTCGCATTGCTGGAGGAATAGTAGGCAAGAGCCGCATCTTGTCGCGCGTGGGCGATTAACCTGTCTCGTGTGTCCTCATCGAGCCCATAACTGGTTGGCCAATCATTTTTCAGCTCGCACAGGTCCTCCTTCAGGACAAAGCGGGCCATGGTGGCTTCGACCGCATCTTGGGTGACTCTGCCCTGGACTGATCTGATCGTCTCCAGTTCCAGCTTCACGGCCTCCTTAAAAGTCAGCTTAGCCATTTATTCCTCGTCACCTTCATCCACAAACACTCATAGAATACCAAAGGTCCGAAGAGCGATTGCCATTAGAAGACCAATCAGGACATACCCTGTGTTACGGATCTCATGAAGATGCTTGTTCGCCCAACCGAGGCGATGATGGATGTAGTAGAGGTACGCATTATCGCTTAGGTGATTTCGCAGATCATCATAATCTCTGGCGCCGCCCCTCTTGATGCGATCACGTTCAAGCTCGGCAAGTATGTCAGCGTCGGTCTTCTTTCGAAACATGTATTCGGCTCCAGTATAGAATCGCCCGAGTTGAACCAGCGTATTGGGTGGCTGTAGCCCTACCATCCTCCAGGGCGAGACATCGCGCTTCGGTTCCCGCAAAGGCTACCGTCCGCCGCCCGGTCGTAATAGGAATAACAATTGCCAGGGTAGCGCCGATACGGCGTGTAACCACCGCCGCCGCAATTACCATTCGCGCAAACCGCGGCAGCCGTCCCGACCAATGCGAGGCCGACAACAACTGCGGCGGCCTGCCTTTGCTGTATAACCATCTGCTGACATTCCGGGATGCTCATCCCGCGTCGGTTCAACTCCGCAACGAGCTGGAGCTGGAACTGTGGATCTTGCGTTTCAAATACGGTCTTGCAGAGCGCCGCCTTGCTAACCGCAGACGGTTTCTTGTTGAACTCAGCCGGCGTCGTCGTGCACCCCGCCAACGCAAGTGATATCGTCGCGACGCCAAAGCGCCGGACTGCCAAACTTATTTTCACGGATAACCCCTCAGTTGCCCGCTGCTAACATGGCAGAACGCCGCTCCACGTCAAATTGCATTTTAACATATCGTTAACGCACCTTTGGGATGCATCTGGCCGGCAGCCAAGAAGTTTTCCACGGTTTGGCCCATAGTCGTACATCTAACTGTGGATGTTAGGTCCGGCGAAACGATGTGGCGCAGCAACCTGTTCTCTTCTCAGTGTTCCTCTCTAACGCTCCCAGCGACAAAGCGAGGAACAAAAATGCAGGAAAACATTCGCCCGATAGCGCCCGTAAGTATTTCTGGTCTGGAGCCGCAGGCGCCGCCAACCGGCATGCCTATTTTCGAGCTGGTGAAGCCAACGGACCTCTATGTAGATCCGGCATATCAGCGAAACATCAGCGAGAAGGGCATGCGTCAGATCCGGCGTATCATCGAGGGTTTTGATTGGACGAGTTTTAAGCCCCCGATCTGTGCATATGCCGAAAGCGAAGGCCTGACCATCTTGAAGGTCTTGGACGGCCAGCACACGGCTATCGCCGCCGCTTCAAACCCCCATATCGCCCAGATCCCCGTGATGATCGTAGAGGCCGCCAGTACGACGGCTCAAGCAAAGGCATTCATTGGACAAAATACCGATCGTTTGGCCGTTACCACGCTTCAACTGCATCAGGCCGCGCTTGCGGCTGCGGACGAAGACGCGCAGACACTCGAGCTCGTGTGCACGAGGGCGAATGTGAGGGTGATGAAAAGTCCCAACGCCTATACCGGCACGGGTGCGCGCCAAACGATCGCTGTCAAGCAGATCGAAGCTCTTATAGCGAGGCGCGGGCCTATGTTCGCCCGGGAGATTCTGGAAATCCTTGCCAACGCTGAGATCGGTCCTTTGACTGCATCTCAAATCAAGGCGGTCGAAATGCTCATGACAGAGCCAAAATACTGCGACTTCGTGTTACCCGACGACATAACGGTTGCCATGGTAGATCTCTTGTCCGCTGCAGAGGAGGAGGCGAAGATCTTCTCCGCCAGCCACAAAATTACGTTCTGGCGGGCATTGGGCATCACGTGGTTTCAGAAGGCGAAGAAGCGGAAACAGCCGTTATCGCGCGTAGCGTGATAAGCTCAGGCGCCAGGCGTTAATCTACCTGGCGCTTCCTTTTCCTCGACGTCATTGGCCGGCGCGGCAAGCTTTGCGGTTAGATAAAGGGCAATGGCGCGTTTAAGCTCGATTTGCCATGTTCCCAGGCTGATCTCTGTCCGTTCGTGCTGTCGGCTGTTGTGACCAGAACGGACCTCCGCTACCACTTCAACAGCCGACAATTCCGGTCCGGTAATTTCCCTCCAGCGGCGGAGGCGATGACCTCAAACGCGGGGTTCGAGCTGTTCCGGGCGTTTGCTACAATTCGATGACAATCCCTAACGATAAAGCGCGTCGAAGAAAGCAACCATTGGCTCGCAATCAGCACGAAGAGTGAGTCCTTTTATCGCACTGTCGGAGACGGGGACGAAGCTTTGGGCGAAGTAGGACCAGTTGTACAACCGGTCCCCCTCATCATGCCTGACCACGAGCACTGCGTGAAACGCGAACTGGTAGTCGGTGGAACCACCGCCATTTGTAAACGGTGTCCGCATCCTCAAACCCGCCAATTCAGCCCGTCGGGTTACTGCCTTGTACTGCCCGAGATAATCCTTGGGCACCTGCACGCAATAGGGATGTGAACCGGAGACCGCGAGTGCACGCCACTCCACAATCTTGATGTTGAGGGCGGACCAAAGAAAGAGGGCGGCAATAGGTCCTGCAACCGACGACACAACCACCATGTGTAGCAGTTTGACCGCTCTCTGGCTATCGATCCGGCCTGGCGCGAGCGCAAGGATCGGCAGATCGACCAGCGCAGCCAGCAACAACCAGGTGGCGGGACCAAACTGATCTGTCAACAATACCACTAGGCCAACAGCCAGACTTACCCCGAAGTGCACAGCGGCGGCTCGCTTCATTAGGCGAGAAGCCGGTTGATCCAGAATAAGTGCACCGGCCGAAATGGCAAAAGCCAAAAGCGGACCCGAAAACCACAACAAACTAATAAGGACAGGGGTGATGTGCCAACTGTCGTAGGCGATCGGATGGAGTGACCATAGTAAAATCCCTGCCATCAAAGAGACCCAGCCGCAGAGCAGGATTAAGCGGAGTACCGGCAATGGGCTTCGCCATGAAGATATCCCGTGCAAGTCCTGACCAATGGTCATTTGGCCCATCAAGCTTCCCCATCCCCTTCGCCATTGCGTCCAGCTCATACATCGGCAGATAGGTGTTCTACTTCATCCACTCCCGTACGACATACCTGATCGCGTCCTAGCGCGTCAGCACCAATTCACTGCATAGATTACGAATCGCCTCAAGTCGTCGTCGAGGGCGATTGATCCGGCGTTGCGCAGCCGCAAAGCTGCCCGCCGAAGCATGATCTGCAGGTCAGCACGGAAATATCCGCGATCGGATCGGCGGCGTACTCGAGGAGAGTGGGGGGTGTCAGGTGCGCCGAGGACAGCTCTATCTGTAGAGCGCCAAATGCAATATCGGCATCTTCATCGCCCAAAGATGGGATGCGGCAGCGATGATAACGGCCCATGCGGCCAGCGAAAACATGACCGCCGCTAACTTGATCCCGACTGGCTGCATCATTTCCTCCATCCCAGCATGATCGTGCTCCTCCGCACGATCGAAAGCTAGCAGGGTGCAGGTCGATCAGCTATCGCAAGAAATTGCTACCGGATGCCGCTGCGGTGCGCCGGAAAGATGCAAAGTTTTCGTGATGCGACGCTTCTCTCTATCCCTCAAACGACAAAGTAGAAACTGTCGTATTGCGCGCCGAAATAATCGGGACCGCTGTTTTCCGTGACGATCGGTTCGCTGTCGAGCAGGAGGTAATCGATATCGCCGTAGGCGCTGAGGTCGATCAGCTGGGGATTATCGATGCTGTCGGCGGTTATGGTCACGGTTGTGGAGAAGACGATGTTGCCGTTCAGCTGCCCTTCGATCGTCAGGACGTTGTCATAGTTCGATGTTCCGTTGGCAACTTCGAACTGCTTGATCTGGAAGGGGCCGCCATCCGCTGAATAGATGGGGGTCCAGAAGACGCCCCCACCCAGGTAGTGGTTGCCGTCGGCGTCCTCGCGCACTGTCGCGTCGTCGCCGTCTCGCCAGGCGCCCCAATCGAAGCCTTTGTAGCCGGTGGGAAAGTCGCTTTGGCCGACATCCTCGAAATTGACGAAGACGTCGCCGCGTTCCGGCAGATCGATTGCGATACTGAACGCACCGACATCGGTGGCGCCTTTGCCGTCGGATATCTTGAAAGTGAACTTCTCGACGAGCTGATCTCCCGGCCCGAGGGCGGCGACCTCCGGCTTGGAGTGATCGAGCGCGTAGGTGTACGTCCCGTCGGAAAAAATGGTGAGTGTGCCGTATTTTCCTTCGATGATGGTCTTTATCGGCTGGCCTTCAGGATCGGCCGGCTGCTTGATGCGCTGCCCGTTGACGAAATTCAGGCGCACCGAATCTCCGTCGGTATCGTAGGAGTTTTCGAGAACATCGCCGCTGATCGGATCGTCGAGATTGAAAACAGGCAGGTATACATTGCCCGCGAATGGTTTGTGGTTTGCCATTTCTACCTCCCGGCTAATGTGCTATGTGACTATGCAACCCTATCTGGTGTCTGGCAACGAAAATTGAAGGAGCGTCAGATCAACTCTACCTGTTTAATTCCAGCAGATCTAAATCGCCTGCTGAACAAATATCCAGATAAAGAGATCCAACCGGCACCGACCCTGTCTATCGCCAAGATTTTTTGGCATGCCTTGCGATCACGGCGCTTCGTTCGCTCATGATGTTCATCGCCTCTTGAGGCGATCTCTTGGTTTCTCGCGGACAACCCGTCTTTTCCGGAGAATAATGGTGGGTCAATGATGACATGGTCATGACGATATACTGATTCGCTGCTGGGGGACCTCAAACCAATCCTGGGGGGCGCTTTGGATCCACCGGCAATGCCGCTGGCTCTGCCTCCAACGGGCTCAGTACTAGCTCCAGGCGTCAGTGCAAGCCGCCGACCCCGAGCAGGCTTTCGACCGTTTGATGATCTCTCGACAGGCGTTCCGGCGTGCCTGTCCAGGCCAGTCGGCCGCGTTCGAGGATGATGACGTGATCGGCGAAATCGAGCGCGCTCTGGATGCGCTGTTCGACAAGAAGGATGGTCATATCGCCCTTCTTGGCGAGATCGGCGAAGGCAGCCATCAGTTCCTCGCAAATGACAGGCGCTAGGCCCTCGAGCGGTTCGTCGAGCAGCAGAACGGACGGGCGGCCGAGAATGGTGCGGGCTGTTGAAAGCATCTGCTGCTCGCCGCCGGAGAGCTGGTTGCCGAGGTTTCGGCGGCGCTCCTTCAGGCGCGGGAACATGGCATAGGCTTCCTCCAGCGCCGTCTTCGGCCGCGCCTTCAGACCGACGAAAAGGTTCTCTTCGACCGTCAGCGTGGGAAAGACGCAGCGCGTCTGAGGCACATAGCCGAGGCCCCTATGGGCGCGCATTGCGCTCGGTGCTGCGGTGACATCCGAACCACCGAGGTGGATCTGGCCTTGATACCGCCTGGTCTGGCCGGCAAGCGTTGCCAGGAGCGTGGTCTTGCCCATGCCGTTACGGCCGAGCACGGCTAGACGGGCGCCTGCCGGCACGGTGAAGGAGATGCCTTCGAGCACCCGCGTCGGCCCGTATCCGGCCGACAGGTTTTCAACCTCAAGCGACAGGGCTGGCATTGGCATAGCTCCCGAGATAGGCCTCGCGCACGCGGGCATCCTTGGTGACATCGGCCGGCAGGCCGTCGAAGATGATCGCGCCGGCCGCCAGCACGATGACGCGCTTGGCAAAACGGAAGACGAGGTCCATGTCGTGTTCGATCATCAGGACGGCGAGATCGGCGGGAAGGTCGGCCAGCGCCTGTTCGATTCGGCCGGTATCGCTTTGCGGCACGCCGGCCGCAGGCTCGTCGAGCAGCAGCACCTTCGGCCTCAGCGCCAGCGCCACGGCGATTTCGAGGAGCCGCTGCTGGCCATAGGCGATCTCGCTGACTCTGCGATGCATCAGCGAGGCCAGCCCGAGTTTACCCAGGAGATCGTCGACCTCCGCCATGACGTCGGGCATGGCGAGGAAATTCCCGAACATCTTGCGGGTCTTTCCGTCACGCTGAAGGACGGCGAGCCCCACATGTTCGGCGGGCGTCATATCCTGAAAAAGCCGCGTCACCTGAAAGGATCGGACGAGGCCGCGTTTGACCCTGCCGATCGCATCCACCTTCGTCACCGCCTCGCCGCCGAGGCGAACCTCGCCGGAATCGGGGGAGAGATTGCCGGTGACGAGGTTGACGAAGGTGGTCTTGCCGGCGCCGTTCGGGCCGATCAGCGCGATGCGGTCGCCGGGCGCCATTGCCAGCGAGACATCATTGGTGACGGCAAGGCCGCCGAAGGCTTTCCTGAGATTGGTTACTTCGAAGACCGGGCTCATGCGCGCGTCTCCTTCCGGCGGCAGATCAAGGCGGCGGCCGTTCCGTAGAGGCCTTTCGGCGCAAACAGCACGACGGCGATCAGCAGGGCGCCGACCATGGTCAGCCAGTGAAAGGGGTTGGCGGCCGAGACATAATCCTCGAAGAACATGAAGATGACGGTGCCGGAGAGCGCGCCGAACAGGGAACCGGTGCCGCCGAGCACGAGCATGACAAGCGCTTCGGCCGATTGCGTGAAGGACAGGCTGTCGAGCCCGACGACCTGGGTCGAGATCGCATTCAGCGCGCCGCCGACGCCGGCAACGGCGCCTGAGATCACGTACATCTTGATGAGAGCGGCCTTCGGCGAGCCGCCCATGGCGCGGATGCGCAGCGGGTCTTGCCGGATGCCGCGGCAGAGCATGCCGAAGGGTGAGCGAACCAGCAATCGCAGCAGCATGAAGACGATGACGAGCAGTGTCGTTCCGAAGAAGAAGGCGGTATGGCCGTAGAGATCGAATTCGAAAATGCCGAATATCGGGTCCGGCGCAATGCCGGAAAGCCCGTCGCTGCCTCCCGTCCAGGAGGAGGCCTTGTTGGCAAATTCATGGAAGAGGTGGATGAGCGCAATCGACAGCACGAGTTGCGGCAGCCCATGCGCGCGCAGGATGATCGCGCCGCAGAGCAGCCCGGCAACCGCGCCCCCTGTTATGCCGGCAAGCATCATCAGCAGCGGGTCGTTGATGCCGTAATGCGCCGACAGGATCCCGGCGGCATAGGCGCCGGAGCCGAAGAGCGCGGCATGGCCGAGCGTTGCGACGCCGCAATAACCGGTCACGAGATCGAGCGACAGGACGAGCAGGGCGATCGTGATCATCCGCGTCAGAAGCGCCAGATTGTCGGGTAAGGCGAAATAGCCGATCGCGGCGATGGCCGTGATGGCCGCTACTCCGAGAAGATCGGCATTCACTGCGCGCCGATGCCGGAGGCGTTCGGTTTCGTTGTTCATGACGAGCGTCATCCTATTTCATCCTTCCGGCAAGGCCGCGCGGGAAGATGCAGATGATGGCGATCACGGCGAGATAGAAGAAGAATTCCCCGAATTCCGGCATCAGATAGCGTCCCGTCGTATCGATGGCGCCAAGCAGCAGGCAGGCAATCAGCGCGCCCGGAATGGAGCCGGCGCCGCCGACGGAGACGACGACGAGGAAGGTCACCATGTAACGCAGCGCATAATAGGGCTCGACCGGCAGGAGTTCGGCGCCGACCACGCCGCCGAAGGCGGCAAGCCCGACGGCAACGGCAAAGCTCACCGCATAGATGATCTCTGTGCGCACGCCGAGTGCGGCAGCCATCGCCGCATCGTCGACGGAGGCGCGCAGCTTGACCCCGAAGCTCGTTCGCTCGATCGCGAACCACAGGGCGAGCGCAACGGCGAGGCCGCAGAAGATGACGAAAAGCCGGTGCACGGGAATGGTGCGGAATCCGAGATCGGCCGATCCCTGCAAGGTGCCGGCAAGCGGTATCGTCTTCAGCGTCGGTCCCATCACGTAGTTCGCGATGCCGATGACGCAGAAAGTGATGCCGATTGTCATCAGCACCTGGGTCAGTTCAGGGGCGCCATAGATCCGGCGGTAGAGAAAACGCTCGAGCGGAATTGCGATGATGATCGTGACGACGACGGCCGCGACGACTGCGACAGCATAACTAAGACCGAGGTCACGGGCGGCATAGGAGGCGATGTAGCCTCCGATCATGGCGAAGGCGCCATGAGCCAGGTTGACGACACGCATCAGCCCCATGGTCACGGAAAGGCCGATCGAGATCACGAAGAGCGCCATGCCATAGGCAAAGGCGTCGACGGCGATGCTGAAGACTGTCTGCATGAAGTTACCTTACTTCGATGCGGCGGCCGCGATGCGCGAGACCCCGCCGCCGGTCCGGATGCCGCAATCTTACTTGGCCGCCGCAAGGCCCGGGTCGCTCTGTTTCTCGAACGTCTGGATCTCCTTGTTGAAGTACGTCCCGTCATCGGCCTTGGCGACTTCGCGCAGATAGATGTTCTGAGTAATATGCCGGCTTTCCGGATCGATCGAGACCGGGCCGCGCGGGCTCACCCACGCAAGGCCCTTGACCGCGTCGACCGCTTTCTCGGCGTCCTGCTTGCCGCCCGTCGCCTCGATCATCTTGTAGATGACATACATGCCGTCATAGGCGCTGACCGCAGGGAAGGAGATTTCGGCCTTGTTGCCGATCGCCTTGGCGGCAGCCTCGACAAAAGCCTTGTTCTCGGGCGAGTCGTGCGACACGGCATAGTGGAAGGTCGTCTTGATGCCGAGTGCGGCGTCGCCGAGCGCCGGCAGATCGGATTCCTGCGTCAGATCGCCAGGCGCGAAGAACTTGATGCCGGCGGCCTTCAAGCCGTTCTCGTTATAAGCCTTGACGAAGCCAAGCGTCGTCGGGCCCGATGGCAGGAAGGCGAAGACGCCCTCGGCGCCGGAATCCTTGATGCGCTGCATAATCGGGCTGAAGTCGTTGGTCGCGAGCGGCATGCGGATCGCCTCGACCACCTGACCGCCGGCCTTCTCGAAACCGGCCTTAAACGCATTCTCGGCGTCGATACCCGGGCCGTAATCGCTGACGACCGAAATCACCTTCTTGACGCCGGTGTCGAAGGCAACCTTGGCGATCGGCGTCGAGGTCTGCCATGTTGTAAACGAGGTGCGTACGACAAGCGGGCTCTTGGTGACGATCGCCGAGGTGGCGGCGTTCATGATGACCATCGGCACGTTGCCCTGCTTCAGGATCGGCGTCACCGCCATGGCGTCGGGGGTGAAATAGAAGCCGGCGAGATACTGGACCTTTTCCTTGACGATCAGTTCCTGCGCCAGCGCCTTGGATTGAGCCGGATCGGCCTGCGGCACGTCGCGGTAGACGATCTCGACCGTGTCGCTGCCGACCTTGTTGCCGTTGACAGCCATATAGGCGTCGATGCCGGCCTTGAAGTTCTTGCCCTGGAGCGCGAAGGGGCCGGAGAACGGCCCGATGACGCCGACCTTGATGGTGTCGGCACAGGCGCTGGTGCCCATAAGGATTGCCGCAGCGGCGGCCAGAAACAGCTTCCTCATTCTTCTCTCTCCCTTTTCGGCGTACTCCAGCGCCGTATTGAATTTCAGGTTAGCTTGTCATGCGAAATGGTGATGTAAAATGAAATAAATCCCCAAACACATGATTTGCCGGTTATGGTTCTGTATCGTCCCGACTCTCGCTGTTCACCGGCGTATCGCAGCTTTCATCCCGCAATCTTCGTGTCAGAACGGCAATCCCACGTAGTTTTCCGCGAGCACCGTGGAGGCTGCACGAGAATGCGTGAGATAGTCGAGTTCGGCTTCCTGGATCTTCTGATCGAAATCGCCTGTATCGGGGAACCGGTGCATCATCGTCGTCATCCACCAGGAAAACCGCACGGCTTTCCACACGCGGGCGAGCGCCGTCTGCGAATAAGCGTCGATGCCGCTGTCGGAACCTTCGCGGTAATGTTCGAGGAGCCCGCGGAAGAGGTAATGGACATCGCTTGCTGCAAGGTTCAGCCCCTTGGCGCCGGTCGGCGGCACGATATGGGCGGCGTCGCCGACGAGGAAGAGCCGGCCGAAACGCATGGGCTCGGTGACGAAGGAGCGCAACGGCGCGATCGATTTTTCGAAGGATGGGGCGGTCCTCAATGCCTCGGCGTGATGAGCCGGTAGGCGCCGTCTCAACTCGTCCCAGAAGCGCTCGTCGCTCCAGTCTTCGATCTTCGCGTCGAGCGGGCACTGGATATAGTAACGGCTGCGCCTGGCCGAGCGCATCGAACAGAGCGCGAAGCCCCTCGGGTGGTTGGCGTAGATCAGTTCATGGCTGACGGGCGCCACGTCGGCAAGCAGGCCCAGCCAGCCGAAGGGATAGACCTTCTCGAAACTTCGGATCGCCCGTTCGGGAACGGCTCTGCGGCTTATTCCATGAAAGCCGTCGCAGCCGGCGATGAAATCGCAATCGATGCGGTGGCTGATGCCATCCTTCCGGTAGGTGACGAAGGGCGAGCCAGCGTCGATAGCATGCGGAGCCACATCGGCGGCGTCATAGATCGAAAGGGCGCCACAAGCTTCCCGCCGCTCCATGAGATCGCGCGTCACCTCGGTCTGTCCATAGACGGTCACACGCCTGCCGCCGGTCAATTCGTGAAGGTCGATGCGATGATCGCGTCCGTCGAAGGCGAGCGAGAAGCCGTCATGCGGCAGGCCTTCGGCATGCAGCCTCGCTCCAGCCTTGGCTTCATCCAGCAGCCCGACAGTGCCTTCCTCGAGAACGCCGGCGCGGACGCGGCCGAGGATATAGTCCTTGCTCACGCGGTCGAGGATGACGTTGTCGATTCCAGCTTCGGTCAGAAGTTGGCCGAGCAGCAGGCCGGATGGTCCCGAACCGATGATGGCGACCTGGGTTCGCAAATGCTTCCTCCCTTGCATTTTTGCGTTTTGTCAGATTCTGCCGCGCTGGCCGGATCGCCACAATGGACATTCCAGCCTAAAAATTGCACTAATCGAACATTGGCGCAGGAGGGAGCCGATGAGCAGACACATACCGACCTACGAACTCTACGGCGAAAACATCGGGCGGTCACCGGAATTCTGGTTGCATTGCGAAACAATCCGCTCCCGCAGCAGCCTGCATCAATGGGAGATTCGGCTTCATCGCCACGAGAGCTTCTTTCAGATATTATACATCGAAGCCGGCTCGGGCGATGCGATCTTCAGCAAGAGGAGCCATGCCATCCGTCCGCCGGCGGTCATCACGGTTCCCCCTGGGCTCGATCACGGCTTTCGCTTCTCACGTGATATCGACGGCCTCGTGATCACTATATTGAGGTCCCATCTCAGCCACCCGCCCGGCGAGCGAAGCCATCTCGGCGAGTGGCTGGCGATGCCGCATCTGACGCCGCTCGATCCCGGAAATGCCGAGGCTGCCTATGTCATGCAGACGCTGAGGCGGCTCGGCGACGAATTCGAAAACCGCCGCGGTGGCCGCAACGAGGTCTTGGCCGCCTATGTCGGGTTGGCGTTGCGGCTGACGGCGCGGATTTCCCATGAAGGATATGCGCAGGAGCTTCCGTCAAATGAGAACGAGCGGCGGATGGAGATGCTGGACGAACTGATCCAGCGGCATTTTCGATCGCACAGGCCGGCTTCCTTCTACGCCAGGGAACTTGGCATTTCGTCGACGCATCTCACCCGTATCGTTCGCTCGATGACGGGAAACACCCCGCATGAACTGATCGCCGGGAAACTGATCGAAGAGGCGAAGCGCCAGCTCGTCTTTACCATCGGCAGCGTTCAGGAGATAGGATTTCGCCTCGGCTTTGTCGATCCCGCCTATTTCTCGCGTTTCTTCCTGAAATATACCGGCGAAACGCCGCGGATTTGGCGGATGAACGAAAAAGCTCGGCTTGACCGGCCATAGGGCATTCGGTCATCTCACATCGCGCGCGTCAGTCGCGAATGGCTCACGCCGCCGGCCACGTCCAGTCCCGCACCTCCGGCATGTCCTCGCCGTATTCCCTGACATAGTCGTGATGCTCCGCGAGCTTGCCGTGGAAGGCGGCAAGCGCGTCTTTCGCCTTCTCCTTCAGGCCCGGCACGCGCTCGATGGCTTCGATGGCGAGATGGTAGCGGTCGAGTTGGTTGAGCACGGTCATGTCGAATGGCGTGGTCGTCGTTCCCTCCTCGACAAAGCCGCGGACGTGGATGTTCTCGTGGTTGGCCCGCTTATAGGTCAGACGATGAATGAGATAGGGATAGCCGTGATAGGCGAAAATGACCGGCTTGTCGGTGGTGAAGATCGCGTCGAAGGCCTCGTCGGAAAGGCCATGCGGATGCTGGTCACTGGATTGCAGCGCCAGGAGGTCGACGACATTGACAGTGCGGATCTTCAGCTCTGGAATGGCCTTGCGCAGGAGATCGACGGCGGCGAGCGTTTCCATCGTCGGGACATCGCCGGCGCAGGCCATGACGAGATCGGGCGAGATCGTGTCCTCCTCGTTGCTTGCCCAGTGCCAGATACCGATGCCGGCTTCGCAATGTTTCACCGCCTCGTCCATCGATAGCCATTGCGGCTCCGGCTGCTTGCCGGCGACGATGACGTTGATGCGGTCATAGGTGCGCAGGCAATGATCGCCGACCCAGAGCAGGGTATTGGCATCCGGCGGCAGGTAGATGCGGACGACGTCGGCCTTCTTGTTGGCGACGAGATCGACGAACCCCGGATCCTGGTGGCTGAAGCCGTTATGGTCCTGGCGCCAGACATGCGAGGTCAGCAGGTAGTTCAGCGATGAGATCGGTTTGCGCCATTCGATCTCGCGCGTCACCTTCAGCCATTTGGCGTGCTGGTTGAACATGGAATCGATGATGTGGATGAAGGCCTCATAGCAGGAAAAGAGGCCGTGCCGCCCGGTCAGCAGATAACCCTCCAGCCATCCCTGGCAGAGATGTTCGGAAAGCACCTCTACGACGCGTCCATCGCGGGAGAGATGGATATCATATGGTTCGATATCCTCCATCCACACGCGGTTGGTGACCTCGAAGACGCTGCCGAGGCGGTTCGACTCCGTCTCGTCGGGACCGAAAATGCGGAAGTTTGCCGCCTCCGCGTTGAGCTTCATCGTATCGCGCAGGTAATGGCCGAGGATCTCGGTCGATTGGGCGGCGACGCTGCCGCGCCTGCCGACGTCAACCGCATAGTCGCCTATGGCGGGAACATCGAGCTCCCGGCGCAACAAGCCGCCATTGGCATGCGGATTGGCGCCCATGCGGCGTTTGCCGACGGGGGCCAGCGCCCGCAGGTCGGTTTTCAGCCGGCCGTCGGCATCGAACAGATCTTCGGGATCGTAGCTTTGCATCCAGTCCTCGAGAATCCTGCGATGGCCCTCATTCTCGCGGCAGTTGGAGACCGGCACCTGGTGGGCTCGCCAGAAACCTTCCACCTTCTTGCCGTCGACCTCTTTCGGACCGGTCCAGCCCTTGGGGCTGCGCAGCACGATCATTGGCCAGCGCGGGCAGCCCGCCGCAGCCTTGCCGCTGCGGGCTTGCTCCTGAATCCCACGGATGCGGTCGAAGACCTGGTCCAGCGTCGCAGCCATCTGTTGATGCATGTCGCGCGGCTCATGGCCGTCGACGAAAAACGGCTCGTAGCCGTAGCCTTCGAAAAGACGTTTGAGCTCGTCGTCACCGGCCCGGCCGAGAATGGTCGGATTAGCGATCTTGTAGCCGTTCAGATGCAGGATCGGCAGAACGGCGCCGTCGCGGGCGGGATTGAGGAACTTGTTGGAATGCCAGCTGGCGGCGAGCGGCCCGGTTTCGGCCTCGCCGTCGCCGACGACGCAGGCGATGGTGAGGTCGGGGTTGTCGAAGGCGGCGCCATAGGCATGGACGAGGGCGTAGCCGAGTTCGCCGCCCTCGTGGATCGATCCCGGTGTTTCCGGCGCCGCATGGCTCGGAATGCCGCCCGGAAGGGAAAATTGGCGGAAGAGCCGGCGCATCCCTTCGGCGTCTTCGGTAATATCGGGATAGATTTCGCTGTAGGTGCCTTCGAGATAGGTGTTGGCGACCATTCCCGGCCCGCCGTGACCGGGGCCGCATATGTAGATGATGTCGAGATCGCGGGCGCGGATGAGGCGGTTCAGATGCGCATAGATGAAGTTGAGGCCGGGTGTCGTGCCCCAGTGGCCGAGCAGGCGGGGCTTGATGTGCTCTGACTGCAGCGGCTCGCGCAGCAGCGGATTGGCAAGCAGGTAGATCTGGCCGACCGACAGATAGTTGGCCGCCCGCCAGTAGCGATCGATCAGGGTGAGTTCAGCATCGGTCAGGGCGGCGGCGGTCGAGACATGCTTTTCCATGGGGCTTCTCCCGTTCGAAAACGCGTTCAACGTCAGTTCTAGCCGTTAGCGCGAGCGCGCCATTGATCTGGATCAGCGGACGCGGAGAACGGACAGCGCCTCGTCGGCGATCACCTGTTCTTCGTCCGTGGCAACGACATGGGCGGCCATGCGGCTTTCCCCGGTGCTGATCGTGAATCTGTGGGCGGCGTTGGCCTTTTCATCAATCGAAAGGCCGAGCCAGGACAGGCGTTTCGCCACGCCGGCGCGGATTTCCGGCTGATGCTCGCCAATGCCGGCGGTGAAGACGACGGTATCGAGGCCGCCGAGTGTTACCGCCATGCGGCCGATCTCGCCGGCAATGCGCAGGATGAACAGATCGATCGCCTGGCGCGCTTCCGGCCGTCCGTCCGTCAACAGATCGCGCGTATCGGCGCTGATGCCGGAAACGCCGAGCAGGCCTGAGCGTTGATAGAGCAGATCCTCGATCTCACCCAGCGATCGTTTTCTCTCTCCTGCCAGATGCAGGATCACGCCGGGATCGAGCCAGCCCGGGCGTGTCGCCATCGGGATGCCGTCGAGGGTGGAAAAGCCCATGCTGCAATCGCGGCTGATGCCGTTTTCCATCGCACAGAGGCTGGCGCCGCTGCCGAGATGGGCGACCACAGCCTTTGCCGCATGCGGCGCCTTGCGCGCGAGTTCACTGGCGATGAACTTGTAGGAAAGTCCGTGGAAGCCGTAACGCTTGATGCCCTCCTCATGCAGGGAACGGGGTATGGCGAGGCGGCGCACGAGATCGTCCTGCGTGGCATGGAAGGCCGTGTCGAAGGAGGCTGTCTGGACAAGATGTGGCTTCAGATGGCGGAGCGCGCGGATGAAGCGCAGCGCTTGCGGTTGGTGCAGGGGTGCGAGCGGGATCAGCGCTTCGATCCCATCGGTGGCGGCGTCATCAAGCGCGACGGCGCTCGTGAAGCGCTCGCCGCCATGGACGACGCGGTGGCCGGCCGCGGCTGCGGCCGCCATATCGAAATGATCGGCGAGACGCGTGAAGGTCTCGTCGATGACTCCGTGCAGATCGTCCGTCACCTCCGCCTTCAGCGGCATGTCGAATGTCTGCGATCCCTTGGTCAGGTCAAGCGAGAGCGGCTCGGCGCGGAGATCGATGACGCCCTTGCCGAGGCGTCGTGCCCCGGCGTCATCAATTGAGAAGACCCCGATCTTCACAGTCGATGAGCCGGCATTGAAGGTCAGGAGAAGGTCGGGGAATGACATGTCTTCAGAGAGCCCGCGCAGTCGTCACGATGGGCGAACCTAGCGCCGAAACTCCCGCTGGAAAGGCATCATTTGGCGGTTGCCTTTGCTTCGGTCGATCCCCACGCCTGTCAACCTCGCACGTGCGGTCATTGAGCATTGGCGGCACAATGGCGGCAAGAGCTCCAGCTGCAATAGCCCCCCGTGCGCAACAAGACGGTGCGTGGCGGCCGATCGGGACGCAAAAGCTTGGGTTCTGTTGAAATAAGCTGGGCTCAGGCCGTTGACGCCAGATTGACGTTGCGATCGCGGATGAAGATGCTCGCCTCGGCGGCGGGCATCGCCTTGCCGAAAAGGTAACCCTGGCCGATGTCGCAGCCGAGCTGCAGCAGGAAGGCAAGCTGGCCATGCTCCTCGACACCTTCCGCAGTCGTCTTGATATTGAGGCTTCTGCCGAGGCCAAGCATGGCGCGGACGATTTTTTCCTGGCGTTCGTCATCGCGATAGGTGGCGATGAAGCTTTTGTCGATCTTGATCTTGTCGAAGCGGTAGCGGGCGAGCTGGGCGAGGCTCGAATAGCCTGTGCCGAAATCATCGAGAGCGATCTGAATGCCGGCCGCGTGCAGCTCTTCGAGAATGACGGCGGCGATAGCGGGATCCTGAATCAGCGCGTTTTCGGTGATCTCAACTTCCAGGCGTTGCGGCGGTAGCCGGCTTGCCGAAAGGACCTTGAGGATGCGGGACGTCAGCAGCCTGTCTTCCATCTGCACCGGCGAGACGTTGAAGGACAACGTGACATGCTCCGGCCAGGTGAGCGCATCGCTGCAGGCCTGCGCAAGGAGATCCTCGAACAAGGCGGTGATCATCCCGGTTTCCTCGGCAATGTCGATGAAAACAGTCGGCGGAATGTTGACGCCATCCTCGCCGATCCAGCGCGCGAGGGCTTCGAAACCGCAAAGCTGGCCGGTCTTCAGATCAATCAGCGGTTGATAGAAAGGCTTGATCGCCTTATTGGCGATCGCGGCGCGCAGTCTGGTTTCCAAGGAGGCGCGTTCCGTTACCCTATCCTGCATCGAATTTTCGAAGACGAGATGATGGTTGGGGCCGCGTGATTTGGCCTCATACATGGCGAGATCGGCACGGTGGGCGGCGTCTTCCAGCGGCTCGCTGCCCTCGACCCAACGATCGTAGCCGACGCTGGCGCCGACTTCGACGGCAAAACCATCGATATGAATCGGGCGGGTGACGGCCTGGATCAGCAGCTTGGCGAAGCGCTCCTCGCGTTGTGTCGTCAGGGCAAAGGCGACGACGATGAATTCGTCACCGCCGAAGCGGTAGACGCAATCGGCATTGCCGAGCGCGCAGATGCGTTTGGCAACTTCGACCAACAAGACGTCGCCGCCCTTGTGGCCGACGAGATCGTTGACCTTTTTGAAGCCGTCGAGGTCGACGGAGAAGATGGTGACGTTTTGGTTCCATTCCTCGATTTCGGCCTCGTCGCTTCTGACCGGCCGTGAGAGGATTTTGCGCTCGAAGGCATAGCGGTTCGGCAGCTTGGTCAGATGGTCGTGCGTTGCCGTCCAGTCGGCCTTTGCCTGGGCGGCGGCGCGCAGTTCCATTTCCTTGCGCAGATCGGCAATACGCAGCACCGAGTAGATGAAGCTCATGGTGCCGGCGATGCCGAGTCCCAGAACGAGCTTGTCGGCGCCGTATTCACGGAAAGCGGTCATGAAGGAAACCAGGCTGTCGTCGAACCGCAGCAATGTAGCTAGGAGCCAGAGGGTAATCCCCAAACCGACGATCGACATGCATTGCCTTCCGGCTCTGCTCTGGAAAAACACCGGCATTATGCCTTCTCCAACTCCACCCGCGCCGAGATATCACGAAAGTCTGAAATGTTCGTTGAAACCAGAAGGCGAATTATCGGAGGGGGCGGTTTGCGGTGAGCCGCCGGCAGACGGATAGCGTTGCGATGCGGCCAGGACCGGCACTGCGGCTGTTTCGCCGGTCCCGTTCAGGAAGAATGTTGCTACAGGTGATTGGGCCGAAAAGATGCCCAGAAGAACGAAGGCGAGCGTGCTGACGCATCGCTCGCCTTTTCCAGTGCTTCAGGCGGTGACGATCAGCAGCGGAACGCTGAGGATGAGACCGGCCAAAACCGTGAACGTGGCGACGCGCATCAACCGCAGGCGCCGTGTACGCTCTCCACTCCAATCATATGTCATTCTTCCATCTCCTTGGGACAAGGAAGTAGTCCCCGCAAAACCGGGTTCAACAGCAATGACGCGATTTGCTTGTGCAAGGCTGGATAAAATAAGGAATCTCTAATGCTGGAAGCGTAGCGACCAGCGGCTTCCGTTGCTGGTCATCCGAAGGATGGCGAGTGGCTCGACGTCGCTCAGCCAGAAGGAGGAGGGTGGCGCCTGAAGCACGTGGGCGACTGCAGCCCGGATGACGGCCGCGTGGCTGATGGCGATCACGTGACCGCTTCGGGCGGACTGGGCATCCATCCAGCCAGCGACGCGCTTTCGCAGGTCGAAAACACTCTCGCCGCCGTGAGGGGCCACCCCCGGCTCGGTCATCCAGGCCGTGAGGTTTTCCGGCTCTTCCGCCTCGATCGCCTCGATCGGCCTGCCAGCCCAGCGGCCATGGTCGCAATCTCGAAGCGACGGATCAATCTGCGCTTCGAGACGGAGCGCCTCAGCCGTCTGGAGGGCGCGCATGGCGGGGCTTGTGACAATACGATCGGCGTGGGGGAGGGCGGCCATCCTGGCTGCTTCTTCCACGGCCTTTTCTTCCAGCGGTTCGTCGAGCGGAAACTGGGCCTTGCGGTTCGCCGACGTCGCGCCGTGGCAGATCCAGGTGAGGCGCATATTCACGATTGTTCTGATCTCCGATGACGGGATGGGGACGGCCTTTGCCGGCTTCGTGAAGTTTCGTTGACAGTCTCTTCGGCGTGCAGATATAACCGTGCTGTTGCGGGTTTGGAAGCCGGTGGAAATCCGGCGCGGTCGCGCCACTGTGACCAGCGTGTCGAAACTTCTTCACGCTGGAAGTCAGACCCTGCCGCACAACACTCTTTCGACTGAACGCGTCATTCCGGAGGAATACATGTCTGACACCACTTTCGCGCCTGTCGCGGCGCCGGCGCCGATCCCTGTAGGGGAAATCCTTCCCTGGGCGATCTTCGGCGGTCTGCTGATGCTCATCGTTCTTTATTTCGTCGGCACCGAGGAGGGCGCGATGGCGCTGTTCAACGGCATGTATGTGCACGAATTCGTGCATGACGGCCGCCATCTCCTCGGATTTCCCTGTCACTAAAGCGCATCGCGATCTTTCGGATTCGCTTCTCGCGCTTTAGGTCTTTGTTTACGCATGTCGTTATCGCAAAACCGCTGCACAGTTTTGCGCGACAAGGGGGAATACTGACATGGTTGGAAAGCTTCTGCTTCGCGGCATGCTCGCGGGCCTGATTGCTGGCATCCTCGTTTTCGCCTTCGCCCATACCTTCGGCGAGCCGCTGGTCGATGCGGCAATCGCCTTCGAGGAAGCGAGCGCCCAGGCGGCGGGCGAAGCTGCCGAACCTGAAATCGTCAGCCGGGCCACGCAGGCCGGCCTCGGCCTTTTCACAGGCGTCATGGCCTACAGCATCGCCGTCGGCGGGCTTTTTTCGCTCGCCTTCGCCTTCGTGCACGGCCGCTTCAGCAGCCTATCGGCGCGCGGCACTTCGGCCGTCATCGCCATTGCCGCCTTCGTGGCGGTCGTGCTTGTTCCCGCCATCAAATATCCGGCCAACCCGCCGGCTGTCGGCAATCCCGATACGATCGGCGCCAGGACCGAACTGTTCTTCCTGATGATCGTCGTTTCGCTCGCCTCGCTGATTGCCGCGATCGCGCTGTCGCGCCGCCTTGGCGAGCGCTTCGGTCTCTGGAACGGCGCGATTATCGCCGGCGTCGCCTATCTCGTCTTCATCGGCTTCGTGCTTTATCTGTTGCCGCCGATCAATGAGGTGCCCGAGAATTTCTCGGCGATCGTGCTCTGGCGGTTCCGCACGACCACGCTCGGAATGCACGCGATCCTTTGGGCAGCGCTCGGTCTAGTTTTCGGAGCGCTGGCCGAAAGACGTCTTGCCGCCAAGAGCGGTCTGCGGCCGGCGTTCCGGTGATGCGGCATATCGGCAGGTTTGCTTTTCTCGGTCTGATCGCGAGCCTGTTGCCAATGTTTATCGGAAATGCCCTCGCCCATGGGAGCAGCTCTGGCGGCTCTCATCCCGGGCTCGATATTCCGGCAATTTCTCACGGCGAGATGGCGGTCATTTCGGAGTATCGCAGCAGCATCAGCATGCTGGCGTCGCGGGCGGCCGATACAAACGAATCGTTCCGGCGTGTCCTGAACTACTCGGAAATCCAGTATTCCTATTGCTTCTGGGGCCGGATGCCGGGCAGCGTGACGGACGAGGAAAGCCCTTTCAACGAATGCGCCCATGCCTATCTCGCGGCGACGAAAGCCGTGCTGATGGCGATGCGTGAGATGCCGCGAGAGGCAACCGCGGCGGGCGAAATCATCTCGGCCATCGACGCCGACATGGCGGGCCGCGGACTTGCCTTCATCACCTGCCAGTTCAGCGGTGAGGCTTTCAACACCGCCGATATTATCAAGCCGAGCTGGAGCAAGGTGCCGCTTCATCCTGCCAGCATGGCGTCACTGACGGGGTTGGCCGCTCTGTTCGGTCTGGCCGTTCTCGCGCTTCGTCGCGTCTCGCGGCCGAAGGCTCAGTCGTCGGAATAGCGCTGCTCGCGCCACGGATCGCCATACATATGGTAGCCGTTCTTTTCCCAGAAGCCGGCCTCGTCGGCGGCGATTAACTCGATGCGGCGCAGCCATTTGGCGCTCTTCCAGAAATAGAGATGCGGCACGACGAGCCGCAACGGGCCTCCGTGCTCCGGTGTCAGCGGCAGGCCTTCCCAGGAGGTCGCCAGGATCGCACCCTCGGCGGCGAAATCGGCGAGCGGCAGATTGGTGGTGTAGCCGTCGTAGCTCGTCAGCATCACGTAGGCTGCTTCCGGCCTCGGCATGGCGCGATCGAGCAGATCCCGCGTCGAAACGCCGTTCCATTTGTTATCGTAGCGCGACCAGGTGGTGACGCAGTGGATGTCGCTGATCCTGGTGCTCTGCTCGATCGCCTGGAATTCCGTCCAGGTGAGGGTGAGTGTCGTTTCGACCAGGCCGCGTACTTCAAGCCGCCAGCTCCCGGTTGAAATGACCGGTTGCTGGCCGAGATCGAGCACCGGCCAGTTCTTGACGAGGTGCTGGCCGGGCGGCAGGCGCTCGGCCTCGGGACGGCTGATGCGGCCGGTCAGGAACTTGCCCTCGGATGCCCAGCGGCGCTTGGAGTTTGTGAGCTTGCTGTCGGCGGGCGTCTGGTCGTCGCTCATGAACGGGTCTCCTTGCGGTGCAGCAATAGGACATCCGTCCCTGCCGAGTGTCAAGTTTCGGCGAGCTCTTGGAAATCTTCGCTTGCCTCATTAGACTGAGCCGTCGGGCATGCCTTGCTGGGGAGTGAAGGCAGAAAGGGAGGAGCCGGATCTGTCTTCGAGATATCGTGCTACCGCGGCGCTGCTGCTGGTGCCGCTCGTCATCTTCGCCTTCTTCACCTATGGAAGCGCGATTGCGACGCGCGCCTATATGGAGGAGGCTGCCGCTCAGGCGGGAACGGCGCTACGCCTTGCCGTCTCGGCGCTCAGCGGCCACCTCAACCGCTACGAGGCGCTGCCGGCGCTGATCGCCGATCACGACGATATCAAGGAACTGGTCAGCGCGCCCGACGACATGGCACTGCGTGATGCGGCCAATCTCTATCTCAAGGAGATCAACGGGCTCTTAAAATCTTCCGACATCTATGTGGTGAAGCCGGACGGGGAGACGATCGCGGCGAGCAATTACGATGGACCGGGGAGCTTCGTCGGCCAGAATTTCAATTACCGGCCTTATTTCCAGGAGGCGATCGAAGGCCGGCAGGCGCGGTTTTATGCTCTCGGCACCACATCGCTAAAGCGCGGCTACTATTTCTCTGCCCCGATCAGGGTCGGCGCGGATATTCGCGGTGTCATCGTCTTCAAGGTCGATATCGACATGATCGAATCCTCCTGGAGCGGCGGCGAATACAAGATCTTCGTCTCCGATCCCGAGGGCATCATCTTCATGTCCGGCAGCCCGGAATGGCTCTATGGCGCGATCCTGCCGCTGACGGCCGACCGTATCGCCCGCACCGAGGCGTCGCGGCGCTATGCCAATGCGAAGCTGACGGCGCTGCCGGTGACGCGTCATCGCTTCGAGCCGCATGATCTGATGACGCTTGCGAGCGATCGGGGCGCAAGCGAGTATCTGGTGCTGTCGCATTATATGCCGGCCGAGGACTGGACGGTGAACGTGCTGATGGAGACGAGTTCCATCCGCGCCCAGGCGCGCACCGCGCTTGTCGCCGTCTTTCTCATCCTTTGCATCGCAGGCCTTGCTGTGGCGGTCATTCGCCAGCGGCGGGCGCGGCTTGCCGAGCGCATGTTGATGCAGGCCGAAGCGCGGGGCGAGCTGGAGCGGCGGGTGGAGGAGCGCACGGCGGATCTTGCCCGCGTCAACAGCCGCATCGAGGAGGAGATCGCCGAGCGGCGGTTGACCGAGCAGCAGCTTCGCCAGACCCAGGCCGATCTCATCCAGGCGGGCAAACTCGCCGGGCTCGGGCAGATGTCGGCTGCCCTTTCGCATGAATTCAATCAGCCGCTCGCCGCCGCCAAGACCTATACGGACAGCGCTGCCGTTCTGATCGATCGAGGGCGAACGGAGGAGGCGCGCGACAATATAAGGCGGATCGGCGGGCTGATCGACCGCATGGCCTCGATCAGCCGGCACCTGCGCAACTTCGCCCGCAAACCGAATGAGAAGCTCGGGCCGGTCCCCCTCGACGAGGCGATGCGCGACACGCTGGAGATCATCGCCTGGCGGCTGAAGGCGGCGGACGCCGAACTCCGGCTCGATCTCGGAACGCGGCCGCCGGTGGTGCGCGCCGGTTCGGTACGGCTGCAGCAGGTGCTGGTGAATGTGATCTCCAATGCGGCCGATGCGGTTGAAGGACTGGATGACAGGCGCATCGAGGTTTCGGCCTTCGAGGCGGCCGGCAAGGTGGTGCTGACGGTGCGCGATCACGGACCCGGGGTGCCGGCGGCAATCGCCGAGCGCATCTTCGACCCCTTCTTCACGACCAAGGGTGTGGGCAAGGGGCTCGGCCTCGGGCTTTCGATCTCCTACAATATCATCAAGGATTTCGGCGGCAGCCTGACTGCCGCCAATCATCCTGAAGGGGGCGCGGTGTTCCGCGTCGAGCTGCAATCGGCGGCTGGGCTGATGCCGGAGGCAGCCGAATGAACGAAGCCAAGATCCTGCTTGTCGACGACGAGGAGGAACTGCGCCGCTCGACGGCGCAGGCGCTGGAGCTCTCCGGCTTCAGCGTCGAAACTTTTTCGAGCGGCGATCATGTGCTGGAACTGATCGGCTACAGTTTTCCCGGCGTCGTCGTCAGCGATATCCGCATGCCCGGCATGGACGGCATGACTTTGATGCAGAAGATTCGTGAAATCGATCAGGAGGTGCCCGTTATCCTCGTCACCGGCCACGGCGATGTACAGCTAGCGGTCAAGGCGATGCGTGAAGGCGCCTATGATTTCATCGAGAAGCCGTTCACGACTGAAATGCTCGCCGGCGTCATTCGCCGGGCGATGGAGCGGCGCGGTCTCGTGCTTGAGAACCGGCTGCTGAAGGCGGTCGCCGGCAAACGCGACGATATCGAGGCGCGGCTGCCGGGGCGCACCCAGGTAATGGTGGATCTGCGCTACCGCATCCGCGCAATCGGCGCCAGCGATGCCGATACGCTCATCGTCGGCGAGACCGGGGCGGGCAAGGAGGTCGTGGCGCGTGCACTTCACGATATCAGCGCCCGGGCGAGCCGGCCGTTCATTGCGATCAATTGTGCCGCCCTGCCGGCGAACCTGATCGAGAGCGAGCTCTTCGGCCATGAGGCCGGCGCCTTTCCCGGCGCTGTCAGGCCGCGTTACGGCAAGTTCGAACATGGGCGCGGCGGCACCATCCTGCTCGACGAGATCGGCTCGATGCCCTTCGACCTGCAGGCGAAGTTCCTGCGGGTGTTGCAGGAGCGGGTGATCTCCAGGCTCGGATCGAACGAGGTCGTGCCGCTCGACGTGCGCTTCATCGCGACGAGCAAGGTGGATCTGGAGGCGGAGGTAGCCGCTGGCCGCTTCCGCGCCGATCTCCTCTACCGACTGAACGTCGCAACGCTGCATGTGCCGTCGCTATCGCAGCGGCGGGCAGACGTTCCGCTGCTCTTCCTGCAGCTGGTGCGGGAAGCGGCCGCCCGCTACGGCCGCGACGAGGTGGCCGTGCTGCCGGAGGTGATCTCCGACATCGCCCAGCGCGACTGGCCCGGCAATGTGCGTGAGTTGAGGAATGCCGCCGACCGTCTGGTCCTTGGGCTCGACAATGGTGGACGGCAGACCGAGGAGGCAACCGGGCTTGCGGAGCGGGTTGCCGAATTCGAGCGAGGGATTATCGCCAGCGCGCTGGTGGCGCATGGCGGCAGCCTCAGGCCGGTTTATGAATCCCTCGGCATCTCCCGCAAGACCCTGTACGAAAAGATGCAAAAATACGGCCTCGATAAGCGGATACTGACCACCGAAAGCTGAGTTCGGGTTCCGGTGATTCTCCGGGGCAACGGTGCCGCAGCCCTGGAACGTTGCGCGTTGGGTGGAAATCCACCCATCACCCATGCCGTTTGTTTCCAAATCGACCCATGCTGCATTGCACTGCCGCAGAATCATCTTGCGGAAGCGACGGTAGTGATTGCGGCTCGATTTCTCCCGGCGGCAAATAGGTCATCCCCGGCGCGGAGGATGTGTCGGCGGGCTTGCTGTTTCATCAGGGAGGAAACGATGAAAATCCTGAAGGCCGTGCTCGGCCTGACCGCGGCTGCCGCGGTTTCTCTTCTCGCCGGTGTCGCATCGGCGCAGACCTATCCCGAGCGCACCATCACCATGGTCGTCCCCTTTGCGGCGGGCGGCCCGACCGATACCGTCGCGCGGCTGGTGGCTGAATCGATGTCGAAGGATCTCGGTCAGCAGATCGTCGTCGAAAATGTCGGCGGTGCCGGCGGCACGCTCGGCGCCGGCCGGGTGGCGAACGCTGACCCCGATGGCTACACCATTCTTTTGCACCATATCGGCATGGCGACAAGCGCCACGCTCTATCGCAAGCTCGCCTACGACACGCTCGGCGCCTTCGAGTATGTCGGCCTTGTCACCGAGGTGCCGATGACGATTGTCGCGCGCAAGGATTTCGAGCCGACCGATCTCAAGGGCCTGATCGATTACGTCAAGGCCAACAAGGACAAGGTCACCGTCGCCAATGCCGGTATCGGTGCGGCTTCGCATCTCTGCGGCATGATGTTCATGAGCGCCATCCAGACGCAGCTCACGACCGTTCCTTACAAAGGAACCGGCCCGGCGATGACGGATCTGCTCGGCGGCCAGGTTGATATTATGTGCGACCAGACCACCAACACCACGAAACAGATTAAGGGCGGCACGATCAAGGCCTATGCGGTGACTTCGCCGAAGCGCCTCGACGTGCTGAAGGATGTACCGACGGCTGTCGAAGCTGGCCTGCCGGGCTTCGAAGTCGGCATCTGGCACGGCATCTACACGCCGAAGGGTACGCCGGCCGCGATTAACGAACGCCTGTCGAAGTCGCTGCAGCTGGCGCTGAAGGATCCGAATGTCGGCGCCCGCTTCGCCGAACTCGGCACGGCGCCGTCCTCCGATGCAGATGCAACGCCTGCTGCTTTGAAAGCCAAGCTCGAAAGCGAAATCGCCCGCTGGAAGCCGGTGATCGAGGCCGCCGGGGAATACGCGGACTAGTGAGGGATGTGCCAGGAATAGCCCCTCATCATAACCCTCTCCCCGAAAACGGGGAGAGGGGACCTGCCCTGAGCAATTGCGGAAAAGGCGAGAGGCTTGCGGCATGTTCCCTTCTCCCCGCAAGCGGGGAGAAGGTGCCGGCAGGCGGATGAGCGGCAATCGCGGCAGCAGCGCGTCACGTGAACCATCTCCAACTCCAGGAGACACTATGAAATCCATCAGTCTCGATAGCACCAATGCGATCTGCGGCGCGCTTTTCGTCGCGACCGGCACTTTCTTTGCCTATCAGTCGGTCGGGCTCGACCTGGGTACGGCTTTGCGGATGGGTCCCGGTTATTTCCCGTTTATCCTTGCCTGCGCACTGATACTTCTCGGCGCGATCATCTTCTTTCAGGCGCTGCGTGTGGAGGGGGAGCCGGTCGATCCCTTCGCCTGGCGCGGCATGCTCTTCATTCTGCCGGCTCCCGTCTTCTTCGGATTGACGGTGCGCGGGCTTGGATTTGCGCCGGCGCTGTTCTTCACAGCCTTCATCGCCTGCTTTGCGTCGCGCAAGATGAACCTGGTATTCGCGGTCATCCTGTCGCTGCTGCTGACAATCTTTTCGGTCGCCGTCTTCAGCTATGGGCTCGGACTGCCGTTCGAACGCTTCGGCCCCTGGGTCCGGTTCTAGGAGGCGATGGTGGATCTTTTCAGCAATCTCGCGCTCGGCTTTGCGACGGCGGCAACGTTCGACAATCTTCTCTTCTGCCTGATCGGCGTGCTGCTCGGCACGCTGATCGGCGTGCTGCCCGGCATCGGCGCCACGGCGACGATCGCCATGCTCTTGCCGATCACCTTCCAGCTCGAGCCGGTCTCCTCGCTCATCATGCTCGCCGGCATCTATTATGGCGCGCAATATGGCGGCTCGACAACGGCGATCCTCATCAACATGCCGGGCGAATCCTCCTCTGCCGTCACCGCGATCGACGGCTACCAGATGGCGCGCAAGGGCAGGGCGGGGGCGGCGCTGGCGATCGCGGCCCTCGGCTCGTTCTTCGCCGGAACGGTCTCGACCTTTCTCGTTGCGGTCTTCGCGCCGCCGCTGACCGACATCGCACTGCAATTCGGATCGGCTGAATATTTCTCGTTGATGATCGTCGGCCTCGTTTCCTCGATCGCGCTGGCGCACGGCTCGGTCGTCAAGGCGCTGGCGATGGTGGCGCTCGGGCTGCTGCTCGGCCTTGTCGGCACCGATATCTATACCGGCACGCCGCGTTTCACGCTCGGAATCCGTGAATATGCGGACGGCCTGAATTTCGTGGCGCTCGCCGTCGGCGTCTTCGGCGTCGCTGAAATCCTGCGCAATCTCGAGGGAGAGTCGACACGCACGGTGCTGATGGCCAAGGTATCGGGTCTCTTGCCTTCGCGCCAGGAATTCAAGGAGATGATTGCGCCCATCATCCGCGGCACCGCGATCGGTTCGGCGCTCGGCATCCTGCCCGGTGGTGGGGCGATCCTCGCTTCCTTCGCCTCCTATACGGTGGAAAAGCGCTTGTCGAAGACGCCGAAGGAATTCGGCCAAGGCGCGGTCGCCGGCGTCGCAGGGCCGGAATCGGCCAATAATGCCGGAGCGCAGACCTCATTCATTCCGCTGCTGACGCTCGGTATTCCGGCCAATCCCGTCATGGCTCTGATGATCGGCGCGATGATCATCCAGGGCATCGTGCCGGGCCCGAACGTCGCCACCGAGCAGCCGGCGCTGTTCTGGGGCATCATCGCCTCGATGTGGATCGGCAATCTGATGCTCGTCATCCTCAACCTGCCGCTGATCGGGCTCTGGGTGAAGCTTTTGACGGTGCCTTATTACGTACTCTTCCCCATCATCATGGCCTTCTGCTCGATCGGGGTCTACAGCGTCAATTCCAACGTCTACGACCTCTATGCCGTCGCCTTCTTCGGCCTCATCGGCTACGTGCTGGCAAAGCTGCGCTGCGAGCCGGCGCCGCTGCTGCTCGGTTTCGTGCTCGGGCCGCTGCTGGAAGAGAACCTCAGACGCGCCATGATCCTGTCGCGCGGTGACCCCAGCACCTTCATCACGCGGCCGATCAGCGCCACGCTTCTGGCAATCGCGGTCGCCGTACTGATCGTCGTCTTCCTGCCGAGCGTCAGGAAGAAGCGCGAGGAGGTGTTCGTCGAAGAAGCTTGAGGGTTGAACTCGCGAGTTGTTTGATGAACAACGAATGATCTGACGCGGGCGCCGTTCGGGCGCCCGTTTCACATGGAGGGATATCCAGGCCCATGAGCATTCCTGCCCGGATCAAAGACGATCTGCCGTTCCTCACCGCCTTGCGCCGCGATCTGCACGCGCATCCGGAACTCGGTTTCGAGGAGGAGCGCACCGCCGGTATCGCCGCAAAGCTTCTCGAGGAGGCCGGCATCGCCGTGCATCGCGGGCTTGCCGGCACCGGCGTGGTCGGCACCCTGCAAGTCGGCAACGGCACGCGCAGGATCGGGTTGAGAGCCGATATGGATGCGCTCGCCATGCCTGAGATGGCGGAGCGGCCCTATAAATCGACCGTACCGGGAAAGATGCATGCCTGCGGCCATGACGGCCATACGGCAATGCTGCTTGGCGCCGCGCGGCATCTGGCGGCGACGCTGAATTTTTCCGGCACCGTGCATTTCATCTTCCAGCCGGCCGAAGAGGGCCGCGGCGGGGCGAAGCGCATGGTCGAGGAGGGGCTCTTCCGGCTTTTCCCCTGCGATGCCGTCTATGGCCTGCACAATATGCCGGGGCTTGCGGTCGACGAGATCGCCGTCGTCGAGGGACCGCAGCTCGCCTCCTCCGACAGCTGGCGCATCACCTTTCGCGGCGTCGGCACGCACGGCGCCAAGCCGCATCTCGGCCGCGATCCGATCACGGCAGCCGGTACTTTCCTGTCATCGCTGCAAACGATCGTCGGCCGTGTTGTCGACCCGCTGCAGCCGGCGGTCGTCAGCGCCTGCTTCCTGCAGGCGGGCGATGCGAAGGCGTTGAACGTCATTCCCGATATTGTGGAGATCGGCGGAACGGCACGGGCCTATTCGCCTGAGGTGCGCGACCAGCTGGAGACCGAGATCGCCCGGTTGGCGAGTGGGACGGCTGCGATGTATGGCGTATCGGCCGACTATCATTTTGAGCGGCGGATACCGCCTGTCGTTAATGATGCGGATGCCACATCACGGGCGCTTGCCGCCGCCGGCACCGTCTTTGCTGAAAACGTGCGGAGGAGTTTTCCGCCGTCGACGGCTGGAGATGACTTTGCCTTCTTCGCGCAGAACGCGCCGGGCTGTTATGTCTGGCTGGGCAACGGACCGGCGGTTGACGGCGCGCTACACCACAACACGACTTATGATTTTAACGATGGGGCGCTTGGATACGGGGCGGCTTACTGGGTGGCGTTGGTGGAGGGGGAGTTGAAGGTTTGAGCGATGCCCATTGGTCCGTTTTCACCGTTTTGCGGCGCTGTGGCAGTGATGCACGACTTTCCGGAAGTGAGACGTCGTTCCACACTAGTTGACGGGCCAGACAAATAGCAGCGCTGGCACGCTAACGAGAATAATCAACGCCGACAGCGGCAAGCCGAGACGCGGATAATCGGAAAACTTGTAACCGCCGGGACCGAAGACGAGCGTGTTGCATTGATGGCCGACAGGCGTGAGGAAATCGCAACCCGCGCCAATGGCTACCGCCATCAGGAAGGCTTCCGGTCTGAAGCCTAGACCCGTTGCAAAGCTGGCGGCGATCGGCGCCATGACAAGGACCGTCGCGGCGTTGTTGAGGAAGGGCGTAACGGCCATGGCGGTCACCAAAATCAGGCCGAGCGCACCCCATGCCGGCAGATTCATCGCCGCCCCACTCAGCCAGCCGGCAATCAAATCGCTGCCGCCGGAGGTGCGCAAGGAGTCCGAGACGGGAATAAGGGCCGCGAGCATCACCAGGATCGGTCCATCAACCGATTTATAGACATCCGCGAGTGGAACAGCTCGAAAAACGACCATGCCCAGGGCGGCTGCGAAGAAGGCCACCGGAACCGGCGCGAGACCGGCCGCGGTCGTTGCCATCGCGAGCGCCAGGATAAGAAGCGGAATGAAGGCGCGGCGGCGGGTGCCGAGCAACACCTCTCGCTGGGCGAGTGGCAGCAGGCCGAAATCCTGCAGAAGGGCAGTCAGGCTTCCCCGGCTGCCTTGCAGAAGGAGCACATCACCGGTGCTGATGGTCAAGCTTCCCAGCCGTTCCTTGAGGCGTTCACCGCGCCGGCTAATCGCCAAAAGGTTGACCCCGCGCGTATAGGAAAGCGCCAATTCTTTGGCGGAAAGGCCAGCGAGGGAGGATCCCTGACTAACGATTGCCTCAAGCGAAATGATGTCCGCCTCCGGGTGGCCGCCTTCTGCCAGAGGCTTGCCGGAAAGCTTCAACTTCCCCTGGGACACAATCCGGTCCATCGCTGCCGAAGGACCTTCCAGCAGGACAATGTCGTCAGAGCGGAGCGTGAGATCGGGGAACGGAGCCATTCGGGTACCGCCACGCAGTACGGCGGTGGCTATGACCTCACCATCACCGAGATTCAGGAGGTCACTCAATGCCTGCTCAAGCAGTGTTGACTGGGCCGTGATCGCGACTTCGCTGGTGTAATTCTTGATTTCGATCGCATCCTCGATCGAGCTGTTCTGCTTGGTGCGACTTGGCACCAACCAGTGGAAGAACAAGAGAAAGGTGATGCCGACAACCGTAAGAACACCGCCCATAGGCGTGAAGTCGAACATGGTGAAGGAGGCTCCTGTCATCTCCTCCCGCAGCCGCGACACGACGATATTGGGTGAGGTGCCGATCTGCGTCATCAATCCGCCAAGTAGAGCAGCAAATGACATCGGCATCAGGTATTTTGAGGGAGAGGCACCGGATTTTTTCGCGAACTTGAAGGCGACCGGCATCATGATGGCAAGCGCGCCGATATTTTTGATGAAAGCAGAAAGCATCGCCACCGCAATCATCAAGAGCGCAAGCTGCGTGTAAAGCGTGTTCAGATTCGGGAAAAATCTCTTAATGGCCGAATCCACAATGCCGGAGCGCGCTACGCCCGCGCTGACGACCAGCGCGCTGCCAACGATGATGACGATGTCATCCGAAAACCCGGAGAACGCTTTTTCCGGTGGCACAATGCCGGTCCCGACTGCCAATACAAGCGCACAACACGCGACAACATCATAGCGGAAGCGATCCCATATAAAGACTGCCATCATGAGAGCGATAACAGAAAATGCGATTATCTGTTGTGTTGTCATGCCGACCTGGAAACGAGGCTGGGGTGTCGCCGACAACCGAGCGGAAGACGATATTCAGAAACGCTGTAACGTTGCGCAAGTTCCTCGGCACCACACTTCAGGGACTTCGAACCTCCGGATCCAGCATCTGCGGTAGCCTCGACAGACCTGCAGCATGAAGTTGCATCATCCCACCCCTGAGCTCTCCAAGGATGATGGCTGAAATCTCGCCTTCGACCGGCGCCGAAGACACGCTGCGACGCATCGACCGTGCAGCGAGCTGACAGACTTGCGATATGTAAGGATGTCATGCTGCAGCTGTGAGCTTTGACCAGATCAGAGCATAACAATGCAGATCAGGCGGCGATCACGACCGCAATCATCGCGATCGCACATGCGATACCCAAAAACGTTGAAGCCCAACGAAACGAATTCGCTGAGTTGGTGCAGGTGATGACGAGGGTGCTCGGCAGTGCCCAGCACTGCAACAGCTCCTCCCATCATCCAACATGTCAATGTCAACGCACCGAAAAGCAGAGCCAGATTCATCACGACACTCATTCTAATCTTTACGGTCCTTCGAACCGGCGCATCCTCGCTTTGTTCCCGCCTCAGCGTGTCATCCGATTTTGTACAACGCGTGAAAATTTGCCGGACGCGAACACGACCTCGACGGCAGGGCGCGGCGAGGGCGCAATTTCTCCGTGAAGGTTCTGAGTCTGCGCTGAAAAACTCAACCTTTGATAATCTTCCCCAGGCGTCAGCACCTCACCCATTTTGGTGATGGAACCAAACTGCTTAGCCGTGGTTCGGCGGGCTTTCACGGTCTCGAAGCATAAGGGAAATCCTTTGAACGAGCTGCACCATGAATTCCAGCTGCGAAGAGATTTTCTGCCGAGAGCCGAGGAGGACGGGTGGCCTCAACCTGGACCCGCGGCATTGCCGGTGGACAGTCCACCGGTCCTGCAAAGACCGCTGTCGCCCCGCCCGTTAGTGGTTGATCTCGACGGCACCCTCGTTCGATCGGACCTGCTGATCGAAACTGTCTTCTCGGAGCTTAGCCGTCGGCCCCTTTCCATCGTCGATTTCGTCAGTTCGCTGTCCGCCGGAAAAGCGTGTCTGAAGCACCGCCTTTCTCAACCAGCGGATTTCGACCCGGCTATTCTTCCCTATGACGCGGAAGTGCTGAACGTCATCAAGGCCGCACGGGAGGAGGGACGATCGGTTTACCTCGCTTCTGCAACCCACGAACGCCTGGTTTGCACGGTTGCCGACCACCTTGGCCTTTTCGCCGGCTGGTTTGCAACGAACGAGACGATGAACTGTGTCGGCGAGGCGAAGGCGGCAAAGCTCGTCGCCGCCTTCGGGGAGGGGGGCTTCGACTATATCGGCAATGACCCAGCCGACTTGTCAGTCTGGCGCCACGCCGCAAAGTCCTATGCCATAAGGACATCGGCGGCAGTTGCTCGAGAGCTTTCGCGCCAATGCGACAACGTCGAGCACCTTAGTCACGACAGACCGACATGGCGGATTTGGACGCGCTCGTTGCGGGTGCATCAATACGTCAAGAACGGGTTGGTTTTTATCCCGCTACTGACAAATCAACTCTTTGACCTCCATAGCCTTACGAATGCCGGCCTGGCTCTGGCGGCTTTTTCGCTTTGTGCCTCGGGCGTTTATCTCCTGAACGACTTGGTCGATCTGCAGGACGACCGCCGTCATAAAACCAAATGCCGCAGACCGCTTGCCTGTGGCGAGATCCCGCTGTTGCACGCTCTGTTGGCAATCCCGATCCTGCTTTTGCTGTCGCTTACGGTGGCCGCCATGGTGTCGCCCGTCTTCGTGCTCGTACTCGCGGGTTATTTCGCCTTGACCACCGCCTACTCGTTCTTCCTCAAGCGGAAGATGATCCTGGACGTGGTGGCTCTCGCCTCTCTATACACCACGCGGGTGATCGGCGGCGCTGCCGCCGTCTCGGTGTGGCCATCTCCCTGGCTGCTTGCCTTCATGATGAGCTGGTTTCTCTCGCTCGCTTTGGTGAAGCGATACACCGAGCTCATTTCACGCCGCGCCGCGCACCTGCCGGATTCCAAGAGCCGCGACTACAGGAAGGCGGATATTGGGATGGTGGGCGCCCTGGCAGCTGGAGCGGGAATGAACGCGCTGACGTTATTTGCCCTCTATGCCGCAAGCGACAGTGCCCAAGACATCTACACCAGGCCAGCCATGCTGTGGTTGGCCGGACCGATCCTTGCCTGCTGGATTGCCCGCATCCTTATGCTCGCCCACCGAGGACAGATGCATGACGATCCAGTCGTCTTCGCGATCAAGGACAAGGTCAGCCTCGTCACGCTCGGCGTCGCCGGCGTACTTGTCATTGCCGCAATGTGAGGTGGCCGAATGGCTCGTCAGTCCTCAGAGCGAAGCACTTCCGCGGGCCTCGCAACCCGCTACCTCGCCTTCGCCATGCTCTCCACCGCCGCCAACTTCGCGGTCCAGGCCACTGTCATGCAGCTGGCGCCGTCGCCGAACCTTATGCCTTCGATGCTCGCAGGGACCGCTGCCGGCTTCGGCTTGAAATATCTCCTCGACAAAAAATGGATATTCTTCGACGGCTACACGTCGCACGGCGACGAGATGCTCAAGGTGGCGCTTTACGGCCTGTTCAGTGTTCTGACGACGCTCATATTCTGGGGGTTTGAAATTACTTTTTGGACGGTGTGGAAGACGGAGCTCGCAAAATACACCGGCGGAGCGCTCGGCTTGGCGATCGGCTATATTTCCAAATACGCGTTGGACCGGAAATTCGTCTTCAAACCAGAGGAGGCGTAACAAACTCATGGAGGGCTGGGGACGCTATCCGCGCCATGAAAGCCAGGCAATCGACTGCAAGCGGCCGGAGGCGCTTGCAGGCACCGTGGCCGCTCGCATGGGACTGATCGGCCGCGGAAATGGGCGTTCATACGGTGACGCGGCGATCGGCGAACACTCCACCCTGATGTGCCGTGGACTGAGCCGAATGCGGAGCTTCGATCCGAACGATGCGACGCTGACCGTGGAAGGGGGCGTAATGCTCTCGGATATTCTGCGCGCTTTTGTTCCGAGAGGCTATTTTCCGCCTGTGGTGCCGGGCACGAAATATGTCACGGTCGGCGGGATGATTGCCTCTGACGTGCACGGCAAGAACCATCATCGCGACGGCGGGTTCGGTGACCATGTCAGCGAGATCAAGCTGGTGGTCGCCAGCGGAGAGACCCTCACCTGTAGCCGCGGGCGCAACGCCGATCTTTTCTTCGCGACGGTCGGTGGTATGGGTATGACCGGGATCATCGCGGAAGCGACTTTCCGTTTGAGACCGATTGAATCCGCCTGGATCGCGCAAAAGACGATCGTCACGGAAAATCTTGGCGAGGCGTTGAAGGCGCTGCAGCAGACCGAGGATGTCACCTATTCGGTCGCCTGGATCGATTGCCTTTCGCAAGGCGCCTCTCTTGGACGCTCGCTGATCTTTGCCGGCGAACACGCGACGCTGGACCAGGTCGGCGGCATGTCGGGCGTAGATCGCTTTGCAGCGAAAAACGCAGGGATGTTTTCACTGCCATTCGATCTGCCGCAATGGGTGCTCAACAAAACAAGCGTAACAGCCTTCAACGAGATCTATTTCCGGGCGGGAGCGCGAAAGGCGGCCAAGACCTCGCTGGTCCACTGGGATAAATACTTCTTTCCACTGGACGGCATCCTCGAATGGAACCGGCTTTATGGCAGGCGGGGCTTTCTGCAGCATCAGTGCGTGGTTCCAGCCGAGGACGCGCTTCCAGTCCTGAGCGGCATGCTCGAGCGTTTTGCGCGTTCGGGAAAAGGCTCCTTTCTTGCCGTTCTGAAGAAGCTAGGGGGCGGAAGCGGGCTGCTGTCCTTTCCTGCGCCGGGCTACACGCTGGCGCTCGACCTTCCCGTCACGCAGGAGGTGTTCCGGCTGCTCGACGAAATCGATGAGCTGGTTGTCAAGGCAGGAGGGCGGCTCTATCTCGCCAAGGATGCACGACAGTCACGTCACACATTCGAGGCTGGCTACCCTCGGTTGGCTGCGTTCAAGGAGCTACGCAAGGCAACGGGCGCCGATCGTCACTTTAATTCCCGCTTGGCAAAGAGGCTCGGCATATGAAGGGGATCGGCAAGACCCTGCTCCTGATAGGCGGGACATCGGATATCGGTCGCGCGACGGCGCTGATCTATGCCGAGGCGGGATGGGACGTGCTTCTGACCGGACGAAAGCGCTCTGCCGTACAACGCGAGGCCGACGACATCAGCGCGCGGACCGGCGCTAATGTCCTAGTTCACGAACTCGACATCCTCGCTACAAGCCGCTTTGAAGATTTCGTGGGCGCCGTTTCGCCTCTGCCCGACACGGCGGTCTGCGTCGTTGGCGAACTGGGCGAGCAGTCTCGCGCCGAACGGGAACTTGAGCATGCCGCCATGATCATGCGGACGAACTTTGAAGGGCCAGCTTTGCTTCTTGGCCTTCTGGCGGAACGTTTTGCGGCGAGAGGATCCGGAACCATCGTCGGCATTAGTTCCGTCGCCGGCGATCGCGGACGCGCGTCCAACTATGTCTATGGCGCCGGCAAAGCCGGGCTGACCGCCTTCTTGTCCGGCCTGAGGAACCGGCTGTCCGGGTCCGGGGTGCGCGTGCTCACCGTGAAGCCCGGTTTCGTTCGGACACGCATGACGCATGGCATGAAGCTCCCGCCGCTTCTCACCGCCGAACCTCGGGAGGTCGCGCAGAAGATCTTTACTGTCGCCGAGGGAAGCAGAGGCGGGGACGTGGTCTATGTCAGACGAATATGGCGACCGCTGATGACGGCGATCCGGTCAATCCCGGAGCCGATCTTCAAGAGGTTGCGGCTGTGACGGAACCAGGCAATCACGCCGCGTACGCGGCCATCGGAACGGGAGCAGGCGCCAGCAAGCGACCGGCGGCGAGGATACGGCGGCTGCGCGCGGCGGAAGGTTTGATCATCCTGACAGCATTGGTCTCTGCGGCCATGCTTGCCTTGCCGGGAAGGACCATCAACGCCGCCTTTATCAATGACGTGCTGGTCTTTATCGACGGTGCGCACCGCATCACATTCGGTCAGGTGCCGAACCGCGATTTCCACACGGCGCTCGGGCCACTCGTCTTTTATCTTCCGGCGGCTGGATACCAACTGACGGGGAATTTCGGCGCTGCGATACCGGTTGGAATGGCTATCGTTGTCGTCGCCTTCATCCCCGCAATGATCCGCATTCTTGTGTCTCGCCTCAACCCGTCATTGGCGGCCGCGCTCGGCATATTCCTCATTCTCATCCTCGCGGCGCCTATCAATCTCGGCAGTTCCATCTGGTATCCTTCGTTCGCGATGTTCTATAATCGCATCGGTTGGGTCGCGCTCGGCTTGCTGCTGGTGATGTATCTGACGCCGCAGCCCGCGCGCGGGCGCAACGATGCCGCCGATGCTCTTGCCGCTGTCTTTCTTCTGCTCGTCTCATTCTACATCAAGGCGACTTACGGGCTCGCCGGAACCGCCTTTCTCCTTGTCATCCTGTTGGATCGGCAGCAGCGCCGCTGGGTCGTGACTGCCCTGCTGCTGACGGGGCTGGCCATGATCGCCATCGAGTTCTTCTGGCGCGGAACCATTCAGCATATAGAGGATCTGCGGGCGGCGGCGCGTGTCAGCGGCGGCCATGACGTCGCCAGCATCCTGAAGAACCTGCGTGAGAACCTTTCCGACCTTATCGTGTTTGCGGCCTTCGCCTTGGTCGCCATCTGGCAAACCGGCAGCTTCCGCGATTTTCTCTTCTCCGGGTTCTGCATAGGCGCCGGCCTGGCGATCATCAATCAGAACGCCCACAGCTGGGGCATTATCACGCTCTACTGCGGCGCAGTCGCTCTGGTGCAGAAAGCCGCCTGGCCTCAGCAAGGCGATGACGGGAGAAGGACAGGAGGCTTGGCTCTTCCTGCCGGGGCTCTTCCGCTGCTCGCGGCCTTATTCCTGTCGCCGCCGATCGTACATCACGCCGCTGCCCTCATTCTGCATACATCGCTTGCGGCTGAGAAAGCTGGTCAATCGCTCGGGCTGCCACGTTTTGACGATGTTCGGGAAATCGATCCGCCTGGCGGCGAACCTGACTTCATAAGGCGCTATCTCGACGACATCGTAACCGGGGGGGCGCTGCTGCAGGCGTTGCCCGTACTACCCGAACGCGTTTTTGTGCTTGATTTCGTCAATCCATTTTCAGCCGGCCTCGGAATTCGCCCGCCTACCGGTGACTCCGCCTGGTTTCACTGGAACCGCAATATCAACGAGAAGGCCTACATCCCACCGGAAGTGCTCTTTGCGGATGTAAAGATCGTCATGGTGCCTAAAACCGGTATCAACAGCCTGCCCTTGCAGGAGCTGTACGGCCCATTTCTTTCGGCTCGGTTCGAGGTCGTTCAGAAGACATCGGAGTGGACGGTCTACCAGTGGCGTCAGGCGAAGGTGCAAAGCGAGGTGAAGTGACTGTGCAAGCGGGAGACGGCGCATCGCGCCCGGCGTCACGGTTGAGTTGGTCGCAGGCTGTCATCTTCGGCACGGGTTTCGTTCTCGCCTGCCTTCTCGCTCTGCCCGGCCAAACGGCGACGACCAAGTACGTCAACGACCTCTTCGTTTTCCTGGATGGTGCTCATCGCATCGTACATGGCCAGGTGCCGAATGTGGATTTCCATTCGCCACTCGGGCCGCTGACATTTTACATTCCCGCCGCCGGCTATGGCTTGTCGGGCAATATGGGCGGCGCGATGCCGGCTGGAATGGCGATAGTGGTTCTCCTGCTTGCGGCTATCGCCGCGGAAATCGTGGGCAGCCGGATGCATATGGCGTTCGGACTGCCGCTTGCGATCTTCCTGCTCTTGATAGCTGCGGTTCCCGCAAATCCGGGCGAGCGGATAGGGGAGCTGACCTTTGCCATGTTCTACAACCGGATTGGATGGGCGTCGCTGGGCTTACTGCTGGTGATGTATTTGCCTCGCTTGCCGGCCTCCGGGAGTAGCAAGGCCGTCGACGCCGCATGCGCCAGTCTCCTTGTGTTGCTGATGCTCTACACCAAGATCACCTATGGCGTCGTAGGGCTTGGCTTCCTTTTGTTCATGCTTTTCGATCGTCGCCAGATCGGTTGGGTGAGGTTGGCGCTCGGGATGATCGCTTTCAGCGTTATCGCGACTGAAATCATCTGGGGCGGCGGGTTCAACTACCTTGCTGACCTTGGCCTTTCAGCAAAAAACAGCGGCGGCGTTCTCACGTTGACCGCCCTCGGTCACTTGGTACGGAACAATCACGCCGACCTTTTTGTCTATCTGACGGTCGTGCTCGTCGTTCTCAACCTGACGCCGAGTTATCGGCATTTGCTCTTCGTTGCCTTCTGCGGCACAACCGGAATCCTCTTGATCGGGCAGAATTTCCAGACCGTCGGGATTCTGACGTTGGGTGCGGGCGCCGCCGTCATTACGGAAAGCCTCTTTCGCGCCAAGCTGCTCTCCCGATACGGGAAGGCGCGGTTCGCCCTGCCATTACTCCTAGGGTTCCTGTTGTTGCCCTCCGCCGTCTGCAACGCTGCATCGCTCGCAATTCATGCCTATTATGCTGCCGGCGGCCGAGGCAAACCGATCCCGCTGCCGGCGTTTTCTGAGATCGGGCTCGTTGAGATGTGGAGCGCCGGCCAATACGAATACTTCGAGAGATACAACAGGACATTGGCTGACGCTTCGGCTGCCCTGTCGCAACTGATGTCTGCTGACGAGCGCGTCGCGGTTCTCGATTTCGTCAATCCCTTCTCCGCCGGCATGGGGCTGACACCGCCGGTGGGCGACAGCGTGTGGTATCATTGGGGGCGAACTCTTGGACCGGATGATCATCCGGCCGCGGAAGAGATGTTCGCCGACGTTGACCTTATCCTCGATCCGAAATGGCCGATCGAAATCTGGACGGGTAACGGCCTGCGCGACCTTTATGCCCACTATATCGCCCGCCACTATGTGCTGGTGCGGGAGACGGCCGATTGGCGCATTTATCGGAGAAAGGCTTTCTGAGTCGGTGCGGTCTGTTGTTTCAGCTCCGCGATGATTAGGCCGATGAGCATCAGCACGAGCGCCCAGGCGTAAATGGATCCTGCCGTCAGTTGGCCCAAGCTGGGAGCCCCAGCCAGGGCAAAGGCCCAGATCGCCAGCAGCGGGAGCTCCAAACCGCCGGCCGGTCTGTAGCAGCGCGGCCCGGTCGTCGCGACTTACGACAGCCTCCTGATGGTGGCGTAAATAATGTTGCGATTGGCCCCGAACCAGACTGTCTTTTCAACCGTATTTTCCGCCGCACCGGCATTGGCTATACGCCACATGTCGGCATTGGATCGCTGGAGGAGCTCCCAGTTCATGTAGGATTCCATGTATCCGTCATCCGCCATCTCATCGGAGAAGTTGGCAAATAGAAAGACGCCGCCCGGTTTCAGCATTTCCATGCAAATCTGCGTGAGCCGGATTGCCACTTTATCGGCAAGGTAATCGTACAGCCCTGCTGCGTAGATCAGATCGAAGGTGCCAAGCTGATGCTTTCGCGCGAGCAAGCCGCGCACGGATCCGTCGATAGGCTCTACAGAAGTCCCATGGAATTGGCTGGCGATCGAGCCAATACTTTGGGGGTCCTGATCAAGAGCAACCCAGCGTTTAAGGCGGCCTTCTGCCAATGCTTTTGATGTCTCCGCCTCCCGGAGGTGGCCGGCGGCGATGGCCAGCACCTCGGTATCCGAACCCGTTCGCGCAGCGGTGTCATCGACGTAGCGGGTCAGGATGTCGCGACGTTCCCTGACCGCTACCGGGCCGGGCGCGTTGATCGTGTATTCAAAGATATCCAGCCCGAGAAGGGTGGATCTGGCCACTTGTTCGGCCACCGCCGGATGGCCATAAATAAAGTCGATAAGACCGGCATCACCGGAATAGCCGCGAGGTTTTTCAAAGGACCAACGAGTGAACGGGCACTGCTGCAGGATCTTTGCCGAGGGATGGGCCTGAATAAATGGGATGAGCTTCTGCCATACAGCAGCACCGAATTTTTGACGGACGTCATGAAGCTGACCAATTAACCACTTGACTGCGCCAGGCAGGTCTTTCCCGGCACCGAACCGCTGCATTGCAATGTTGATGACAATCGCAAACTCAGCTTCTGCAGTCCGCAGCAGGTCCTTTTCATTATCGTGGTGAGGTGAGGGGAACTGATTGCTAACGGACTGCGGTGTAATCAAGCTTTGGCCATCAAGGGAAAAGAGGGGCTGAGCCACGGAAACCTCATTGGGGATAAAGATCTAAACATTGAATAAAATCTTCATCATTCTTTTAAGGTCAAGCGTCAAGGTTGGAACGCGGCCTCAGCGCACGCTTTAATTTTAGAAAATATTAGTGAACCCGACAGATACTGTGCCCGCTTGTGGCTCGGGGGAGCCTTATCGGTTGATGTGGAGTCTGCGCAGGGCTATCCAGCATCAGCCAGCAGTCTGCGTAGGGCAACTGTGGCAATATGTTGGGTGGCAGGGGCATGATGCACGTGTTAGCCGAGACCGCAGTCGCCACAATAAGGCCGATGCTGTCGCCAGAACAGTTGCGCCGTCTTTATAAGCAGAAGAGCGAGAGCGGCCGAAAGACCGCTACGCGCAACGGCCTCTGGATAGCGGTGGCCGCTTACCTTGCATACTCTTTCACCGATTATCTCTTTATTGGCGACGTGGTCCGGTACACGATCGCCGGTCGATTGGCGGTTGGCGCCGGTGCGCTGTGCGTGTTGGAACTCTTGCTCTACTGCAAGGCAAAAGCCGATACGGTCGATATGGCTGCGGCAGTGTCCGTGCTGGCAGCTTATCTTGTCTGGCTTCTCACCGCTCAGATGACCTCGGTCACGGACGCCTTTTCATACTATATGGTTTTTGGCTCGATCTTTATGATGAGCGTCAACCTGTTCTTCAGTTTCCGGTTTCCGCTAGCTCTTGCGGCCTCCGTAACGAACATGCTCATCTTCATCGGCGCCCTCTGTTTATTCGCGCCGATGCTGCTTCTTCATAAGCTGATCCTCGGTGCGTTCTGCATTTCTTGCTTTATTTTTACCTCTTACGTGAACCTTCAACTCAACAGAGAGCGCTATAAAGTCTTCCTGAATGCTCTTGAAGCGAGTTTGCAGCAAGCTGCTGCCGACGAAAGAGGTAGGGCTCTTTTGCATCTCTCGAACACCGACTCGTTGACCGGGCTGGAAAATCGCCGGGCGATTGATCAACGTCTGCGTGACTACTGGCAACGCTGGCAGGACCATAGGGCGCACTTTGCCGTCCTGCTTATCGATGTCGATTATTTCAAACACTATAACGACTGCTACGGCCATCAAGAAGGTGACCGGTGCCTTGTCGCTGTCTCGCAGCTTCTCCAAAGCGTGGCCTCGTCCTGGGGCTCGATTATCGGGCGATACGGAGGTGAGGAATTCATCGTCATCACGCCAATGCCGAATTCGCAAAGAGCGACCGACCTGGCAGAAGCAATTTGTGCTGATGTCCGAGCATTGGCCTGGCCACACGAGCACAGGCGGGACGGGACCGCCGTAATCACCGTGAGTGTCGGCGTGTCCTATACGCGGGATGAGACCAAACAGGTCGACAAGGTCGTCCATGAAGCCGATCGCGCGCTTTATGCCGCCAAGGCAACGGGTCGCAACACCCTCGTGGTCTTCGATCCCGAAGACCCGCAGAGTAGCGATGACAGCGAGGATATAGCCGCGACGTTGAAAATTGCGATTGAACACGGGCTTGTCTCACTCGTCTATCAGCCGATCCGCAACATTCAGACAGGCAAGACGGACGGCGTTGAAGCTTTGATGCGTTTGAGGATGTTGGACGGGACGCAGATACCACCTGCTATGTTTATTCCAGTTGCGGAAAGGACAGGTTCGATTGTTGAACTCGGCCGGTGGGCAATCCGCACCGTTTGCCGAGACCTGTTGGCAACCGGCTTGGTGCAAGTTGCCAGCGTCAACGTTTCGCCGATTGAGCTTAAAATGCCAGGTTTCGCCAGCTATGTCGCTGCGACGCTCGCAGAATTCGGCGTGACGGGTGCTCGGCTTGCTTTCGAAATTACAGAAGGCGTTGAGCTGGAAATCGACCAGACCGTGGTTCGTTGCATCAGCGACCTGAGAAAGCTAGGCGCTCAAGTCTGGCTGGACGACTTCGGCACAGGGTTTGCCGGGCTCTCGTGGCTTCGCCTCATAGAATTCGACACAGTCAAGATCGATCGATCCTTCCTCCATGATTGCAACACGGAAAAAGGGAAGCGGATGTTGCTTGACATCATCAGCCTGCTGCGCAATCGCGGCGTAAGGATACTCATTGAAGGCGTTGAGACCATTGAACATCAGCGGCTGATGCAGCAGTACGGAATCAACCAGATCCAAGGATATTACATCGGACGGCCCGCGTCGGCAGCTCAGCTTGAATCTGACAACGTGCTGCCGTTCGGCCTGGTCAGGAAGGTTTGATTCCGAATGTCTATTTCGGAATAGGCCATATGTTATGTGGTCACGGCGGCAGACGCCCGTAGGCGGAGGGAGGGCTGCACGGCACTCCCCTCGCTTTGAGATGCGTTCGACCTAGAAAATCTCCAGCACCGGACTTTCCACCACCTTCCCCGTCACCACATCCGCAATCCCCCGGTCGGTCTGGTGCGGACCGGCATTGCAGGCGAGTGTTGCGCCGAAGCAGGCCTTGAAGACGCGGTAGGGTGGCTTCCAGTCGACGATTTTGTCCATGGCCTTGCGGATTTCGGCAAAGGCTGAGGCGGTGTCCTTCAGTGAGGCGTCGGTGACGAGGCCGGAGAGCGGGAGCGGCAGGATCGACTGGATTACGCCGTCCTTGGCGACTGCCATGCCGCCGCCGGCTGCTATGACGGCGTTGGCGGCGAGCGCCATGTCGGCCGCATTGCCGCCGAAGACGGTGAGGTTGTGGCTATCATGCGAAACGGTGGTGCAGAAGGCGCCGCGCCATTCGCCCCAGCCGGTGAGAAAGCCGATGCGCGGGGTGCCTCCGGCCTTTCCGTGGCGATGGGCGACGGCGATCATGGCGCTGCCGGCCGGCGGCACGACGAAGCCGTCTTGGACTTCCGTTTCGGCTTCGCCCCATTGCGTGAAGCGCGGACGGTCGATGGTAGCGATGCGGACGCGCGCGCCCTTCGCAGGGACGCGGAAATCATTCTCCGTCAGCGGCGGTAGCTTGATGGAGTTGACGAGCGGCGCCGTATCGAGCGGCTGAACGGCCGCCTCCATGCTGCCGTTGCGGGCGACGATGCGGCCGTCTGATATGACGAGGCGTGCTCGGAATTCCGTGAGATCCTCGAAGAGAACGAGATCGGCGCGGCGGCCCGAGGCGACAAGGCCGAGATCGGAACGCTTCAGCCGCTCAGCGGCGTTGAAGGTCGCGGCCCGCAGTGCCCATTCCGGTTTCATGCCGTAGCGCACCAGGCGGCGGGCGACATCGTCGAGGCCGCCGCTTTGGTAGAGTTCATCGGGAAAGACGTCGTCGGTACAGAGCGTAACGGTGGGGGGCAGCTGGCCGAGACCGTTCAGCACCTCGACGAATTCCTGCAAGAGATGATCGTGAGAGCCGCGCAGCTCGATCGTCAGGCCGGCGGAAAGCTTGGCGGCGAGATCGGCGCCGGAGGTGAGTTCGTGGTCCGAGGTGACGCCCGCTGCCATGAAGGCGTTGAGGTCAGCGCCTTCGAGGCCCCGAGCATGGCCGCAGACGAGCTTGCCGGAGGCAAGGCCAGAGTTGACGATAGCGCTCATGCGTGGATCGCCGTCGATGACGCCGCGCATGTTCATGACTTCGGCAACGCCGCCGACAGCGGGTGAACGCAGCATCTCGGCAACGACGGCGGCATCGAAATCGGCGCCGGCAAGTTCCAGGCCCGGTGCAGACGGCACGCAGGAGGGGGCGAGCAGGATCATGCGCAGCGGCAATGCACGTGCCGCCTCGATCGCCCAGCGCACGCCGTCGAGGCCATGGACGTTGCCGAATTCATGCGGATCCCAGACGGCCGTCGTGACACCGCGCGCCAGCACGGCGCTTGCATATTCTGCCGGTGTCACCATCGAGCTTTCGACATGCATGTGCGTATCGATCAGGCCCGGCGTCAGGGTGGCGCCGGTCGCATCGATGATCTCGATGGCATCCGTTCGGCTTGCCGGCGTATGGACGCTTGCGATGAGCGCGCCGACGAGGCCGATATCAGCCTCCCGGATCAGGCCTGTCACCGCATCGAGCAGCCGGCCGCCGGTGATGAGCATATCAAAGGGAGCGTCGCCGCGGGCGGCGGCAACTGCCCGGGCGCGCAATTCGGGATCGTTGAGATCGAAAGGTTCCTGACGAGGAATGGCGTTCATTTGCGGGCCTCGTTGACCAAAGCGGCGAGAATGATGGTACGCGCCTTCTCGACGTCGATATCGGCGGCGAATTGGGCGTTGAAGGTCGCATGCGTGGCGCGGGTCTCGACGACGGTGCGGCCACGGGTGAGGGCGCCCTGCAGTTCGACGTCGATGCGGGCGGGGCGGAAGCTAACGATATCGGGGGCGACGAAAGCCACGGCGGCTGAGGGATCGTAAATTGCCATGCCGGGACGACCACGGCTGGTGCCGATGCCTATATAACCGGCGAACATGTCGGCGATCAGTTCGGCATTGGCGCCGCCGGCACTGCGCACCGGCTCGGCATCTTCGGGCCTTGCAACTATCTTGCGGCAGAGATCGAGATCGACCATACGCAACGGCAGGCCATGGGCGATAACAATTGCCAGCGCCTCGGGATCGGCGAGCGCGTTGAACTCGGCAGAGGCCGTATGGTTGCCCGATGTGACGCCGCCGCCCATCCAGACGATGTCGGTGATGCGCGCGGCAAGATCGGGGCGGGCGAGCGCCACGGCGGCGATATTGGTGAGCGGCCCGAGCGCCAGGATGCGGTGGGGTCCGTCGCCGTCGAGCCAGCGGCAGAGCGCGGTGAAGGCATCGCTCTCGGCACTGGGAGGGGCCTTCGGCAGACTGGTGCCTGACGTCGGAATGCCGGTTTCGCCGAGGATCGCCTGGGCGGTTTCGGGCTTGCCGAGAACAGGTGCTGCACGACCGGTATGGACGGGGAACGTCCAGCCGAAGGCGCTGGCGGCGCCTGCGGCATTCGCCCGCACCTGCGGCAGCGGCGTATTGCCGAAGACCAGCGAGACGCCGTCGATCTGATATTTCGACTGCGCCACCACCAGAATGGCGGCGATGTCGTCGAAGCCCATGTCGGTATCGATCCATGCACCCATGATATCACCCGAAGCGCTTGAGGTTGGCCGCGCTGGCGACCGGCAGATTGAAGGCGAGCTCACTGCCGATCTCGTGCGGCGGCAAGCTCGCGTCGATTTCAGCCTTTATAGGCCCAAGCGGCGTTTGGAGGAGGTATTCGCGTGTATTGCCGGCGAAAGACGTGCCGCGCACCGTACCTTGGAACGGACCGGAGCCGATGGTCACCGTACGCGGGCGCCAGGCCAGGCCGGCCACAGCCTGGGGCGGCGGATCGGAAAGTGCTGCGGGGCCGTGCGGCGTCACAAGTTTTCCGTCCTTCAGAGCGAAGATATTTTCGAAGCCGACGAAATCGGCGACGAAGGCGGAGGCGGGATTGTTATAGATCTCCTCCGGCGTGCCGATCTGTTCGATGCCGCCGTTCAGCATCACGACGATGCGGTCGGCGAGGGCCAGGGCTTCCACCTGATCGTGAGTGACGAAGATCATGGTGACGCCGGTCTCCTTCTGCACGCGCTGCAATTCCGCGCGCATTTCGAGACGAAGCCGGGCGTCGAGGTTGGAGAGCGGTTCGTCGAGCAGCAGCACCTTCGGCTCCATCACCATGGATCGCGCCATTGCGACGCGCTGCTGCTGGCCGCCGGACAGTTCGGCAGGCTTTCGGCCGGCGAAGCTGGTCAGGCCGACGGATTTCAGGCCGGCGCCGACGCGGGCATCGAGGTTCGCGCCCGAAATGCCCTTGAGGCGCAGGCCGAAGGCGACGTTTTCGTAGACCGTCAGATGCGGGAAAAGCGCGTAGGACTGGAAGACGAGGCCGACCGCGCGTTTGTTGGCGGAGACGCGGGTTATATCGGCGCCGTCGAGGCCAATGCGGCCGGAAGCGGGCTTCAGCAGGCCGGCAATGGCGCGCATCGTTGTCGTCTTGCCGCAGCCGGACGGGCCGAGAAGAGTGACGAGCTCGCCCTTGGCGATCGCAAGGTCGAGATCCCTGACGGCGACCGTATCACCATAGCGAAGCGTCAGCTTGTCGAGTTTGAGATAGGCATCAGACATAACGCGAGAGTCCCAGGAAGCGTTCGGCGAGGAAGACGATGCCGATCGAGAGGAAAGCGAGAAGGGCGGAGAGCGCCGCGATCGAAGGATCGTAGGTGGTTTCCATATAGCCCAGCATGTCGATCGGCAGTGTCCGCACACCCGGGCCGGAAAGGAAGAGCGAGACCGGCACCTGATTGAAGCTGGTGACGAAGCCGAGGATGAAGGCGGCCAGGATGCCGCCGCGGATATTCGGCATCACCACGCGGAAGAAGGCACCGAGCCTGGAGGAGCCGAGCAGGACGGCTGCTTCCTCGATATCCGCGCGCAGATTGTCGAGGCTCGCCGAAACGACGCGCACGGCATAGGGCAGTACGAGGGCCGCATGGGCAAAGAACAGCGCAAGCGTGATGTTGAAACCGAAGGGCACGACGAGATAACGCAGCAATGCCAGGCCGACGATGATGCCGGGGACGATGATCGGCAGCGAGACGATGGTGCGGACGGTTTCGGCGGCGGGCATTGGGTAACGCGACAAGGCATAGGCGGCCGGGATGCCGAGGATGAGGGCTGCGAGCGTTCCGAAGACGGCAAGGAACAGCGACATGGCGAAGCTGTCGCGGAAGCTTTCGATGGTGAAGACCTTCATCACCCAGCGCAGCGACAGGCCTTGCGGCGGAAAGGCCAGCGTATCGCCCGCCGAGAGCGAGGCGGCAATGATGATCAGGAACGGGCCGATCAGGAAGATCAGCAGCAGGAGGAGCACGACAGGCGAAAGGAGACGGATGCTCATCTGCGGCTCCTCGCCGTCGCAAGGCGTTTCAGCAGGATGTTGGCGGCAAAGCTCATGACGATCAGGATGAAGGCGATGACGCTTGCCGAGACGAAATCATTGGCGACGGACACCTGCTGATACATCAGCGTTTCGAGCATCAGCACCTTGGAACCGCCGAGGATGGCCGGCGTGATGTAGGCGGTGAGCGAGCCGGTGAAGACGAGCGTGCCGCCGATGACGAGACCCTCGCGCGTCAGCGGCAGGACGACTTTCCAAAAGGCCTGCAACCAGTTGGCGCCGAGCACGCGGGCAGCCGGGATCGCATCCCTCGGGATGTTTTCGAGCGCACTGATCAACGACAGGATCATCAGCGGCAGGAATAGCTGCAGGAGGCCGATGAAGACGGCGGTCTCGGTGAAGAGCAGGCGCAGCGGTTCGGCGCTGAAACCGAGGCCCGTGATCGCCTGGTTGACGATACCGGTGCGGCCGAGAATGACAATCCAGGCATAGGTGCGGGCCACCGGCGAAATCATCAGCGGTAGGGTGATGAGGCCGATCATGCGGCCTTTGCCGTTCGCCGGCAGGTTGACGATGGCAAAGGCTGCGGCGTAGCCGATGACGGCCGAGACGGCGGTGACCTCGAGGGCGAGCCGGAAGGAGCGCAGGAAAACGGTGCGGTTCAGCGTCTCGGAAAAGAAGCCGGTATAGGCCGACAGCGTCCAGGCACCATCGGCGCGGAAACCCTCCGACAGCAGGATTGCGACGGGCAGCAGAAAGACCACCGTCGCAAAGACGGCTGCCGGCAAGGCAAGCGCCAGGGCTTCCGCGCGGTTCTGGAACATGAGACGCCTTTCGAGGAGAGGAGATGGCCCCGGCGAGCGGCCGGGGCGGGTTCATGCGGGCTCTACTGGCCGACCTTCTCGTTCCAGGTCTTCAGCCAACCGGCGCGGTTGTCGAGGGCGATGGCGGAAGGGATCAGTTTGAGGCTCTTGGCCGTTTCCTCGCCATAGGTGAGGTTGCCGGCCGCAGCTTCCGAAAGCTTGACCTCGCTATTGGCGGGGCTGTCGATCAGCTTTTCGGCGAGCTTGGTCTGGATCGCGGTCGAAAGCCAGAAATCCATGAACTGCATGGCGAGATCCTGGTTTTTCGAACCCTTGGTCAACACCAGCACGTTCATGCCGCCGGTCTGCCCCTCCTTCGGCGTTGCCCAGGCGACGGGAAGGTCGAGCTTGGTGAAGCCGGCCCAGGAGAAACGGCCGATGGGGGCTGCCCAGATTTCCTCCTGCTGCATGAGCTGCACGAGCTGCGAGGACTTTTCATAGAAGGTGACGATGTCGTCCTTCTTTTCGCCCAGCGCCTCAATCGGGCCTTGCAGATCAGGCGTATCCTTGCCGAGCGACAGGCCCAGCATATAGAGCGCCGGCGGGCCCTGATTGGTTGTGACGTTCGGGAAGGCGACATGGCCGACATATTCCGGCTTCAGAAGATCGGCCCAGGACTCGATTTTCATCTTGTCGGAACGATAAGCGATCGACGTGGCATAGAAAGTGTAGCCGACGCTCATGCCGTCGCCGTTCGGGTCCTTGGCGACGTCGTAGAGCTTGTCGAAATTGGCAAGTTTCGTCGTATCGATCTTGTCGGTCAGTCCGGCGCGCGATGCGGCAAGCGCATCCGCCATCGAAACGGCGGCGAGATCGACCACGGGGTTGGCCTTGTTCGCCTCCATCTTGGCCAGCCGCTCGACGCTGTTGCCGGTCTCGACCACCAGCTTGCAGCCGCATTGGGCTTCGAACGGATCATAGACCAGCGTCTTGAAGTCGTCCTGGGCGAAGGCATAGACGGAAATGGTCAGCGTTCGTTCGGCTGCGGAGGCGGCAAACGGCGACAGTGCGGCGAGTGCCGCCGACGCCATGAGAGCTTTTTTCATCTTACATGTTCTCCATCTCTGAGGTTTTTGTTGCCGGACTCGCAGGCCCGGATGATTGGCGGACAATCAGCTGCATTGCGACGCGTTCGATTTCCGCGGTAACGAGCACGCCTTCCCGGACGCGGCTTTTTCTGATGGTATCGGCCAGCGCCGATACGGCAATTCCGGCAATTCTATCCATGTCCATCCTTACCGTCGTCAGCGACGGTGTGACAACAGGCGACCAGATGAGGTCGTCGAAGCCGGTGACGCTGACATCGCCGGGAACGCTGATGCCGGCCTGCTGCAGCTCGGTCAGCGCGCGCAACGCCTGCAGATCGGAGAGAGCCGCGAAAGCGGTAAAACCCTCCCGCACCTTTTCGGCGAGGCCGAGCGGACAGCCGCTGCCGCCATCCTGCTCCACCTTCCCGATCCACAGCGTTTCGGCATGCATGCCCGCGTGCATACCGGCGCGAATCCCATCGGCGCGGTCGTTCTGAACGCTGGATTCCTGGTTGTTGCCGATGATGAGGATGCGCTGGTGGCCGAGGTCCGCGAGATGGAGAGCAATTTCGCGGCCGCCCTGCCAATGGTCGGCTGAAACGGTGTTGCCTGGCGTCGAGGGGGTGTCGATGAGAGCGACTGGGCAAGCGGCGGACGAAATGCGGGTGGCGCGGCGGGGAACAATGATCAGGCCGTCGACGCCGCGTTCGACGAGACGATCGATCGCCTCGGTCTGGGCGGCAGCATCGCCACGGGAGTCGGCGATCAGCACGCCGTAACCGGCGATGGAGGCGGCATATTCGATCGCCTGTGCGATCTTCGGAAACAGAGGATTAGCGATATCGGGCAATACCAGGCCGAGAACGCCGCTGCGGCCGGTCCTAAGCGCTCGGCCGGCCTGGCTCGGGACATAGCCCAGTTCGGCGGCATGTTCGCGGATCCGTTCGACCAACGGGCCGGAGACCCGACCTTTACCGGAAAGCGCATTGGAGACCGTGGCAATGGAAACGCCGAGGGAGGTCGCAATCCTGCTGAGGTTCGGTCCGGAGCGCGATGACGCCATGATCTAGCTTTCTGATTAATCGTTTAATCAGTCCTATAGCAGCTCCTTCTGCTTGTCGAATCCAAATTCGTCTGGGGCGCGAGTATTCCGGGATATTGCCGGCAATGAAAAACCCCGCGAGGCAATCGCGGGGTTTGGTAATTTCAGAATGGCGAAAAGCCGCTCAGCTCTTGGCCTTTGCCGGCACAGACGCCACCGTCGCGGTGGTCTTGCCGCCGGGTGCGTAGCCCCCGCCGACCGCGATGTTCAGCGAGACGTAATCCTTGGCCATCTGCTGGACCGCCTGGGCAAGGCTTGCCTGGGCAAGCGAAACCTGGCGCTGCGCATCGAGAACGTCGAGCAGCGACGAGGCGCCGTCCTTGTAGGACGCGGTCGATAGTTCGAGCGTTTCCTGAGTGGTCTTCACCTGGGCCTGTAGGGCGGCGACCGTTTGGGCGTCGCGCCGGACAGCCGCGAGTGCGTTCTCGACCTGTTCGACCGCAGACAGCACCGTCGACTTCCAGTTGAGATAGGCGGTCGCGGCAGTGGACTGGGCCGACTTGACGTTGGCGCGCAGACGGCCGCCATCGAAGATCGGCAAGTTGAGGGTCGGACCGAAGGACCAGGGGGTCAGGTCGCCATGGATGCCGCGCTGGTTGATGTAGGACGGCGAGATCGAGCCGCTGAGCGAGATGCTCGGATAAAGCTGGGCCTCGGCAACACCGATATTGGCCGTTGCGGCGGCGAGATCGCGCTCGGCGACGCGAATGTCGGGACGGTTGCGGATCAGGTCCGCAGGGATGCCCGAGTTGATGCCGCCACGGAATACTGGCTGACCGCGGCCCTTCAGCAGCTCATTGACGAGGGCCGAGGCCGGTAGGCCGAGCAACGTGGCGATGTGATGGGCCGATATGCGGATGTTGGTTTCGAGGCCGGGAATTTCAGCGAGCGTCGACTGTACGAGGCCTTCGGCCTGAACGACATCGAGACGCGAGGCAGCGCCGGCTTCCAGCTGGAACTTGGTCAGTTCGTAGGTTTCCTGACGAGACTTCAGGTTGGCCCTCGAAAGCGCCAGACGCTGCTGATAATAGCGGACGTCGATATAGCTGGAGACGAGATCCTGCACGAGGGTCAGCTTAGCAACGTCAGCCGATGCGTAGGCGGAGTCGAGCGAAGCGAGCGCGCTTTCGGTGCTGCGCTTGTAGAGCCCGAAGAGATCGAGCAGCCAGCTCAGCTGGACGTCGCCGGCGCTGGTGTTGCGCGTGTCGAACTGCGTGCGCAGTTCGCCCCTCTGGCCGCTGACCGTGTGAGAGGCGCCGACGTTCAGGTTCGGCAGGGCGCCCGCTCCGGCGACAGTGACGTTTGCGGAGGCCGCATTGATACGTTCGATCGCCTGCTGGACCGTCAGATTCTGATCAAGGCCGGCCTGAACATAGCCATTCAGTTTGGGGTCGTTGAAGGCGGTCCACCAGGCTGCGGTAGCAACGTCGCCTATACTTTTTGTTCCGCCTTCTCCGAATTTAGCGGGCAGCGGCATTTCAGGAGGAGCATGATCCGGGCCAACAACGCAGCCCGACAGTAATAACAATAATGCCGGTGTGGCAAAACGAAGAGATACCATTCATTTCATCCTGTACTCGAGCAAGTCAATTCTTGTCCGAAGCTTCATGCTTCACTATCGCAGCCGCGCCTCGTCCAACCGCAAACACACACACCGAAGCAGTCGGGCGCAATGTAGCAATCGGAACAGCATTATCACAGTGCATTTATATCACACTCCTGCCGCATTTTTGTCGCGTGTGGCAAAGATGCGTCGAATGACGACGTAGAAGGACGGCACGAAGAAAATTCCGAGCATCGTTGCCGACAGCATGCCGCCGAGAACGCCGAGGCCGATAGCGTTCTGGGCCGCCGAGCCCGCGCCCGTAGCGATCGCCAGAGGCACGACGCCGAGAATGAAGGCAAGCGATGTCATGATGATCGGCCGCAGGCGCAGCCGCGCCGCCTCCAGTGTCGCCTCGAAAAGCCCCATGCCGCTTTCCGTGCGATCCTTGGCGAATTCGACGATCAGGATCGCGTTCTTCGCCGCCAGGCCGATCGTGGTGAGCAAGCCGACCTTGAAATACACATCGTTGGACTGGCCGAAGAGTGTTGCCGCCGCCAGAGCACCAAGGACGCCGACCGGCACTGCCATGATTACCGAGAAGGGGATCGACCAGCTCTCGTAAAGCGCTGCCAGGCAGAGGAAGACGACGAGAACCGAGATTGCATAGAGCATCGGCGCCTGTGAGCCGGAAAGGCGCTCCTGGTAGGAAATGCCCTGCCAGGCGACGGTGTAACCGCCGCCGAGTTGCTCGGTCAGCGCTTCCATTTCGTTCATGGCATCGCCGGATGACACGCCGGGCGCGGCGGCGCCATCGAGCGGAATGGCGCTGACGGCGTTGAAGCGGGCAAGCGAAGGTGCGCCCTTCACCCATTCGGTTTTGGTGAAGGCGGAGAAGGGCACCATCTCGCCGGCCGTGTTGCGGGCATACCAGTGATTAAGATCGTCCGGCTGCATGCGGAAGGGCGCGTCGCCCTGGACGTAGACCGGCTTGATCTCGCCGTTCAGGGTGAAGTCGTTGACGTCGCGGCCGGTGAAGATGATCGACAACATCGAATTGACCGAGGCGATGTCGACGCCCATGGCGCCGATCTTCTCCTGATCGAGCACGATGCGCATCTGCGGCTCGACTTCCTTGTTGCTGCTGCGCAGCGCCACGATTTTACCCGAGCTGTTGCCCATCTGGATCAGCCGCTTGGAAGCAGCCGTCAGCGCGTCGCTGCCGTGGCCGCCGGTATCGACGAGATACATGGAAAAGCCGCTCGACACGCCGAGGCCCTGAATCGCCGGCGGCAGGAGCGCGAAAACCTGTGCCTCGCGCATCGCAAAGAAGCTGCGCAGGGCCCGGTTGACGACCGACTGAGCGCTCAGATTTGGATCGGTGCGCAGCGAAAAATCCTTGAGCTTGGTGAAAACGATGGCGCTGTTCTGGCCGGAGCCGCTGAAGCCAAAGCCGAGTGCGCCGAAGACGGACTCGACGGCATCCTTCTCCTTCTCGCGATAATAGTGCTCCACCTTCTCGACGACGGCCTGCGTCTGCTGCGTGGTCGAGCCTGGCGGCGTGGTGACGATGGTCAGCAGCACGCCCTGATCTTCCTGCGGCAGGAAGGAACTCGGCAGCCGGGTGAAAAGATAGGCACAGCCGGCGCCGACGAGAAGGAAGACCAGCATGACGCGGATCGGCCGCTTCAAGAGATAGCCGATAGTCCAGACATAGCCGTTGGTCGAGCGCGTGAAGTTGCGATTGAACCAGTCGCCGACGCGGTGTTTCCCGTGTTCGCTGACCGGCTTCAGCATCGTGGCGCAGAGCGCCGGCGTCAGCACGATGGCGACGAGCGCCGACAGCAGCATGGCCGAGACGATGGTGATCGAAAACTGGCGATAGATGATGCCGGTCGAGCCGCCGAAGAAGGCCATCGGAATGAAGACGGCGGTCAGCACGAGCGCAATGCCGACGATGGCGCCGGTGATCTCGCCCATCGATTTCTCCGTCGCTTCGAGCGGCGAAAGCTTCTCTTCGGACATGATGCGCTCGACGTTTTCGACGACGACGATCGCATCGTCGACGAGAAGGCCGATCGCCAGAACCATGGCGAACATCGTCAAGGTATTGATCGAATAGCCGGTGGCCGCCAGCACCCCGAAGGTGCCGAGCAACACCACCGGAACGGCGATGGTCGGAATGAGCGTGGCGCGCAGATTCTGCAGGAAGACGAGCAGCACCACGAAAACGAGCACGATTGCCTCAATCAGTGTATGCACGACCTTCTCGATCGACAGCTCCACGAAGGGCGTCGTGTCATAGGGATAGGTGATCTTCACACCTTCCGGCAAGGTGCGGCCGATGACATCGAGCGCGGATCGAACGCGTGCGGCGGTATCGATGGCGTTGGCGCCGATTGCGAGGTTGACGGCGAAACCGCTCGAAGGCAGGCCGTTGTAGCGCGAACTGCCGCCGTAGCTTTCCTGACCGATCTCGATGCGCGAGACATCGCTCAGGCGCACCGTCGCGCCGTCCTTTTCGACCTTCAGGATGATGTGCTCGAAGTCGGCGACGGTGGTGAGCTGGCTTTGCGCGGTGATGGTGACATTGAGCTGCTGACCGGGGATCGTCGGCTGGGCGCCGAGCGAACCGACGGAGACCTGGGTGTTCTGCGCCTGGATCGCTGCTGTGACGTCGCTCGGCGTCAGCTGGTATTTCACCAGCTTGAAGGGATCGAGCCAGATGCGCATGGCGTATCCGGAACCGAAGACGTTGATGCTGCCCACGCCTTCCAGGCGCTGGATCTGGTCCTCGATGGAGGTCGACATGATGTTGCCGAGATCGACCGAATTGCGCTTGCCGTCAGTTGAAACGAGCGAGCCGACGAGGAGAATGCTCGAAGTCGAGCGCGTCACGCTGATGCCGGCATCGATAACGTCGCCCGGAAGCTGCGACTGGACCAGCTGCAGCTTGTTCTGCACCTGCACCTGGGCGATGTCGGGATCGATGCTGGTTCCGAAGGTGAGCTGGATGCTGGCCGATCCGGTCGACGAAGTCGAAGTCATATAGGTGAGGTCGTCCAGGCCGGTCATGCCGTCTTCGATGATCGTCGTTACCGATTTTTCGACGGTCTCGGCGCTGGCGCCGCGATAGGTGGCGTTGATGCGCACCGTCGTCGGGGCGATGTCGGGATATTGCGAAATCGACAGGGTGAAGATCGCCAGCAGGCCGGCGAGCATGATGGTGATCGCAATGACCCAGGCGAAAATCGGACGTCGGATGAAAAACTTGGCCATTGGTTGTTCCTGTGCGGCTGAGACGGTGACGATGCGGCCTCGCAGCGATTACTTCGCTGCGGGCTTCTCAGCGTCACCGGCCGCGGGCTGCTCGGCAGCCACGACCACGCCATTGTCGTTGATCTCCATCGGAACCGGCTTCACCGGCATGCCCGCCGTGACCGACTGCAGACCGGTGACGACCAGCTGATCGCCGTCCTTGATGCCTTCGGTTACCAGCCAGGAATTATTAGAGGGCGAGCTGTTCTCGAAGGCGCGGGTTTCGACCTTGCCGTCGGCGGAAACGAATTGCGCCGTCAACCGGCCGTTGGCGTCACGGCTCGTCGCCAGCTGCGGCAGCGCATAACCGGTTTCGGCGCCGAGCGCGACCGTGGCGCGGACATACATGCCGGGCAGGACGATGCGATCGGGATTGGGGAAGAGCACACGGATGATGAAGGTGCCTGTGGTCTCGCTGACCACCTGCTTCGACATGTCGAGCTTCCCCTGCTGATTATATTCCTTGCCGTCTTCAAGGATCAGGTGGAAGGCGACATTCTCCGCGCCCTTGATATCGCCGGCGGCCATCGCATCGCGCAGCCTCAGCAGGTTGGTGCTCGATTCCGTCAGCGAAATATAGATCGGATCGAGCTGCCGGATCGTCGTCAGCGCCGTCGTCTGGTTGGCCGAGACGACGTTGCCGATATTGTAGGCGGTCTGGTCGATGACGCCGTCGAAGGGCGCGACGATCTTCGTATGGTCGAGGTCGATCTGTGCCGCGGAAAGGGCAGCCTTTGCCGCCTCGACCTCGGCCTTCGCCTGGAGAAGCGTCGTTCTCGCCGTCTCGTATTCGATTTGGGTGGCGCCGCTGCCGACGAGGCGCTGGTAGCGTTCGAGATTGCTTTCAGCGCTCGGCACGCTCGCCTCGGCCTTGGAGATGGCCGCCTTAGCCTGCTCGACGGCGGCGATATAGGGCGCATCCTCGATCTGATAGAGAAGGTCGCCCTTCTTGATCTCGCCGCCTTCCTTGAAGGCGATCTCGCGGATGATGCCGCTCACCTGCGGCCGGATATCGGCCGTCTGGAAAGCTTCGGCGCGGCCAGGAAGAATTGTCGTGATCGGGAAATTCGCCTTCGTCAAGGCGATCACGCCGACGGGGATCGCCTGCTGCGCGGCCGCGCCGGCATTGCCCGCGGGCTTGCCGGCATTGTCGCTGCAGGCGCCAAGCAATGCGCCGGCCAGCAGGGCCGAGGAGATGAGGACGGCACGCCGAATCATTCTGAATTCCCTCATGCGGTGGCAATCGCCGTTCGATCCACGGGCCCGGCCGGGCCGAGCGCAGGCTTATGTAAGCGTCAGGATGAGCTTGGCCTCAAATGCCATAATCCCGAGTCTAACAAAAGCTTTACGAAGTGACGTAAGTCAGCAACCGTCACTTAGCAAGCGCTATTTTGCAGTGCGGCATCGACGAAGCCGACGATTTCCTCGGCACGATGCACCAGCGTCTCCTTGTCGTCGCGGACGATGAGGACAGGGTGCAGCACGCAGGCAAGCACATCGGCGACGGTCTGCGCCGCACGCTCGGGATCGCGGCAATGATAACGTCCTTCCACCATGCCTTTGCGGATGATCTCGCCGATTTTCTCCTCGATACGGGCGCGATAGCGATTGCCGGCTTCGAGTTTGGCTTCGATGGTCGAAAGCACCATTTCGAAGATGTAAGGGCTCTTCTGGATATCCTGCAGATGGCCCTCCAGCAGGCGCAGGACGAAGCGAAGCAGTTGCTCTTTCGCGGGCATGGTCTGGTCGAGAGGGACAAAACGCTCGGCGGCATTGTCGAGATGTCGCCCGGCGATGGCATCGACCAGTGCCACCTTGGAACGGAAATGCTTGAAGACATTGGCGGGCGACATGTGCAGCGCGCCTGATATATCGGCGATCGACACCGCGGCGAAGCCACGTTCGCGAAACAGCATCTCCGCCATGGAGAGGATGTCCTGTCGCGTTTCCTCGGCCTTGCGTCTCGGCCTTCTTACCATCCGTCCCCCGCCGGGCCGCGCCCGGTATCCCTTTTTGCCGATGCTAGCGCTATTCAGCGAAAACTGCCAAGCCGATGCAAGGCCCGGCGGCTCTCGTGTCGCCTTTTCAAGGGAAATAGCGGGCGAGATTGTTTCGGACACGGGCAAGCGGCGTCTCGCCGCTATTGTCGGGAACAAAACGCTCGCCGGTTATCGCCTCGTAGGCCCTGATATAGACGGCCGAGGTCTGCTCGATCAGTTCGGTTGGGATTTCAGGGATTTCATCCTTGTAGGGGTCGCAACGCTCCGCCACCCAGGCGCGGACGAAATCCTTGTCGAAACTTTCCGGCCGCTTTCCGGCGGCAAAGCTTGCCGGGTAGCTGTCGGCAAGCCAGTAGCGGCTGCTGTCCGGCGTGTGGATCTCATCGGCGAGGATGATGTTGCCGTCGCCATCGGTGCCGAATTCATATTTGGTATCGACGAGGATCAGGCCTCGCTTCGCGGCCATTTCCTGGCCGCGGGCAAAGAGCGCAAGCGCATATTTCGACAAGGTTTCCCACTGGTGGCTGGTCAGAAGTCCTCGCGTGACGATTTCGGCAGGCGTCAGCGGTTCGTCATGGCCTCCGTCGAATTCCTTGCTGGTCGGCGTAATGACCGGTTCCGGCAGGATCTGATTGTCGCGCATACCGTCCGGCAGACGCATGCCGTACATCTCCCGCTCACCCTTCTTATAGAGGGTCAGGATCGAGGTGCCGGTGGTGCCGGCGAGATAACCGCGCACGACGATTTCAACCGGCAGGATGTCGAGCCGCTTGCCGATGACCACGTTCGGATCGGGATAGTCGAGCACATGGTTCGGGCAAATGTCCTTCGTCGCCTCGAACCAGTAACGTGCGGTCTGCGTCAGCACCTGGCCCTTATAGGGAATACAGGTAAGAATACGGTCGAAAGCGCTGAGGCGATCAGTGCTGACGATGATGCGGCGTCCGTCGGGAAGGTCGTAATTCTCGCGCACCTTGCCGCGATAGTAGTTCGGCAGTTCCGGGAAATGGGCTTCGGAGAGGATTCGCACGGCGTTCGACTGTCCTTGTCTTTGGCTGAAGGCTTCCTGCTCTAGTTTCATTACCGGCGAAGTTCAAGCCGAGCCGACTATGGCATCACAGCCAGAACAGAACCAGAAGAAACAGAGCGAGGCCGTAAGTTGCGACGGCAAGCGGCCAGCCGGCCCGCGGGAAGTCGCTGAAGCGGTAGCCGCCGACGCCCATCGCCAGCGTGTTGTTGTGATGGCCGAAGGGCGTCAGAAAATCGAGCGAGGCTCCGACGGCGACCGCGATCAGATAGGCGTCGGGTGCGTGCCGCCCGATCTTCGCAAATTCGAGTGCGATCGGGGCGAGCACGATTGCGACGGTCGCGTTGTTGACGAAGGGCGTCAGCGCCATCGCGAGGAAGAGGATGAGGGCGATGCCGGAAAGCGGATGGTTAACCGGCACGATGAGGCTCAGCCAGCCGGCAATGGCTTCGGCCGCCCCGGTGCTGGCCACTGCCTGGCCGATCGGAATCATCGCCGCGAGCATGATGATGATCGGCCAGTTGAGGTCGGCCATCCCCTGCCGGATGTTGAGATGATTGAGCAAAGCGAGGACGAGGACGACACCCGCAAAAGCGACCTCGGGATGCAGGCCCGCCGCCGACGCCGCGACGCCGCAGGCAAATAATGCGAAAGGCCGCCAGGAGAGGATGGCCGGTTCGGCTAACGCTGTCGGAGCAAGCGGCAGGCACTCGCTTTCCTCCAGCGCTTCGGCGATTGCCGAGCGCGGCCCTTCCAGCGTCAAAATATCGCCGATCGACAGTTGCAGATCGAGAAAGCGGCCTTCGATGCGCGGTGTGCGCATGGAAAGAGCAGTGACTGCGATGCCGCGATGGTGGAAGACTTCGAGCGAGCTGATGCGCGAACCCACCAGCGTGCTTTCGGGCATGACGACGGTTTCGACCCGGGTAAAATCCGGCGGCGGACCGTCCAGATGGGCATCAGCCACCAGGGATTGTGTGGCGGCAAGGCCGGCAAAGATGTCATCGGCGCCTTCGGCAAGCAGCACGTCGCCCGCGCAGACCATCGACTGGTCGAGCGGGCCAAACACAAAATTGCCGTTACGGATCAGCGCGTGCGGTTTGATGCCGAAGCGGGTCAGACACACGGAAAGCCGTGTGCCGATCAGCGGCGAAGCATCCGGAATGCGACGTTCGACGACGATGCGCCGCGAGCCCTGGGCGAGCGTTGCCGGCACTGCGTCAGGTTCCGGAAACAAGTATCGGACCCGAACGGCGATGAGCAGGATGCCGGCGATTGCGACTGGCAGCCCGACATAGCTGAAATCGAAGAAATGAAAGCGCGCACCGGACGTCTTGGCAAGCGCGTCGCTGACGAGCAGGTTGGCCGGCGTGCCGATCAGCGAGACGAGGCCGCCGAGCAGGGCGGCAAACGAGATGGGCATGACGAGCTGACGGCGGGGGATTGAGAGTGCCACGCCGAGCCGCAGCGCCACCGGCAAGGTGATTGCAAAGGCGCCGATATTGTTCATGAAGATGGAAAGAACGCCGGCAAGCGAGGAAGCGCCTGATATGATCTTGAAGTTCGAGGGTCTTGCGGCCGCGACACGCGCAGCGAGGTTGTTGAAGAGTTTGGCGCGCGCCAGCACCTGAACGATCAGCAGGATTTCGATGACGGTGATAACGACGGGGCTGGCGAAGCCCGCGAAGATCTGGTCGGCCGGATAAAGTCCGAGCGCATATCCGGCGAGCAGGCCGGCAATCGCAGTCACCTCGATGCGTATGCGCTCGAGCGAGAAGAGAATGAGCATCGCCAGCAGAAGGATCAGCAGGGATGCTTGCTCGAACGACATGGGCGGATCCGGTGTTTCATCGATGGGGGTATGTCGCTGTACCGGAACCGCTGCAGATTTCCGGGTGACTGCCTTGGGCGGACTGTAGTCGTTCCTCATCTGCTGTACAGAGGCGCCAGCCGGCAAAAATTGAACAATCTCATGTCTTCGATCGGGCCGAAACCTGCCAGCGACCCCCGGCATTCCGCTCCAGCAGGGGCGTTGCGAAGACACCGCGGATGCGCGCGACCCACTGCGGCCTGGCGGCTGCGAGGCTATCGCGCCACCGCTCCGATTGCAGCATGGCCGCGCCGATAACGACAGGTTCGATGCCGCAGGCCGTCAGCAGGTCAAGGCCCGAGACGATCGAGGCGCCGCTGGAAATGACGTCGTCAATCAGGGCGACGCGCCGTCCGGTCAGCAGCGGCAGCATGCGCGGATCGATATAGAGGCGCTTGTCCTGTGTCGGGGTGGTGATCGAAGACAGAGGAACGGAGAGTTCGTCGCGGTACCAGAACTTGCGCGAGGTGCCGAGAGGGACGTAGCGGCCGTGGCCGAGCTTCTGCGCAACGGCGGCGGCAAGCGTCAAGCCGAGCGTCGGCAGGCCGGCGACGACATCGACGCCCATGGGTCTGATCTTTTCGGCGAGACCGTCGGCCAACGCGTCGAGGACGGCGAAGCTCGCCTGGTTGACGATCAGCGAAGCGAGGGCGTGATCGCCATCTGCCAACACGCGTATCGGCAGGCGAAGCTGGCGGCCGTCTTCCAGCGTGGCGACATAGAAGGTGGTGAATTCCCGATCGTCGGGAAAGGTGCCGGGCGGATGGATCTCCTGCCAGAATTCATGCGGCTCGATCTCCGGCACATCGGTCAACGTCTCGCCCTTTCCATGCCGGCTCGTCGACGCAACCCCTGCAACTCTGCCTCTGTCAACGCACGCACGGCGCCCTTTGGAAGTTCCCCGAGTTCGAGCCCGCCGATGGCGACCCGCACAAGGCGCAAGCATTCGGTGCCGAGCGCCTCCAGCATACGGCGGATCTGGCGATTGCGGCCTTCATCGAGCTCGACCTCGATCCAAGAGTTCCTGTCGCCCTGGCGCAGGCGTCGTGTGGCGGTTGCCGTCAGCAACTCGCCGTCATGGCGGATGCCGGATGTCATAGCGGCAATTTCCTCGTCGTCCATGAGGCGGTCGATCTGGACATGATAGGTTTTCGTCACATGGGTGATCGGATCGAGCAGGGTCTGGGCGAACTCGGTGTCATTGGTGAAAAGCAGCAGGCCTTCGCTTGCCTTGTCGAGCCGGCCGACCGGAGAGAGGTGCGGGATGTCGAAATTCTTGAGGCAATCATAGACCGTCGGCCTGCCCTCGGGGTCATGGCGGGTCGTGACGAGCCCGCGTGGCTTGTTGAGCATCAGATAGATTTTCGCCTCTGCAGCGATGACAAGTCCGTCGACACTGATCCTCGCCGTCGAAAGATCGACCCATGCAGAGGCATCGCTGACGATACGGTCGTCGACGGCCACGCGGCTTTCGGCAATCAGCCGTTCGGCCTGGGTACGGGAGCAATAGCCGAGTTTGGAAAGGGCGCGCGGAAGGGTGACCCGCTTGCCTGCCGTGTCGGCGGCAGGCTTCAGCCGCTCGCGCGTCTTATGTGATGGGCGCCGATCCCTCATCTGCCATCCCTGTCCAGCCTCGATGCCGCTTCTTGGCACGAACCGCACAACGATGCCAGCATGACAACTAAAACCAGGGAATGATGGGGTTGCAAAAACGACGTCAGCGCCTCGGATAAAGCGCCGTCTGGGCGAAAAACCTGTCGCTCGCGCCGCCTTAGCGGCAGGCCATGAAGCCGGCGAGCTCCTTGCGGCTGACGACGATGCCGGCAGCGGCTTTCGCCGGGTCGGGATGAGTATAGGACAGGCTTGGCATTTCCGGCAGCTCGAGCGCCTGACGCATATTCATGATGCCGACCGCGTAACGGCCGTTGACGCCGTCGACGCTGACTTCAATGATGCAATTGGCCCTCTTGTTTTCCATTGTCGTCCTCCCTTTCGTTTTTATGTTCCACCCCTTGCATTAAAAATTGGTTTTTCTGAGACATAAGCATTTACGCACCCTGCCAAAGATTGATCGGCGGAGTGCGTAAAAAAGTCGGCTCCTGGGCGGATTGAGGGTTTAGTGCCACCAATGGCGAGGCTGCGGCTGTGAATTGCCGGACAGCAGGTAGCCAAAGAGGAAGCCGACCGCCCCGGCAAGCACCAGTGCGGTGGTCGTTGCGGCCGCATGCTCGCGGGCGGCGCCCGCAGCGGCTGCTCCTTCGGCCCGGATTTGGGCGACGGCGTTTTTGGCGCGGGGCAGGGCTTCATCGTAGGCCTTGCCGGCGCGGCCGCGGACTTCGTAATAGGCCTCGGCGCCTTGGGCGGAAATCATCTTCTGCAGACGAGAGACTTCCTGCTGGAGCGCAGCGATGTCCTTGCTGACAGATGCTCTGATGTCATCGGTGTTGGCAGCCATGTCGGTCTCCTTCCTTCAATGGGAAAGACAACACCTCAAACGGTGATAGGTTCCGAAATTGCAGCTGCTGATTTGTGACGGAAATTTAAAGCTCGCCGGCCGGCGTCAATTTAATCCTCGATTAACTATAAATTGGCTCAAAGCTCTGTTTTCACGCGATCTTTCGCCGGTGACGGGTGGCAATTCGAGGATTTTTTGACCAGCCGATAAAGAAAACTTCGGAAATTTGTCGCGAAAACGCCGCCTGTGGATAAGGAACCTGGAGAAAATAGCAGTCAAATCAGCCTGTTACAAAAATGTCAAAAAACTTTTGGAATGGCAGTTGACTTAGAAAAGGGGAAGGTTCTATAAGCCCACTCACTGAACGAGGGCGGCGGCGCTGCTGGCGACGAAGTCTTTCGTTCTAAAGAAACTCAAGCGGATTGGCGATTGCTGGTTTGTGTT